>CAZEQY010000008.1:0-87184 GCA_964514655.1 uncultured bacterium
GAGCTTTTTGCAAAACTCAGCTGTTCAAACGTAACATGCTTTAAACCGGCATACAGGTCCGGGCAAGAAGGCAAAAGTTATCCGATGTTACTGTGTGTTATATATTAAATAACAGGATCTCGCTTCGCTGGCAGGATCGGGCAGGATAAATGCAAAATGATAATATCGATAAAAAAACAAGAGTAACTATCTAATTTATCGTTCTTATCGCTTTATCATTATTATCATTTTTTATTATTAATTCTTATTCCAGATCCTGCCCGATCCTGCCAGCGAAGCGAGATCCTGTTATTTTTTATTATTCTCAAAATCCCAGCCCAGAAACCATCCTGTTGCTAATGTCCCGAGTTTTGCAAAAGGTTCTTAATCTTATTCTAGTCAGAAACCCTTATCCGAAAAAGCCAGCCATCTTTCTCACACGAAGTGTTAAGTAGATTGACGTTGTCCTGCAAAGCAGTATTAACGGCAACAACTTGGCCAGAGATAGGCGACACAATGTCTATTGCAGCTTTTGTAGATTCGATAACGCAAGCTTCAGAGCCCTCTTGTATTGATTTGCCAACCTGAGGAAGCTCTACATAGACTATCTCGCCAATTTCATCGACTGCAGCCTGGGTAAGGCCCACTGTTGCTACATCGCCCTCTTTATCGATCCATTCATGGGTTTTTGTGTACGTTCTCATTATGTCCTCAAGTATAGTGTTGACCAAAGGCAAGGCATGGTGTCTATTCGTTGTTCGCTTACCGTCATAGCAAAATGCTGGCTAGCGGCTTCTGGCCTGTTGATACGGTAGGTAAAGCCTAGGCGAGAGCCAGCCTGTGGGTCGTATCCTACAAGGCACTCTTTAGGAATAAAGATAGCTGCTGTATAGCCCTTTCGCTTTTTGGTGATGTTAAGGCTAAGCTGCTCTTCATTACATAATGGATGGGAATCTTCGGTGCGAAAGCGGGTACACTCACCTTTCATATGTCCTTCAAAGGCTTCTGGCAAAAAATAAAAGTGGTGGGTAAAGCGGTGTGTTGTCTTGCTTGTCGTAAGGGCTCTAGTATCGATAAAGAGCTCAATAGAGTCTCCTTGTCGAAAATCGGGGTAAAATACAGCTTCCGCATGCTCTCTTTGCACAACAACTTGAAAAGCAAGGCCGCTCTGATGCCAGCCCATGTACATCTCTGCAAAAGTCTCTTCGCCAAAGACGGCGCTTATATTTGGTAGTAGGTAGGTAGTAGATAGCTCTTTTGGAGAAGGATCATCAAGTTCATGGCAGTCGACCTCTTCTGAAAAGAAGAAGTCGACCGGAAGGAAGCCTTCAAGGCTTTGCATTTGCACCCTCAGCGCCTGTTAAAGAAAGGTTATAGGCACCTTTCTTTTGCATATTAGTAAGCACATCTGACGCTAGCTTCATCATAGCTTCTTTACCAAGCATCTCGCGCTCATCTAATACTTTGTTTCTTAAAAGCTCTTGCGAAGGCATAAAGCCCTTTGCTAAGACGATAAAGAAACAAGGACCACTATTTTGGTAGTCACTTACAGGAGAGAGAATTTCTCGTTCTAGGCTAAATGCAAGCTCTGGATTTACTACATAAGTAGGTCCTGAGCGAACAAGGCGCTCTCGAGACTTTACAAGGGAAAATTGGTCTTTCTTTTTCTCATCACCTGGCCACTCTTGAGCGGAGGCTATCTTCTCTTTCACATCATGCGCTTCTTCTTGGACATAGGGCAACAAGGCAACTGCTAACAGTGCCTGCTCGCGATTTGACCAGTCTGTGTAGTGTGGCATCTTCTTTTTATACACTTCGATCTGGTGATCTAGTAAGCGGTATAAATCGGCAAAGTAGTAGCGGGCAACATCTTTTTTGACTTCTTTAAATGGCTTCCAGTCGCCATTATCCTTTAAAAAGACTGAAGCTTCTTTGCCACGTATACGTGGATAGCTAGACTCAAGTGCTTTATTCAAAAGCTGATCCATGGTGCCATCACTTTTTGCTTCATTAAAGCTCAAAACACGCTCTGGGCTACTTTTTTCAAGCACCTGCAACTGCACGTAATGTACGTTATCTTGAGAGTACTTTGAAAGGTCTATAGAGATCTCATTAAGAGGCGCCTTATCTAAGAGTGCCATGAGCTCTACAGTATTTTTCAAACCGGTAAATGGTGTTTTACCGCCTTGCTGGCGAAGCGCTATTTCTTTTTCTGTCTTAGGAGCAGCGGCAAGAGCCTGTACAAGCCATTCTGGATTCTCATCCACAATCTTTTGGCGAGAATAGGTATCTACTTGGGCACGCTTTGCAGGCTCAAGTGCATCAAGCATCTTTAAGCGCGCTTCAACACTTGCATCATCTTTCTTTGTAAGCTCTGGATAGCGCTTTTTGAGATCTTGCCAGTTTTTGTCGCTTACTTGCCATTCCCAGGTGCCTCTAACGCCAATTTTTGTTTCAAGTGACTCTTTATTTACTTCGGAGTATTTGATTTTGTATGTGCGCTCTACAAGCTCTGGATAGACTTTCTTTACAACTTGAGGAGAAGCCATTGCAATAGGCAGGCTTATCGGATTTTGATTTTTGGACCCTTCTACAGGCAGTTTCACAGCCTGTACATAAAAGGCAAACTGCTCAAGATCTTTTAAGCTAGAGAAGCGAAGATCTTCCGGAAGCCTATAGAGGTCGATGTCGACATACTCGTTGAGGTGATGGTAAAAGTCTTTATAGCTTGATGTATCTACAAGAATAGAATCTGCATTTTCAAAGAAAAGCGTTCTAAAAAGGAGAATATCTTTTGCCACCTTAACGGCGCGAGATTGGTCCATACCTAAACGTCGAAGCTGTTCCTGAAAAAAGTCGCCGGGATTTGTTGCGGATACGAGACCGCGCGCTGATGCTTCGCGAAAGGCATCTTCTGATGAGCGATAGAGCGAAGCTACTGCTTCTTCTTTTGTAATTTCATAACCTTTTGACTCTGCAAGCTTTGCACTGTTGATGATAAACTGTGCAGCAAGCTCTATAAACTGCCTTCCAAACCAGTCTTGAGCATTGTGATAGCCAAAGAGGCTCAGGTCTTGGTACTGCAGATTTGGATCTTGCGGCAGCCACTTGTGAGAAGCTTCTTGATAACGCAAAAACTGTTTGAGGTATGGTGAAGGAAAGCGACGCTCTGCTACATAAAGGTTTACGCGTGCTAAAAAGGCATCTTCACTTACGGCATTATCTGAGCTACGTAAGACATCGTAGTTACTCTTAATATCTGGTGCATAGTAGCTCCATATCTGCTCTGACGTGAGAAATGGCGCTCTAGGATGCACATAGGTCTTATAGCGTTTTTCGCGCTCTAGACGAGTTTTAAGGTCTTGTCCCAGTTCTGTGAGGTATGGAGTTGCAATAATCTGAGCAAGGCCACTTTCGAGAATATCATTAGCAAGCGCTCCATCGTTTAGAGGATTACCTGAACCAAACATAAGATAGTCATGAGAATCAGCACTTAAAAAAGCAACCATGTCTTGCACGTCTGATGAGCGCACTTTTGTGCCGTCAAGAGCCGTAAAGACCACTTTGTCATCTTGTTCCCTACCTGAAAAGGTCTGGAACGTGCCAAAAAATGAAAAGGAAATCACGATCACTACAGTGATAACGATAAACAAACCGCGTTGATATCTACGAAAAAATTCTAGCATAGTCATTCATCCTCGTTTAAGAGGAGAAATCTTATCAATTTTTGTGGTTTAATCAAAGAAAATTCGATAGCAAAAAACCCGAGACCGAGACCGAATGTTTTGAGGGTAAAAAACAAAGGGCAGACAGCCACTTAGGCTGCCTGCCCTTTGTTGTTATAAGGATTTATTCTTCCTTAGCTTAGGCCAGTTGGACATGCTGGGCATGGTCCTGTTGCACCAGGTGTGCAGGAAGTTACTGTTCCAGCAGCCGTGTTTTCAAAACCAGGGCACGGTGTGAAGCAGTAATTTACAAGCGGACATGCTGTTGAATTCAGCGTTCCACCGTTGTTCACAAATGAACATCCTGTTACAGGATCAAATGTGAAGCAGGAACCCTCTGGGCCTGTAAAGTCACCACAGAAGAATGTGTTAAAGAATCCTGTCAGGAACAGGCTGTTACACTGAGGTCCGGATCCTTCAATACCATTGTCGTAATCCCAAAGCTGTGTACCAGATACTGTTACACCGTTAAGGATTTCTGAGTATGATACAAATCCATAGTAATGAATATTTACAGTGCTGTCAAAGCGGGTTCTTTCAGCAACAACGAGGTCACTATTTTGTGCGTTGACAAAGCCATGGATACGTGACTTATACATGTAGAGCATTGCTATACCTGTAACGTTTACGTTTCCAAATACTTCACCGTTAAGGTGGAGTTCTGCTGGCAAGCATGTTGCGCCATTAAACTGAACCTGAGATGCAATGCATAGGTCGCAGTTGTTAAGAGCACATGATGGATCTTGTACAAGTGGGCTAAATTCAAGTTCAGTATTCATCTGTTCTTGATTTTTCTTGCGTATGCCAAGGAAGTCCCAAATGCCTTTTTTGACATTTTTCTTACCTTTGACTTTAAGATTAGCATTTTTCTTATTATGGGCTTTCGCCTTTTTGCCTTTTGCTTTTTTCGCATTGTTAGCGTGGTTGTACTTGTGATGGTGTCTTACTTTTCCAGCAACGCTGCTAGAAGAGCTTACATCACTTGGTAGATCACTTCTATCAAAGTGTGATGTGCCAGATGAATGGCTGTATCTTTCGTGACCTGAAGAGTCGCGATAGAGGCTATTATCTGAACGGCGCATTGTTCCGCTGTCTTTATTGAGGTGCAGCTTGACAGAGCTATCGCTTGCCCAGGTGCTGCCTGAATCTGTGCGCAAAATGCGGCTTCCTGAATGCTTTCTGTACGTGCTATCTCCACGATTCTTTTTCACATCGCTAGAGTATGAACGCTTTGAGAATGAGCTGTTAGAAGCTTTATTTGTCGATGAATGCCATCTTGTCATATCGCCATCGCTATGGATGCGAACGCCACCACTTGCATGATGTCTATAATGAACACCATTTGTTGTTGTAGATGATGAAGATGATGTATGTGTAGATGCTGAGCAAGAATCATCGCCACAAGCATTTGCATTAACTACTACATCGCCGCTGATGCGGAACTTGTTCGCATAGCTTTGATATGGAGTAATTGAATCTGCAATTGTGTTTAGTGTTGTGATTGTAAGTGTTGGGCGAACGCCGCTTGACACATCACATACTGTTGGTGACCATACGATGCTTACGCGTGAATCATCGCCTTCTGGCTGGCATGCGCATGAAGTAAAGTCGCCAAGGCTAACAGGACCTAAACCGATAAGGTTTATTTTTGTAGCGCCTGCAATATTGATTGTTGACTGATCATCATCATCGCCAAGGTTATAGCAACCAGCAGCAATTAAAATGTTGACAGTACGGCAGTTCTTGCAGCTTGTGCAATCTGCAAATTTTGCTTTGTCTACAGCGCGTTGGATGGATGAATATGGAGCCGCGATAGAACCTGTTTGCTCGTGAGCTGGCACTAGTGTGCAACCATCTACATAGATGTCGCAGCTAAGAGGTTTTAGCTGAGCAAGACGGCCATCACGACCTGCAGGTCCTTGATCGCCCTTATCACCTTTACAGCCTTTCTGACCACGCTTACCGCGATGTCCGCGATCGCCTTTTTCGCCAGGTTCACCCTGTGGGCCTTGTGGACCTTGAGGACCTTGTGGGCCTTGTGGACCTTGTGGGCCAATGTCGCCTCTTGGACCTTGTGGGCCTGTATCACCTTGAGGACCTTGTGGACCTTGAATTCCAGGAATACCTTGAACGCCCTGTGGACCCATTGGACCAGGCAAGCCTTCTTCGCCAGGTAAACCAGTGCTACCTGTATGACCAGTCGAGCCGTGCTTCCCTTTTTTTCCACGATGGCCGCGAGGACCACGTTCGGTACTACTATTATGTCTTCTAGCTTTTTCGATAACATCGCTACCGTCTAACGAAAAGTCGGCAAAATTTAGATCTTTTGCTTCGACTGTACTTATACTAAACTGCATACATGCAGCCAGCACTCCCAGCGTACAGAACTTCTTTAACATGTTTTCCTCCATTTTGATGAATAAATGCCTCCGCATCGGAAGCAAATATAAAATACTAATTGCATCCTTCACCGTAAGCTGCCAAAGAATATAGGTCAATAAAAAAAAGAAAAAAAATTAGAAATTAAATCGCTCAATCATCGCTGCTTTAAGACTTTCGCGAAACCCCTCAACCTCATCTAAAAGAAGGCTGCCGGTATGTGCCTTAAAAAGAGGTAGAACTCGTTCTGGTTCAAGAAGTTTTTCAGAAATTTCATTCCAACAAGGTGGTGAAATAAAAAGTGAACATTGATGAATAAAGGCACGCTTAGTTTTGCGCTGGCTTGAGCCACCCACCTTTTTGCCATTGTACATGATGTCATATACTGTAGGATTTGCCATGCATAGCTCATCGATGCCATCAGAAACCTCTACATCGAGCAAGGTGCAACTCGCTTTTGGAAGTAGCGACTCTATTGCTAAAGCTACCTGGCTATTAATAGCATGATAACGCTCTAGTGCCGGTTTTTGCACAAGGGGATGTTCTATAGGTAGGGCTATAGTAAAAGAAAGGTCTGTACCGTGAAAGATAAGTCCCCCACCACTTGGGCGCCTTGCGCTATTAGTTACAGGCTCTTTTAGCCATTTAGTAGGATCTATAAAGTAGCCATAGGTAATTGCACCCCGCGTAAACTCAAAAAAACGCAAAACGGCGCGCTCCACTCCTTCTAATAAAAGGGCGTCTTGCTCCATCTGAAAAGCGGCACTTTCTTTGCCGCTATCAACTAGCGTGTAAGGGTTGGATGCCATCGTTCTATCAGCCTATCGCCAAAGACATAGCCGCGCTTTTTAAGCTCGTGCGTGTAGTGATCACTTGGCTGAAATACATAAAGAGCCTTATCTTCTGCCCAGCCAATAACAAAGTATTCCTTTGTAAGATCTAGTGGCAAAAGCGCAAGATCACAAACAGGATCTGCAAATACGGCGTGAGAAGAATTTTTATCTACACTCAAAAAAAGCACGGCAACAAGCCCGCGGATGCAAACCTCATTATAGAGGTTCTTTATAGTAACAGGGGGCCGTAAAAGCTGATCAAATCCAAATCTGAGTGGACGTCTATGTGTAAGCTCACTTGCAAGCTTTGCAAGGCGCGGAAGATGCGAAATAGCCTTTATACCCTCAACAGCATGTGACAGATCGCGTCGCACATTTGCGACTTCACTTATGCCCTCAACAAGCTTTTTATGCTCATCGGCAGAAAGTAATTCATCAAACTCTATGTAGTGCCTCTCATCAAAAAAGAAGTGCTGCTCGCGGCTAATACTATATTTCACATTTGCCTCTTGTGGGTAACAAAGAAGTATTGTACCCTTAATTCATATGAAGTTCCAAGAGCTTTTTTCACAAGTTCCTGCCATCCAAGAACGCCTGGCCTATACCTTTACTCAGCCAGAGCTACTTATACGCGCATTTATCCATAGCTCCTTCCTTAATGAACATAGAGATACCGTCTTTCTTGACAATGAAAGACTTGAATTTTTGGGCGACTCCATATTAAACTTTCTTGTGGCAGAATATCTGTATAAAAACCTACCCGACGTTACTGAAGGCAAGCTTTCATCCCTTCGCGCCCACGCCGTATCAAGTACAGCCTGCGCACGTTATTTTGATGAGCTACACCTGCAGGAATTTATGCTTGTAGGTCGCGGTGAAGTACTCCAGGCAGGACGCGGAGCAAGAAGCTCCATCATTGCCGACATGTTTGAGGCGCTTCTTGGAGCCATCTATTTAGATGGCGGGCTTGATCAGGCTAGAAAATTTTTATTAACCCACTTTGAACACGACCTCAAAGATGTGTTGAATAGTCCCGAACAAAACTATAAAGCCCTTTTACAAGAATTTACTCAAAAAAGCTGGCAAAAAATTCCTTCATATAGAGTTATGCAAGAATCTGGCCCCGATCACGACCGCCAATTTTGTGTCGGCGTGTTTATTGAACATGAGTGTATTGGACAAGGTCTTGGCCACAATAAAAAAGAGGCAGAGCGCCTTGCTGCAAAGCAAGCTCTTGACACTTTGAGAGGCCTATCATGAAGGTAAAAAGCGCCTGGTACTGCTCTTCGTGTGGACACAAGCAACTACGCTGGGCAGGTCAGTGCCCAAGCTGCCATGAATGGAACACGCTGCAAGAAGAAGTAGAAACTCGCGAGCACTCAAGCCGAGTAGCACTTAGCCCAACAAAGCCAAAAGCAGGACCAATTGCCCTAAAGGATATTGTCGTAGGCAAAACTGCACGAACAACATCCGGCCTTCAGGAATTTGACCGCGCTATTGGTGGAGGCTTAGTAGCCGGCTCTTTAACCCTAATTGGAGGCGATCCTGGCATAGGAAAGTCTACGCTTAGCCTGCAGATTGCAGCAAGCTTTGCAACTCAGGGCTCACTTGTACTCTATGTCTGCGGTGAAGAATCTCTTGAACAGACATCACTACGCGCAAAGCGCCTTGGCATTACGCAAGAAAACATCCTCTTTTTAAACGAAACAGATACAAGCGTCATCACACGCGCTATAGACGAAGTACAGCCATCGCTCGTCATCATCGACTCCATCCAGATAATGTACAAGCCGGAAATTCCATCAGCTCCGGGAACAGTCTCACAGGTGCGTGAATGTGCATCGCTCTTTATGCAAATAGCCAAAAGCCGCGAAGTGAGTACTATTTTGATTGGCCATGTGACAAAATCCGGCGACATTGCAGGACCGCGCGTTTTAGAACACCTTGTGGACACAGTTCTGTATTTTGAAGGAGATAAAGAGCAGCAATTTCGCATGCTGCGCCTTTTTAAAAACCGCTTTGGGCCAACTGATGAAATTGCTGTCTTTCAGATGACAGCAAGTGGCCTTCACGAAGTAAAAAACCCCTCCATGCTGCTGCTAGAAGAGCGCATGCGCGGAGCTTCCGGCTCTTCTATAATACCGACCGTAGAAGGATCTAGGCCCTTTTTAGTAGAAGTGCAGGCATTAGTTACAGACTCTTATTACCAGCAGCCATCTCGAAGGGCAACAGGCATCGACACAAATCGCCTCGCCCTACTTATAGCCGTGCTTGAAAAGCGCGCGCGCTTTAAGCTGCATGGATCAGATATTTTTGTGTCGGTAACAGGCGGCATTCGTGTAAATGAACCTGCAATTGATCTTGGCGTTTTACTTTCCATGGCATCATCTTTTTCTAACCGCTCACTCGACCCTGACACACTTGTGATCGGCGAAGTAGGCCTTGGAGGCGAAGTGCGCGGCGTAAGCCGCATCGATGCCAGGATAAAAGAGGGCATGCAGATGGGCTTTACGCGCTGCATCTTGCCAAAACGAAATATGACAACAACACTTCCTAGCGGCATGAAGCTTGCCCCTGTAAGCTGGATTGATGAGGCTATCGATGAACTTATGCGTTAAAGTAGGTGCAAGAGGCTCAAACCTCTCCAAAATACAGGTGTCAGAAGTTCTTAAAGAACTTAATGCCTTTTATCCTGATGTTACGTTTGATCCGGAATGGATAAAAACATCGGGCGATCGCGACCTAAAAACCTCCTTACGCTATATGGAAAGCAGTGATTTCTTCACAAAAGAAATAGATGAGCTTTTACTTACTCACAAAGTACGTTTGGGTATACATTCTGCAAAAGACCTTCCAAACCCACTTCCGGAAGGCCTAAGTCGAATATGCCTTACAAAGGGATTAGACCCCTCAGACTCGCTTGTAATGGCAAAAAACTTTACGGGAAAAGGCAAAATTGCAACGTCAAGTCTACGGCGCGAAGAGATCGTAAAATCGCTTTATCCACATGCCGAGATTGTAGATATCCGTGGCACAATAGAACAGCGCCTTGCCTATATTGAGCGCGGTGAAATTGAAGGCCTTGTCGTTGCCGAATGCGCACTTATTCGCCTGGGACTTACTTCATGGCATAGAATGCGCCTTCCGGGGGAAGTTGCACGCCATCAAGGCCAGCTTGCTGTTATTGCAAGAAGTGATGATGCTGAGATGAAACAGCTTTTTGCCTGCATAGACTCATGAAAAAAACACTCTATGTAGGACTATCTGCCCCAAAAGGCTCTATCCACCTGCCTCTTATTCAGACTCTACCCCGAAACGACTGCACCTTTGAAGATCTAGAAAAAGCATCACACATCATTGTAACAAGTAAAACTACATGCCACTACGCCAAAGAGCATTTTCAAGGCTGCCAAAAGCCATTTATTTCGGTGGGTGCATCAACGACTAATGCCCTACAGCAGCTTGGAGCAAAAACCATCTTAACAGCTAAAGATGAATGCCAAGAGGGCATTATCGAACTTATAAAAGACTTAGACCTCAAAAGCCCCTTCTTTTTTTGGCCGCACTCAAACCTGTCGCGCCCCATCCTAAAAACCTATTTTGAAACCCAAAACATACGCTACAGCGACTGCATCCTCTATGACACTTTGTATCAACCACCTCGTGAACCAATTGATTTTCACTCCATCGACGAAATCCACTTTTCAAGCCCCTCCTGTGTAGACGCCTTTTTCCATTTCTTTGGCCCCCCTCTCCAACACATTACCCTCCGTTGCAAAGGCCGCATCACCGAAAATCACCTCCAAATTCGTCTTGAATGTTTCACGTAATAGATCTACTATCAGAGGCACGAATAAGGAGATAATTGTTATGGTACTACAAGAAAAATTGCCGGCGTTGCCCTATGAATTTGCTGATCTTGAGCCCTTTATTGCGAGCGAGATCATGATGCTGCACTACACAAAGCACCATCAAGCCTATGTAAATAACCTCAATAAAGCACTTGAACAGTATGCAGAAGCAGAAGCTAAAAATGATGTCGCTCAGATGATTGCCTTGCAGGCTGCTATTAAATTCAATGGTGGTGGCCATGTTAACCACTCTATCTTCTGGACAAACCTTGCTCCACAAAAAAGTGGTGGCGGCACGCTCGCTAAGGGCCCTTTAGAAGATGCTATCAACAAAGAGTTTGGCTCTAGCGCTACTTTTATCGAGCAGATAAGCCAAAAGGCAGTAGCTATACAAGGTTCTGGCTGGGCATGGCTTGGCTACAATAAGGCAAAGAATAGACTTGAAATTGCCACCTGCGACAATCAAGATCCATTAAGCACAAAAGGGCTTATTCCCCTGCTTGGTATTGACGTATGGGAACACGCCTACTATATCCAGTACAAAAACGTCCGCGCCGACTACGTAAAGGCTATATGGAACGTCATAAACTGGAAAAATGTTGAAGAACGCCTCTTAGCCGCTCAAAAATAAACAATGCAACCGCGAAGAGGTCTTCGCGGTTGCATCTGGCACTGCTTTTTTTGGTTGAATAAAATATTGAATTTATAGATAGAAGGGTTAAGCCCCATATGTGGGCCTAAACAACCAAAAAAATAAATTTAAAGGAAAGTATATGCCAAGCTTCAACAATCCAAACCGTAACCCAAACCAAGAACAGAACCCAAATCAGAACCAACCACAAAATCCAAACCAAAAGCAAAATCCAAGCCAAAAGCCATCTCAAAATCCAGCTAAGCCTGGACAACAAAAGCAAAAAAATTGGTAATTAATTACTAATTGATGCAAAGAAGGCCGGAATCTATATAAGATTCCGGCCCTCTTTATTTTATATCTTGATAAAGCCTTGAGCTGGACCTTGACGTCCTTGTGCAGGGGGCATCGCAGCAGGAGCTGGTCCTTTTGCACCGTCATCGCGTCCTTCGACAACTTCTTGACAAGTCTTGCGCCATTTTTCGACCATTTCAACAAATATTGGTGCATAGGCTCTTAGTGCTGATGTCACTGCGTGCTCCATATCAAGCGTTGAGTGCACTAAAATGAGTTCTTCAGCAACAGCTACTCCTACACCACCGCCGGCCATCTGACCGCCAAGTAATGAGCCTTCAAGCAGTTTTTCGTACAGCCTGAGGCGAGTCTTATCATCTTTTGGAAGGCCATCTAATAGCGGCGAATAGATGTACATCTTACGTGAATTGGGTTCATAGGTGATGTGCAGTGAGTACTCATCATCAATTCCCAAGATACACGTATTATTTTCATCGAATTCAAGGTCCTCTAAGCCGAGTTCCTTTCCGAATTCTTTGAGATTTTCCTTTGCATTTTCCAGTGACATATACGACACCTCCACTTTGTTCGTCAGGGCAGGCTATTCACCCTATTGCTTCCCTTACTCATATTTTGAACTATTTTATATATACTTTGCTAGATATTTTTTCAAAAATAGTCTATGAAAGCATAAGTATCTCTTTATTAGTGTGTTACATAATTTCTTGAAAGCGATCCCAAAATTCTGTCTTGATATAATCTAGAGTCAACGCGTACAATTTATGATTACAAAACTTTATATGGTGAATATGGGATTATTTTCTCGCAAAAAACCGAAGATTAAAATTACCTCTACTAAAAAAGATGGTTTTAGTGGCTGGCTTAAATGTACACATTGCAGCGAGCTCATTCATGCAAATGAACTCGAGAGCAACCTAAACTGCTGCCCAAAGTGTAGCTATCACTACAGGCTAAGCGCAGAAGACCGCATCGCAAGCCTTGCTGATCCTGATAGCTTCAAAGAGCTTTTTCAGGGACTAGAAGCTGTAGATGCCCTTGGCTTTCGCGACTCGCAAAGCTATGCTGAACGTTTGGAAAGCGCTAAATCAAAGTCTGGCCAAGAAGATGCCTGCATAGTAGGCACCTGTCAAATTCGGTCAATTCCTGTTGCCCTTGGGGTAATGGATTTTGGCTTTATGGGCGGTTCAATGGGTTCGGTCGTTGGAGAAAAACTCACTCGCCTTATCGAGCATGCAACAGCTAAGCGCCTTCCCCTTATTATCGTCTCTATCTCAGGTGGTGCAAGGATGCAAGAATCTACATTCTCCCTCATGCAGATGGCAAAGACAAGCGCAGCACTTGGCCGGCTCCAAGAGCGAAAGTGCCCTTATATATCAATTCTTACAAACCCGACTACAGGCGGCGTAACAGCCTCTTTTGCTTCGCTTGGTGATATCATTATCGCAGAGCCTAATGCCCTTATTTGCTTTGCGGGACCTCGCGTTATTGAGCAGATTCTAGGCAAGCCCCTGCCACCTGGAGCCCAACAGTCTGAATTTTTGCTAAAACATGGCCTAATCGATATTATTGCATCGCGTCACCAGCTTAAGGATACATTAGGAAAGATCCTCGATTATACAGCCTGCGAATGGAGAAAGAGCGCATGACACATCCTGAGAACTACTTCGTGATCAAAAAAATTCCTGTAAAGTGCCTAGCAGAACGTAAAGAGCTTATCCCTCAATACGCTACCCTCCAAGCAGCAGGAGCAGACCTTAGAGCAAACCTCAAAGAGGCTATAAGTATCCCTGCACATACTGCCATGCTTATTCCCACGGGCCTTTTTTTAGAAATTCCCCCAGGCTACGAAGTGCAAGTACGCCCTAGAAGTGGTCTTGCGCTTAAAAACCAGGTAACAGTGCTCAACTCTCCTGGCACAATTGACAGCGACTATCGCGGAGAAATCCAGGTGATTTTGATGAATCACTCGAATGTAGATTTTATAGTAACAAATGGCATGAGAATTGCCCAAATGGTAATCGCCCCCTGCATTCAGGCGGAATTTATTGAAGCTAAAGAGCTTACAACAACAGAGCGCGCAGCTGGCGGCTTTGGTCATACGGGTACACAGTAAAAATCCCTTGCAGGCAAAACCAAAACACCGTATTCATTAACCTTATCCTTTTGTGAGGAAGATGAAATTATACAACTATCTAACCGATAAACTCGTCTTTTTCTTAGATGTCTCATCAAAAGAAGAAGCACTCAACGAGATCGTAAAAGTAACGATCGATGCTATTGACTTGCCAGAGCCGGAGCGCTTTTGCAAAGCCATATTTGATCGCGAAAAAATCGTCTCCACAGGCATAGGGATGGGTGTTGCTATTCCCCACGCAAAGCTTGAGTGCTACGATGACTTTTTTATTGCTGTAGCCGTACTTAAATCAGGCATAGACTGGAACGCCCTTGACGGCGCCCCTGTCAGGCTCATATTTTTAATCGGCGGACCTGACGACAAGCAAACTGAATACCTGAAAATTCTCTCAAGCCTCACGGGTGTCTTGCGAGATGAAGAGCTTAGAAAGCACCTTATAGCTTCTAGCTCTGCAAAAGAAGTAATGAATCTCTTCGAAATATTGTGACTAAAGGTGAACTATGGATCTAGAATTGCAAGAAGTGGCAGGACTACTCAACGTACCGGAGACAGTGCTTTTAAAGTTGGTTTCAGAGGGCAAAGTCCCTTCATATAACATCAACGGCTCATACCGCTTTAGCCGTCAAGAAATTGAAACCTGGGTGCTGCAGGAAAAGACCTCTAAAGAACCAGGCTACGAAGAACTAGAAAGCCTTAAGCCCTCAAGCGGCTCCATGCGCTATAACCTCTTTCGCGCAATCAATAATGGCGATGTCTTTTGCGATATAGACGCCGACAACAAACAGTCGCTCATTCGCCAGACGATGAAGCGCCTAGCTCCCCTTCTTCGCCTTGATGCAGATGTACTTTATGAGCTATTTATGGATCGAGAAAACCTCGTACCTACAGCTGTAGGACATGGCTTTGCAATTCCTCACGCTCGCGACTTTTTGATGGAAGGCCATAGAGACGCCGTTGCCGTTGTGTTTTTACAAACACCAATCGCATATGGTGCACTGGACGGCAAACCCGTACACACTCTCTTTTTTCTTTTGGCATCTGATGACAAGCGTCACCTTGCCCTGCTTTCAAAAATCGCTCACCTTGCAAGCACACCTTCACTAATTGAAGAGCTTGCAAAGAAGCCTCAAAAAGCAGAACTTCTTGAACTTGTAAAATCCTGGGAAACAAAGCTCGCTCACGCCTAAACTATTCGTGCCGCTTTACGCGCAAAAAAGAGGCTCTTGGGTTGCCTTGTAATGCATGATTGCATTGTGGGCTTCTAGGCTCATCTCTTCAAAGGGAATATGGCGAGATGCATGTAAAAAGTAGGCTAAACTGCCCTCACGTGAAAGGCGTGACATAAGATAGAGTTTTAGCATGGTAGCAAAGGGATGTTTGCCACTATGTTGAAAGGCTTCTTCCAGCACTGCTGCTTCTTCCATATATTTTTTTTGCTCGTGCAAAACAAGCGCCTTTCCTAAATAGCCAAGAGGAGCTGCATCCACTATAAAGAGCTTTTCAAACTCTAGCATACACTCAGCAAACGCCTTTTTACTGCGCGATTTTTTAGCTTTTTCTAATAAAGAAAGCCCCGCATAAAAAAGTGCCCTCTTGCCCACTTCCTGGCCATGATAGCTATAGGCCTGCTCTAGGTAGCTTCCATAGGCTTTTATATACTGCTTTTCAGCAAGTATGTGATCGCTTACTGCAAGAGGATTAGGTCTAAAGTTTTTGCCGCTCGTAAAAACAGAAAAATCCTCTATGCTAGTCTCTGTATCTTCGAGCATCAACCCTATCTGAGCGCCATTTTTGGGAAGAAAAGAACATGATGCTTCAAAAAGCCGTTCATCAACATATACAAAAAGAGCATTATCTCTACATTCGATGGCAATCTTATGAAAGACCCCCTTTTCAAACTTTTTGGAAGAAATCCAAATAGCCTCTCCAAGTGAAGTTTTGTCTGCGTAGAGAAAAAAGCCGATGCACCCTTCTGCATTCCATCGCACCTTAGCTTGTATTTTTATATCGCCGTTAAATGAAGCATGTGTAAGCCACTTTCCAAGCTTGCACTGCTCCCAATGCTCCCCATCTCGCATGTCGAGGCGCTGAACCTGTATCCAGTCTGGACGTGCTTCTAGATAGGTTACAAGGTCGTGTAGCATTTCTTCAACACTCTCATATTCTCTTGTGGCTATAGAAGACAAAATAGAAGGCACATACTCGTATGGATGGACAAGCGTAAGCATCTTATGAAATAGCTGCTGCAGCCCCGAGCAGCTGCAAGATCCTTCCACAGCTGACACTTCACCGTAGCGACCAAACTTGATGTCAGATGGATGTATTTCAGTTTTAGATTGCGTATAGCAAACTTTCTGACAAATCTGTCTAAAGATATGGCAGAGGCTTGACAGTGTGGCAAGAGGCTTTTCACTATTTTGAGAAGCAAGAAAAAGATCGTGTAATGTAGCTAGTTGACGCATGAAGGTAGAGATTCCTGCCTTAGGGTTTTTTCTCTCTTACCTGTTCTTAAGATATTAATCAATAATGGACATTATTAGAAAGGCTTGCGTATTCTTTCCACACCTTAACTGCTTCATCTTGCAGAGTTTGCGTTGCCTTTATACGGCGATCTGAAGAGTCTTTTCGAATTTCAGAAAGAAAGTCCACATCTTCAAAACGGCCATACTGTAGGGCATCTTGCATGGTGGAGGCATAGTAAATATGCCTGATATGTGCCCAGTAAGCACCTGCAAGGCACATTGGGCAGCATTCAGCACTTGTGTAGAGGTCACAGCCATCAAGATGAAAGGTCCCAAGATTTTTACACGCATCGCGTATGGCATGCATCTCAGCGTGCCATGTAGGGTCATTATTCTTTACAACTTGATTGTAGCCTTCGCCTATGATCTTGCCATCTTTTACGATGACAGCGCCAAAGGCGCCGCCTGTCTTTTCGATGATTGAAGCGCGCCTACTAAGTTCTATGGCGCGCTTCATAAAGGGTTCGTGATTCATGCTACTCTTCTTTTTGAGCAGCTGATTTAGCAGCTTTTTTGGATGCCCGCTCTTTTGCTGGCGGCTTAGTAGCAGGGGTTGCTTGATCTTTTTGCACAAAGACGATCTTTTCACCTTCTGCCACAAGCTCTGCATTCCAGCTTTCATCTGGATGCATGAGCAACTGCTCTGCAAGCTGATCTTCTACATACTGCTCGATAGTGCGGCGAAGCGGCCTTGCGCCCATTTCTGGTTGAAATCCTTTTTCCACCAAAAATTCTTTGGCACTTGGTGTAAGCGAAATCGTGACATCCTTTTTGACAAGACGGTTTTGGATCTTCTTCATTTCTAAGTCCAGAATATGACGTAGAGCCTCTTTTGAAAGCGGCTGGAAGATCACAATGTCAGTCAAGCGGTTCAAGAACTCAGGCTTAAAGTGCTTTTTCACGGCGCCATCGATCTTTTCTTTCATCACGCCATATTCCATCATGCCCTCTTTTGTGCTAAAGCCAATCTCCGTGCTCTTACGGATAAGGTCGGCACCGAGGTTTGAGGTCATGATGATAATAGTGTTGCGAAAATCTACTTTTCGGCCAAAGGCATCTGTAAGGCGTCCTTCTTCAAGTATCTGAAGGAGGATATCCATAACGTCAGGGTGCGCTTTTTCAACTTCATCAAAGAGCACTACAGAATAGGGGCGCTGTCTTATACGCTCTGTAAGCTGGCCACCTTCTTCGTAGCCAACATAGCCTGGAGGCGATCCCATAATGCGCGAGACGGCAAATTTTTCCATATACTCAGACATGTCTATCTGAATGAGGGCATCTTCACCGCCAAACATGTTGATTGCAAGCTGTCTGCCAAGAAGCGTCTTTCCAACCCCTGTAGGGCCTAAGAACAAAAAGGCACCAATTGGGCGGTTTGGATCTTTAATGTCTGCGCGGCTACGACGTATTGCCCGCGAGACAATAGTTACAGCTTCATCTTGACCGATGATGCTTCCTTTAAGCACTTCTTCAAGCTTAAGGACCTTTTGCATCTCCCCTTCTGTAAGGCGATAGATTGGAATACCTGTCTGCTTAGCAACAACAGCGGCTACATCTTCATCGTCTACAGCAACTTCATGCTCTTCTCGGTTTGTCTCCCACTCGCTACGAATCTGCTGCAGCTTTTCTCTAAGTGATTTTTCTTTATCGCGAAGCTTTGCAGCCTTTTCATACTCTTGCTTGCTGATAGCTTCTTCTTTTGCAAGGCGAGACTCTTCTATCTCAGCTTCAAACTTGCTGATGTCAAGTGGCTGGTTCATCATAGAAATGCGCATCATAGCGCCGGCTTCGTCAAGTAAGTCTATAGCCTTATCTGGCAAGAAACGTCCATACACGTAGCGATCAGAAAGAACAGCAGCGGCATTTATTGCCTCTTCAGTATACTGGCACTTGTGGTGTTCTTCATATTTTTGCTTAAGACCTGACAAGATCTGGATGGTATCCGGCACGCTCGGAGGTGCTACAAAAATTTTCTGGAAGCGTCTTTCTAGGGCCGGGTCTTTTTCGATATGCTTGCGGTATTCATCAATTGTCGTAGCGCCAATACACTGCACCTCGCCGCGAGATAGAGCCGGCTTTAAGATGTTTGATGCATCGATTGCACCTTCTGCAGCGCCTGCTCCCACAATAGTGTGAAGCTCATCGATAAAGAGGATGATGTTGCCGTTTTTGCGAATTTCATCCATTGCCGCTTTGATGCGCTCTTCAAACTGACCGCGATACTTTGTACCTGCGATCATGAGGGCAAGATCAAGACTTATAAGTTTTTTCTTGCGCAAGATATCCGGCACTTCCCCATTCACAATAGCATGTGCAAGGCCTTCAACAATCGCAGTCTTACCAACACCCGCTTCACCCACTAGTACAGGGTTATTTTTGCGGCGCCGGCATAGTATCAGGATTAGGCGCTCTACTTCGTCTTTTCTTCCGATAACAGGATCAAGCTTACCTTCGCGGCAGAGCTCTGTAAGGTCAAGCCCATAAGCTCTAAGCGCTGGCAGTTTATCACTTGGGGGCTGCGATGGAGAATTATAGCCCTTCTCAAACGACTGCTTGCCTTCGCGACGCTCTTGTCCGGGCACTGTGCCTGTTCCTGTACCTGCTCCTGCTGTTGGCGGAAGCTGGAGGTTAAATGACTCTAGCTCTTTTAGTATTTCCTTACGCACCTCTTTGAGGTTTACGTTGAGGTTTTCAAGCACTTGCGCGGCAACTCCATCGGTCTGGCGAAGCAGGCCCAGCAAGAGATGCTCAGTACCTACGTAGTTGTGATTTAAATTTGTTGCCTCTTCGTTTGCGTACTCGATAACTTTTTTCACTTTGCCGGTAAGTGCCGGATCGCCATACAGCTGTATCTCAGGCCCAAAGCCAACGAGTTTTTCAACCTCTATACGCACTGTGTCGTAGTCGATATTCATATTGCGAAGGACGTTCACAGCTATTCCTTGACCAAGCTTGAGCAGCCCTAAAAGGATGTGCTCAGTGCCAAGGTAGTTGTGGTTCATGCGCTGCGCCTCTTTTTTGGCGAGCTTTATGACCTGTTTTGCGCGATTTGTGAATTTATCAAACATCGTTAATTACCTATGTAAAGTGAAGAGTATACCTAAAAGCTGACATTAGAGGGAGTGTGGTTTTTTTGTAAACACCCAAAAAAAAGAGAGAGAACGCAACCCTAATCTTAATCTTGATCTTGATCTTGATCTTGATCTCTCTTCTTCACGGAGATGACAAAGATTAAGATTAAGATTAAGATTAAGATCAAGATTAAGAACCGTATTGATGTGCAACATTGTACGCCGAAGTCACACTATCTCCCACACTTACACCATAAAGGCCGCTGCCGAGTAACGTGATGGGGCCGCCATTCGCATGCAGCTCCCTTACCGTTCTATAATGACCCACAGGATAGCGGCTGATAGCGTTTGGAGCTCGTGTAATATGTTGGTAATCAGGAGCTTTTGTGATATTAAGGTATTTTTGTAAGCTAGCTTGCATTAATGCAGTGAGCACTTCGTCACTGAAAGCCACTAGCTCCTTACATCTAGAGCCCCCCATCATGAGAGATAGACGCGTTGCATAGGGTCCATTTTGCTCAGGAAAAAGCGATGAGTCAAAGACGATACCAAGTAGCATGCTATCTTCATGCTCAGGACACAAAAAGCCAAATGCCGGAGGAATGGCAACGGCCTCTTTGTATGCAACCGATATCGTAACAAGTGAAGTAGTGGGTATTTCTAAAAGAGGTTTAATGGAACTAGAATCCGGCAACATACGTGCAAAGACTGCCGGAGTGATTGTTGAAAAAAGATGGTCAAACTCATATATAGTATCTGCCTCAACAAGAACTTTAGAGCCTGCTGGTTTGACAAGACGCACCTCTTTATTCACAAAAATTGTGGCCTTAATTTTCTGAAGAAGCCTTTTTGGCAACACCTCAATACCCTCTTTAAACGTAAAGGAACGTGCCTTTTTTTGTTTTTTAGAAAAAAAGCTCGCCTTCACTAAGGAGCCATACTTTTGTTCATCCTCCCAGAGGCTTGCAAAACACGATCTCATAGAAAGTAGGTGTGGGCTTGAACCATAAATACCGGCACATAAGGCAGACAAAAAGGTGTCTGCCCCCTCCTTGCCAATACGCCTATGAAAAAAACTATAAACGCTTTCATCATCGTCGCTACTTTTTTGACTAAATGGCTCTTTTACAAGGCAGTAAAGAAGCTTTCTTCCAAGCTTAGAAAATAGTAGCGACGAAAGGCTGTGGGGAATAGCTTCTAGTCTACCTTCGTGAACGATATAGCGCTTTTTGGCATCATCTGCTGTTATAAGCATCTGGCTATCGAGGCCAAGTTCTTGAATAAGCTGAAAAAGTTCATTTGATGTCTCTCGGAGCGTTCTTGGCCCACATTCAAAAAGAGCACCTTCATGACTATGCGTCCTAAGCCAGCCACCAAGGCGATCTTGTGCCTCAAAGATGGTTATGTCGCATGAATGCTTTTGTAAATAATAGGCAAGGGCAAGGCCGCAGATTCCACCACCTAGTATGGCAACCTTTTTAGGAGCGTCCGTGCGTTTGTTGACCTGCTGCTTCACTTTTTGAGACTTTTACCTTTTCTAGCATCTTGCGTCTATTTCGCTCTTCGCGATCTAGGCTGGTATTACGCGCTGTTGGCACCATGCTTCTTTCGACCATACGCACTACAAGGGGTGAAAATGTGGAGTTAAAGATAGCTCGTGCAAGCATTGCCGTAAGCTCTATTGAGCGTGGCACCGAAAGAGAGGAACTTGTATTTGGCTGTGTGGTAGCAAGATCTTTTGCTCCAGAAACAGCCTGAGTGGAAGAAACACTTGAAGCACCAAATGATAAATCCATAAAAACTCTCTCCCCTTTTACTCCTTACCCTCCTTGTAAATTATTATTATAATTAATTCAAGTGAATTTTAAATGAAAGAGAGATTATTGAACAGGATCCACTGGCTGAGAAAGGTTAGAATTTTGTACGGGTTGAGCCGCCTGCAGTGCTTGTCGCCTTCTTCTTTCTTCTTCAGTTTCTTGCAATGGCACCGAACTTGCTGAATTTTGAGCCTGAGACGGTGCAAAGAGCTTTTCTAGCTCTTTATCGCGCGTTGTGCCCTGGCGAGCATACTGTAAGTCCTCTACCTGGCGAAGTATCGGAGCAAAACATTCAGCAGCTTCATATGCAAAAGCCTGGCTTGCAGAGTAGTGTGAGCCATAGCCTAAACGATAGCCAAGAAGGTGCGCACCAATAAGAGGTAAAGCCGGCAAATAGGCAATAACCATCAAAACAATCAATGCCTTACGAAGTGCAGCTTCTGACTTTGGAATACCGGTAAACGCATTAGGATTTGCCTGCTGAATAGTCAAGCCAGGATCTATAGGGGGTGCAGGCTGTGGATTAGGAGGGTTTGGCTGTGGTGGCGGTTGTGGTGGGGCGGGACTATGCAGCTGAGGCTGTGCGGCTGGTAATACAGGTTCCATAACACTTTCTCCCTTTTACGATAATTTTGATAGTAGTTCTTCTGCCCATGGCTCGTGCTTATGCTCTAGAGCATACTCTATGCCAAGTTGACATGCTTTTGAGGCGCTCTCTTCATTTGCAAGCTTTAAATAGGCATCCTTAATGCAAAGATAGGCATCGGCCTTTGTGGGGTCTAAGTCTAAAGCACTTGCGTAAGCTTCAATGCCTGAGAGATAGTCAGAAAGCTCACAGCAGGTAAAGCCAAAGTTTAGCCAAGCTTCCCGAAAATGGGGCGCAATTGTCACAATAAACAAATAGGCTTCATAGCCATCTTCTATATGGCCACGCTCCACTATCGTGTGAGCGGCATTATAAAGCGCAATAAGTTCCTTAGGCGTATAGCCAAAAAGCTCATAGAGCTCTCTTCCTTCAGACCAGTACTGAACAAGCTTTTCGACACTATCTACCTCAGAAAGCTTGCGAAAATCAAAAACAAATGGGGTCATATCGACCTTTGATTTTTCAAGCTCACTTAGTAACAGCTCATAGCCGTGCAAAAAGTGCTCTTTAGTGGAGTGAAGATACTCTGAGAGCTTTTTGCGAAATTTTTCGGCATATGCATCAAATGACTCTAGCTGAGAGGAATAAGTAGCCTTTTCACTCTCTAGAGCAAGGTCAATATAGTGGTTTATTGCCTGGTCAAACTCTTGCATAAAGCAACCTCCCGGCTCACCATCATTATACTAATTAATTTAATTTATGGGAAGAACTAGCGAGGCCTTTGGTCGTTAGAGGGCTCTGTACGCTCTGTTTTGAGCTTGCGTATGATGTTTTTGGCACGTTTTTTATCAAAAGTATCATCATCTCGGCCATTAGAAGGAAGAATAGCCACTCGAGAGACGTAGTAGCGATTAACATTAATTTCACGAAAGAAGGCTGATCCCCCACCAATCTGCGAAGCTAAAGCTGCAGTACGGGCAAATAGCTCACTCTGAGGTTTGACACTTGGCGGCTCGATATTCTCCTTAAAAGCCATCATCGCCTGAACGGCTTGAGCGCCTGAAGAAAAACTCATTGTCATACTATCCACCTCCTTTCTTATCTTTTAGAAAAAGTATTATATACCACTTGCCATATTGTTGTCAATATATAACCATATGCGTACAATGCAGCCTCATTTAAACTAGGAGATGTTTATGATGCGCTCTATTCTTGTAGCAATTGTGTTTATGTGCAGTGCCCCCCTGTTTGCGGCTGAGCACCCCATTTGTATATCCCTATTTTCTGATGCCGAAGTCTTGGGAAATAATGCAGCCGAGCGCATTGTAGAAGTTATTAAAGAAAAGCAGCAAGCAGGCCAAACTTCTATCGTCTTAGGGCTCGCTACCGGAAACTCACCTATCCCCACCTATAGAGCACTACGAAAGATCTTTAAAGAGACACTACTTGATCTTTCTTCAGTCACCACTATAAACCTCGACGAATATATCGGCCTTGCAACAGAACATCCACAATCGTATCACACCTTTATGTTTAACGAGCTATTTAATGAACTCGTTGCAACCCCTGAAAACCCTCGCGGAATTAAACGCGAAAACATTCACATCCCAAAAGGTGCCCTACAAACAGAACGAGACCTTTCACAAGATGAGCGCGCACTACTCAATGCACAGTTTCCTGGACCGACAGGCAACCTTACTAAGCAAGAACAAATACTCGTTGCAGAGCATCGCGCAAACGCCTATGAAGCCCTTATAAAGCAAGTTGGCCCTATCGACTTACAGATACTAGGCATAGGCAGAAATGGCCATATTGGCTTTAGCGAACCAGGAACCCCCTTTGACTCAACGACCATGGTAGCAAAACTCACTGACAATACAAGAAGCGTAAATGCCGCCTTTTTTGATGGCAATATACAAGAAGTTCCTGAATTTGCCATCACGATGGGCATTCATACTATCTTGCAGGCAAAAGAAATTCTCTTAATTGCTACCGGACAAAGTAAAGCAGAGATCATCAGCAAAACGCTAACAAGCCCACTAGATCCCAGTATTCCTTGCACAAGTTTACGCCTACACCCACGTGTGTCATTTTATTTAGATAACGAAGCTGCAAGCAAGTTATGAACTGCCTTATTTGGGCCTGTATCACCTTATTGTGCACTACTCTACAAGTGGATGCAAAGATCTACCAGTTTATCAATGGTCGCATAGTTACCAATCACAGCATTGTTTGGGGCGATCTATGGATAAATGAAGGCAAGATCATTGCACCCTGTCAAGAAGCTGACGTTGTAGTAGATGTTGCAGGGCTCATAATAGCACCTGGGCTTATCGACTTACAGATTAACGGCGGCTTTGGCATTGACTTTACAGAAGAGCCTGAACGAGTAGCTGAAGTAGCAAAGATACTTCCACAGTATGGTGTCACCTCTTTTCTTCCTACATGCATCACATCATCAAAAGAACAGTATCACTATTGCCTTAAGGCAATTCGCTCTACAATGCACGCTGTCCAAAAAGGCTCGCATATACTTGGGATTCATCTTGAAGGTCCATTTTTTAATCCTAAGCAAAAAGGAGCACATAACGAAGCTCTTTTACAATCTTGCGACTGTGTAAAGATGCCCGATGAACTGTATGGACCACTTGATGAAGTAAAAATTGTAACACTAGCTCCGGAGCTTCCCGGAGCTGAAAATATTATCTCTCAGCTACATAAAAAAGGGATTGTGGTCTCTTGTGGCCATTCTTCAGCCACCTATGACGAGATGCAAAAGGCAATGAACTGGGGCGTATGCTTTGCAACTCACCTTTTTAATGCTATGCGCCCCCTGCATCATCGCGAACCAGGAATTATTGGAGCCGTGCTAAGCAACAGGCAATTTATGTATTCGGTTATTGGCGATCCCCACCATCTTCACCCAAAAGCACTTGATTTTGCCTATCGCCTAAATCCTGACGGCCTCGTTCTTGTAAGCGACGCTATATCAGCTCTTGGCCTTCCACCCGGAAACTACCACTTAGGCACGATGCAGGTTGAAGTGCATGATGGCAAGGCAACCATCCTTGGCACAAACACCTTGGCAGGTAGCATCATTGCCCTAGATAGCGCCATGCGTTATCTTGTAGCCGCAACAGGCTGCTCAATAGTCGAAGCAATTGATGCTGCAACAATAAAGCCTGCCACACTTCTTAACATCCAGCATCAAAAAGGAACACTTCAAGTAGGCAGAGATGCCGATTTTATCTTGCTTGATGACAATCTTCATGTCCATGCCACATATATTGGTGGCCATCAGTTTAAATAGCTTTAGAAAAGGCTTTATGGCCGGATGGCTCATGTAGGTAAAAGTCAAAACACGAGGTGATGTTGCGGATAAATGGCTCTCCTTGCATGGTGGCATAGATCGCATGTTCTTCATCATGTACAAGGCCAAGAGCAATAAGAGGCTCTAAGCGTTTCCTTTCAAGCGTAAAGTAGGTGTCAAAAGGTGTTAGATAGCGGGCAAAAAACTGCTCTTTATCCACTCTAAAGTCGCACATCAAGCGCTCGACCACCCAGCGACGGATGCAATCATCTTGATGCAGCATTTTGCCGCGAAAGATAGGCAGTATGTCCTGATCTAACAAGCTATAATACTCACTAAGCTCCTTTACATTCTGAAAATAGCCATTTTGACTATAGCCAATAGCTGTAATGCCAAAGCTTAACAAGTCATCTGTGCCAAGCACCGTATACCCCTGAAAGTTTCTTCTCAGAGTCTTATTTTTGTAGGCTAGATACATATCGTCTGTTGGTAAGGCAAAATGGTCCATGCCAATTGCCTTATACCCAGCTTCTACAAGGGCTTTTCTTGCCATGAGGTAGATGCGAAATTTTTCTTCTGTCGATGGGAGTGTATCTTCAGGTATTGCCTTTTGGTGCTCTTTTAGCCAGGGAATTTTCGCATAAGAAAAGAGCGACACTCGATCAGGATGAAGGTCTATAATATCCTGTATTGTCTTTTGAAATGTACTAAGTGTCTGGTAAGGTAGTCCATAGATAAGATCAAGGCTTATGCCGGCAAACTGCAGGCTCCTTGCAAGGTCAAAGGTATATTTTGTCATCTCATAGCTTTGCCTTCTACGAACTGCTTCTTGCACCTTTTCGTTTGTATCTTGAACACCAAAGCTTACTCGGTTAAAACCAAGATCATGTAAAAGATGCAGCTTTTCTCCCCTATCTTCAAAAACTGTTCTTGGGTCTATTTCGATGGCAATTTCAGCGGCATCAGTACATATAAAATGTTCCTGTATAGTTGCTACAAGCTTTTTTAGTAGCTCACAAGATAGCTTGGTGGGAGTGCCTCCCCCAAAATGTAGCTGCAAAATGCGCTTTTTTTTGCCAATATGCTTAGCTACTAGGGCTATTTCCTTACTTAAGTATTCGACATAGCGCTCCTCATTTTCCGGCCTTCTATTGAGCACAACAGAGCAGCCACAAAAGAGGCACATCGTACGGCAAAATGGAATGTGAAAATAAAGTGCTATCGGAGTATCACGTTCAGCGAGTGTCTGAAGAGCTTTTGCATAATCTTCTGGCTGAAGCGGACCCCAACTTGGTGCTGTCGGATAGCTTGTATAGCGAGGAATCGGCTTATCAAGGCTACGTAAAAGCTCTACATTATCCATAGGACTTAACCGCAGCAACTAGCGCCTCTACAGCCTCTCGCGGAGTGTTTTTAAGCACGCCATGACCTAAGTTACAGATGTAGGCTGGATCGTACTTCATAGAATCAAGTAGCTCTTTAGTCTTCGTTTCTACAACGCCCCGAGTCGTAAGCAAAAGTTCCGGATCTAAGTTGCCTTGTAGCACTAATGTAGGATGTTGCTTACGAAGTTCTTGTATATTCATCGTCCAGTCTACTGAAAGTACGTGAGGATGAATTGCAGATAGCTTTTCGATAGAGCTTCCGCGGCAAAAAAGGATGACAGGACATGGTTTTAGTCCTTTAAGGATTTTATCTAAGGGCCTTTTCACAAATCGCTCAAACTCATTTTCCCCAAGATAAATCGCCCAGCTATCAAAGATCTGAATAGCATCAACTCCCCTATCAATCTGGGCGTTAAGATAGTCTATCGTACAATCTGCAAGCACATCAAGCAACTTGTCAAAAGATGCAGGGTCTTCTAAAAGCCATTTTTTTGTACGAGCTAAATCGCGATTTGACTTTCCTTCGATAAGGTAGCTTGCAAGTGTAAACGGAGCTCCTGCAAAGCCAATAAGAGGTACAGTCAGGCTCTTCTTTAAAAGCGATATTCCCTCAAGCACATACTCAAGCTTTGGCACTACTTCACTATAGGCTAAAGCTCTCCCTTGAGGCAGTGGATTGTCAATAATAGGCCCTTGAGCATCTTCAAAGCGAAGTGAAAACCCAAGTGCCTCTAAGATGAGTAAGATATCAGAAAAGACAATAGCCGCATCAAAGCCAAAGGCAGTAATTGGCTGATGCGTCACCTCACATATAAGCTCCGGCGTGTGGCAAATTGTCAAAAAGTCATAGCGCTTTCTCACAGCTTGGTATTCATGCATATAGCGCCCTGCCTGCCTCATCAGCCAAACAGGGGGCCTTTTTGCATAATTTTTGCCTGTAAGTGCATCTAAAAATAACATCCTACAATAGCCGCTCTAAAATTGCATCCACAGTAAAGCCAAATTCTTTGGCTAAAACGCCTGCCGGTGCAGACGCACCAAAGCCTTCCATGCAAATTGGAATGCCGTCAAGGCCGATGTACTTATACCATGACATATCGCCTGCTGCTTCTATACTTACGCGCTTGCCGATATCGCCGCCAAGAACTGAGTTTCTGTACTCTTCTGGTTGAAGGTCAAATAGCTCTGTGCAAGGCATTGAAACAACGCGCGTTGGCTTGCCAAGCTTTTCAAGCTCAACGGCAACTTCCATAGCAAGCGGAAGCTCTGATCCTGTTGCAATGAGGGTGAAGTTTGCTTTTGCACTTTCTTTCTTTACAATATAACCACCGCGACCTACGCCCTTGTCATAAGGAACCACAGTTTCTGCAAGGTCGGCCACATTTTGTCTTGAAAGGATGATGCATGTTGGGCCGTGGTATCTAAGCGCTGCTATCCATGCCATCTTTACTTCGTGAATGCCGCTTGGACGTATGACGTGAAGGTGTGGAATAGCGCGAAGCGATGAAAGCTGCTCTATAGGCTGGTGTGTGGGGCCGTCTTCTCCCAAAAATATAGAGTCGTGAGTAAATTGATAAATCACCTTTCGCTTCATAAGTGCTGCAAGGCGTATCGCGTTACGCATATAGTCTGAAAAGGTCAAAAAGGTGCCAATGTAGGGAACAATCATGTGCGTCTGACGAAGCCCTGTTGCCATTGTCGCCATGCCAAACTCGCGAACGCCAAACTTGATGTTTCGCCCTTTAAAGTTTGATGGGGAGATAATTGGAAACTTCTTGAGCATTGTATAGTCTGAAGATGAAAGGTCTGCAGAACCGCTATAAATTTGCGGCATAAAGTCTGCTAAGAAGTTGGTAACATCTTGTGATGCCTTTCTTCCTGACGTTGGTCCTTTGATGGCAAGGGCATTGAGCTGTTCTTCAAGATCGCTCGGGGCCACATCTTGTCTCATCACGTCATACTCTTTTCGCTTTTCAGGATAGGTTCTTGACCAGCTTTCAAAATCCTTCTTCCATCGCTCTTCTTGGGCGATGTCTTCAGGTATTTTAGCTGCAAAAAAGTCTGTCACTGCTTGTGGAATATAAAAATCTTCTAGCGGTATTCCAAGAGCTTGTTTTGATGCTTTTACTTCGTCTTCACCAAGTGGTGAGCCGTGAGCTTTTGCACTTCCTGCTTTATGCGGTGAGCCTTTTCCGATAACTGTATGGCAGATGATCATCGTTGGGCGCGTTTGGTTTTGTTTCACATAGCTCAAGGTATTGTGAAGCTCATCAAAGCTATGGCCGTTTACTTCGTGCACATCCCAGCCATAAGAGATATATCGCATTTTTGTGTCTTCTGTGCAAGCATCTGAGAGTGGTCCGTCAAGAGAGATCTGGTTTGAGTCGTAAAGAACGATTAGGTTATCAATTTTAAGGTGACCTGCAATAGAAGAGACTTCTGATGTGCAGCCTTCCATGATGCAGCCATCTGACACAAGCACGTAAACCTTGTTATCAAAAATTTTATACTCAGGGGTATTAAATTTTTCTGCCAAAATCTTATAGGCAAGGGCCATGCCCACGCCGTTGCCGAGGCCTTGTCCAAGAGGACCTGTTGTGGTCTCGACACCATCTGTCTCCAAAGATTCTGGGTGGCCGGGTGTTACCGAATGCAGCTGGCGAAAGTTTTTGATATCTTCTAACGAAACGTTAAAACCGGCAAGGTGCAAGCAGGAATAGAGCAGCATAGAGCCATGGCCTGCTGATAAAATAAAGATATCACGATTTGCCCAGTGCGAATTTTTTGGATTATAGCGCATGGCATACCCATACAAGTAGGCCCCCATTTCTGCGCAGCCCATAGGAAGTCCCGGGTGGCCAGAATCTGCCTTCTGCACGGCGTCCATGGACAAGCCGCGTATAGTGTTTGCAACCTTAGCAAGCATCTCTTTAGATGCCTCATCAAGAGGTTTTTCCAATTTAAAATCTTCTACATGGTGTGCCATAGGTATATTTCCAGTTGAAATGTAACTTGTTAATAGAGTAAGAAAATAGTAATCTCGTGCCGAGAATGGTGCAACCAAAAAAAAGAGGTGGCTGTGTATCCAAGCGTTGTAGCTAACTTGCATACTGTTGTTTTGGCATCTTCTAAAGTAACCCAGGCAGTACAACTGCCAACTGCTACAATAGGCGGAGCTCTTACCCAAATCGCTTTTGGCAATAACCCCTTTGTTATCGTTGCGGCCTATGCAGTATGTGTGGTTCGCGCTCAATTAAAGTTATATCGACATGCACACAATATCAGACAATCTGTCCAACAGCTACAGAGATATTATAGAGATGAGTTACCACTTGCAACAGCGCTACTTATGCAAGAAACAGCGGCTAAAAAGGGCCTGCGTGGGAGCCTGTTGGCAACTGCTCCAAGCACCTTTTGCCAAAAATACCTCAAGGTAGAGCGCTTTATAGGACAACTTGGCACCCTTCTTGATTCAGGTGGCAGGTACGTTTTTGCACTTGTAGAAGTTGCCTGTGTGGCAAATCGCAATCCCTGGAGTAGAAAATTTACAGTCTCTTCAATAAGCCCGAACATTGCAGAGATTATTCAAGAGCTAAAACAAAAAGAGACTTTAGAATTTATTGCCTCTAACGAAGAAAGGGTCGATGCATTTTTACAAAAATGCCACCTTGGCATTAAAACAAAAGATTTACTTGAAGCAATAAAGCCTCCTGCAGAACATGACCAACCCCCTCCACAAGCTGCAACTAGGCTCGTGGACCATGTGAAACATGCCTTTCACACAACCTTAGGACTTGTGGGAATTCACTTACCATCATCTGGACGCCAAGAGGAGATACGAAATGACGATTCTAGCAATACTTGTCCGCCACGCCAAGGTACAGCTAACCCCCACGGAACCAGATTCTACTCCGCGGATTAGCGAAAGCGGCCGCAAGATGCAGGCCTACATCATCGATGTTCTTAAAGATTTTGGTGTACAACCAACTGAAATCTGGACCTCTCCCGTTGTTCGCGCTGTTGAAACTGCAGAACTCATCGGCAACGCCTTTGCCATCACCCCTCAGCAAGAAGTTGCCCTAGGAGAGCTAGAGATGTTTGACGAGCTTGAAGTAACAAACCACCTAGCTACAGTTGCTGATGGAAGCACGATCATTTTGGTAAGCCACGCCCCACAAATCGTACGCCTAACAAGCTACTGGCTAGGCGGCAGGGCCTACAGCTCCTCTCCCCCAACAAGTTCCGCCACCCTCATCGAATTTCCCAACTCCGTCGCCCCCGGCAAAGGCCAATTCGTCCGCCTTATTTCGTATTCGGGATAAACTATACTGACCCCCTCGAGACGGAATGTTCTAGTTGACGTACAGTGAGGCCATGCATCCGGTCTCGGGCTCGGTCACGGTCTCGATAAAACAAAAAACGTACAAAGTCGAGGTGTTAAGTAATCTCCCGATCTCGTATAATTCTTCTCTTTATTATGATTATGATAGGAGTATAAAGGGATGCAGAAAACTCACGACGTTCGTAAAGGCTTTTTGGACTATTTTAAAAAGCATGACCATGCACAAATTGCCTCATCTTCTGTTGTGCCACATGATGACCCTACACTCCTTTTTATCAACGCAGGCATGAACCAGTTTAAAGATGTGTTCTTAGGCAAAACTACGCGCGACTACAGCCGAGCAACAACATCACAAAAGTGCATTCGCGTAGGCGGCAAACACAACGACCTTGAAAACGTCGGTCACACAAGGCGCCACCTCACCTTCTTTGAGATGCTTGGAAACTTCTCATTTGGCGACTACTTTAAAGACAAAGCCATTCAATTCGCCTGGGAAGTAGCCACCCAAGTGTTTAAATTTGACACCGAAAAAGTATGGGCCTCCGTATTTCGCGACGATGATGAAGCCTATGAACTATGGAAAAAACACCTTCCAGAAAGCCGCATCGTGCGCCTTGATGAAAAGTCAAATTTTTGGGCTATGGGCGATACCGGCCCTTGTGGGCCATGCTCTGAGCTTTTATACGATAGAGGAAGCCACTACGGCTCTAGCACAAGCCCTGCTAACGATGAGTCTGGAGAGCGCTTTTTAGAGTTTTGGAACCTCGTCTTCATGCAGTACAATAGAAAAGCTGACGGCACGCTACTCGCACTACCAAAGCCATCGATAGACACTGGAGCTGGCCTTGAGCGCGTGATGAGCCTTATCCAAGGCAAAGAAAGCGTTTTTGAAACAGATATCTTTTTAGAGCTCATAAGCGCCATCGAAGAGATCTCACTTGTTACCTACGACCCACAAGATCAGGCAAAAGCAGCCGCCTTTCGCGTTATTGCCGATCACCTTCGCTGCCTTGCCTTTGCTATTAGCGATGGCGCCCAGCCTTCTAACGTAGAGCGCGGCTATGTATTACGCAAGGTGCTTCGTAGAGCAGTGCGCTACGGCAAGATGCTTGGCCTTGAAAAGCCCTTTTTAGCAAAGCTTATGCCAAAGCTTATCTCCGTAATGGGTTCAGACTATAAAGAGCTTGTCATCGCAAAAGATAAGATTAGCGAAATACTCACGCTCGAAGAAGAATCATTTTTCCGCACGCTTCGTCGCGGCGGCAATATCCTCAACCAAATCATCGAGACATCTAAGCAGCACGCAAAAGAAATTTCAGGTAGCGATGCCTTTAAACTTAAAGACACCTACGGCCTTCCTATCGAAGAGGTGCAGCTTATCGCAAAAGACTATGGCCTACATGTAGATATGGACGGCTTTACGAAGCTTGAAAAAGAAGCAAAAGAAAAGTCAAAGCTTGCCCAAAAAGTGGTCCAGCAAGAAGTAAAGGAAAATGTCTTTCAAGACTTTGTACAAGAAAATGGCGAGTGCTCGTTTGTTCGTGAAACAACATGCTCCGGCAAAGTTAAAGCAATCATCGCAAATGGCCACTTTGTTGACAGCATCTCTGAAGGCGACGACGCACAAGTTATACTAGATAAAACAACCTTCTACGCTGAGATGGGCGGTCAAGTTGGCGACTCTGGGGAACTTTGCCACGAAACATCATGTTTTTCTGTTCACACAACAAATAGCCCCTACAAAGGCGTGATCGCACACCATGGCAAACTTACAGCAGGCAACCTAAAGCTTGGCGACGTTGTAGAAACACGCGTTGATAGCTCTAGACGCCAAAAGATTGCAAACAACCACACCGCTACACACCTTCTACACTGGGCCTTGCACCAAGTACTTGGCGAGCATGTCAAGCAGGCAGGTTCTGTTGTAGAACCAGGCCGCCTACGCTTTGACTTTAGCCACCATAAAGCTCTTACAAACGATGAAATGCGCGCTATTGAGCAGATGGTAAACGAAAAAATTCGCACCAACACTGCCGTAAAAGCCTATGAGCTTGCTTATGACGACGCCCAAAAGCGCCATGACATCATCCAGTTTTTTGGCGAAAAATATGGCAAAGTCGTACGCGTTATAGACATAGACTACTCAAAAGAACTCTGTGGCGGCACGCACACGCAGTCTACAGGTACTATCGGCTATTTTCGCATCGTAAAAGAAAGCAGCATCGCAAGCGGCGTTCGCAGGATCGAAGCTGTTACCGGTATAGAAGCTGAAAGCTTTGTCTACGACCTACAAAACACCTTGCACCAGGTAGCAGAGCACCTTAAGACTCCGCAAAATAAAATTTTAGAGCGCGTAGAAAAGCTCAACCAAGAGATGAAAGAGCTTGAAGAGCGCCTACAAGCAGTGCAGCAAGAGCGCCTGAGCCAGATTGCAACTACCTTGAACTTTAAGACAACAAAAACCGGCATAAGCTACTGCGTGCATGCTGTAGATATAGGCCCATCGGATCTTAAAGGGCTTATGGATGTGCTTTCAGAGAAAAACCCCCAAGGCCTTGTCGCAATAGCCTGCAAAGAACCAAGCAAGGTGCACCTTGCCGTACGCGTGCCACAGCCACTTGTAACGCAAGGCATAAAGGCAAATGAGCTTATAAAGCCTGCCCTTACTACACTAGAAGGTAGCGGCGGCGGTAAAGCTGAACATGCACAAGGTGCCGGAAAGGCCGTTGGCAATATCCAGCAGGCACTTGACCAGATTGAAAAAAGCCTTACATGAGCATACTGGAACCACTAAAGAAAAGTAGCTTCTTAGAACGGCTTGACTCTGATGTCCGTAGTGGATCGTCACTTCTTATAGAAGAACTTACGCCCCCCACAAAGGCGCTTGTTTTGTCGCACCTTATAGAGACGTCAAACAAGCCGCTATTGGTCCTTACGGGAGCCGGCGTTGAGGAGTTTAAGCTCTATAACGACCTCCCCTACTTTTCAAAACACCCTATAGTAGAGCTTGCTGCCTGGGAGATGCTCCCCTCAGAAAACGTTGCTCCAAGCCCTGACATTGTAGGCTCTCGCTTTAAGGCACTACACACCCTGCAAGAGACAAAAGAACCCACGATAGTGCTGAGCACATTGCAGGGAGTACTCCAAAAGGTATTAAATCCCCAGTCCTTTAAGGGACTTTTTTTAACGTTAAAGCGAGGCGACAAGGTACGCTTTGATGAGATGCTCTTTCGTTTAGAGCGCCTTGGATACGAAAGAAGACCTGTTGTCTCTGATAAGGGAGAATATGCCTATCGCGGCGGCATTATAGACATCTTTCCTGTCACTTCACTTGAGCCTTATAGAATAGAATTTTGGGAAAATGAAATTGAATCAATCCGCGCCTTTGATGCCTCAAGCCAAAAAAGCACGCGCCTCCTTGATGAAATAGAGCTTACAGGCGCAAAGGAACTTGAATTTGAGCAGAAGGAAGAAACCCTTTCTACCATCTTTGACTATATCAATGACTGCATCGTTGTCTTTGATGACCTAGAAGCTCTTGAAGACCGCTACGCCTCGCTAACATCACTTGGAGGAACCGTCTCAAAGACATTTTTGGGCATCGAAGAGCTACTAGACCTCACACAAAAAAGGCAATGCGTCTACTTTACATCAAAGCCAATAGAGACGCTCTCTTGCGTACAGACAGACAAAAAGGTGCGGTTTTATTCCCACACGGCAGGTGATGCCCCAATTCAGTTTGAAATGTTTTTGCGCTCTCTTTCCGCAAAGCGACTCATGCACACCTTTCAGCCTCTTGGCCTCTTTTTTGAAGAAAGCTGCGCACTTGAGTTTGAACCCTCTGGCGATGAGCTTTTTGATGCACTGCATCAGCTACAGCAGGTTGATCCTTACGAAGTCTACTTTCTTACTCAAACTGACAGCGAACGCTCTAGCCTAGAACAAAAACTTGCTGATAAAGGGCTTCAGGGAAGTCCCCACATGCACTTTTTGACAGGCTATCTGTCGCAAGGATTTGCTCTAAGAGATGCCAAAACCATCGTCTTTGCTATGACAGAGCTTACGGGCCGAATAAAAATTAGGCGCGAGCGCCAGCGCACCTACTACCAGTACGCAAGCTGGGATGCTTTTGATACCACTGCCGGAGAAAGTGTCGTACACTTTAACCACGGTATCGGCAAATTTTTAGGGATAGAAAAAAGACCCAACAACCAAGGCATCGAAGAAGAGTATTTTCTTATAGAGTATGCTGAAAAAGCAAAACTCTATGTCCCTCTCACACAAGCTCACCTTATCAGCAAGTATGTGGGAGCAGGAGAAGAGAGCCCCAAACTACATGGCCTTGGCAATAACCGCTGGAAAAAAAGTCGCGAACAGACTGAAAAAGCTATTATAGGCTACGCCTCAGAGCTATTAAAGTTTTATGCGGAGCGCGAGATGCAGGGCGGCTATAGCTTTGCAACTGACAGCCTGGATACAGCACAATTTGAAGAAGAGTTCCCCTACATCGAAACTGAAGACCAGCTTCAGGCAATACGAGATGTAAAAAATGACATGATGTCAAAAAAGGCCATGGACCGCTTAATCTGCGGCGATGTTGGCTACGGCAAAACAGAAGTTGCCATGCGCGCTGCCTTTAAAGCTGTTGTCGACGGCAAAAAACAGGTTGCAGTCTTAGTTCCTACAACAGTTTTAGCCCTTCAACACTACGAAACCTTTCGCGACCGCATGCAAAGCTTTGGCGTACGTGTAGAGGTGCTTTCGCGCTTTCGAACAGCTGCCGAAAATAAAAAAATTGTCTCTCTCATCGAAAAGGGCGCTGTAGACATTATCGTTGGCACCCATAGGCTTATTCAAAAAGACATTACCTTTAAAGACCTTGGCCTTATCATCATCGACGAAGAGCAGCGGTTTGGCGTAAAAGCAAAAGAGCACCTCAAGATGGTAAAGGTGGGCGTAGACTGCGTCACACTATCTGCAACGCCGATACCAAGAACGCTGTATATGTCTTTAGTTGGAGCGCGCGATCTCTCTGTTATCAGCACCCCTCCAATAGATCGCCTGCCTATAAAGACTATTATTGCAGACCCTGATGATCAACTAATTCAGACAGCGCTTCTTCGCGAATTAAACCGCGATGGACAAGCTTACTTTATCCACAACCGCATTGAGTCTATCTATGAAACGGCTTCATACCTACAAAAGCTTTTGCCTAAGGCAAAGATAGGTGTAGGCCACGGCCAGATGGATGGCGACGAGCTTGACCTTGTCTTTCACGCCTTTAAAAAGGGTGAGCTAGATATCCTTGTTGCAACGTCGATCGTAGAAAATGGCATTGACATTCCTAATGCAAATACTATCATCGTAGATAATGCCGACTACTTTGGCATTTCGGACCTCTACCAACTTCGTGGAAGGGTTGGCCGCTGGAATAGACGCGCCTTTGCCTACTTTATTATTCCAAAAAGAAGAAGCCTCTCTGAAGTTGCAAGAAAGCGCCTTGAAGCTATTGCTCAGGCTGGAGGCTATGGCGGAGGCATGCGCGTAGCTATGCGCGACCTTGAAATGCGCGGCGCAGGCGACATCATTGGCACTGAACAGTCTGGCCACGTCTCTACTATAGGCTTTCACCTCTACTGTAAGCTGCTTAAGCGAACGATAGACTCTCTACAAGGAAAGGCACCGAGCTACACCCTGGAAACGCGCGTTGAAATACCCTTTGACGCACGCCTACCAGACTTTTATGTAAACGAAGTGTCACTACGCATGGAAATTTACCAACGCCTTGGTGATTCATTTACTAAGGATGAAGTAGACGCGATATGGGCAGAAGTCATAGACCGCTTTGGAACACCACCAGAGCAGGCAAAATGGCTCTATCACCTAAGTCGCCTGCGCGTACATGCAGCCCAAGGCGGCTACACGCACGTAAAAGTAGACAACGTAACGCTCCTCTACGAGCGCAAAAAAGGAAATTCCGTAACCACAAATAGGGTCATGCTCCCCAAAATCAAAACCCCCGAAGACCTCGAGAAAAAAATATCCGCCCTACTGCCCTAAGACAACCCATATGATACATCTGTCATAGATTGCGCCGCTCCAAATTGTTCAGGCATCTCTACTACCATAAATCTTACATTTCTACTCCACAATAGATTAAAGTGCTGATTTATGCAAATTTGGCGAAGCTTCTTTTGCGCTTTTGGGTTTTTGCGTTTTTGCGTTGAATTCTTATTTTACTGAAAACACCTCTAAGCCTCGAGATCATGCATGAAAGGGAAAAAATTAACGCAAAAACGCAAAATCCCAAAAGCGCAAAAGAAGCCTTGCCTCCACTTAAATGATACATTATAAATTTTTATATTGCGCCACTGTTAGACTTATGGGGAATAGGAATCTCCTACCCCGCGTTCCGCTTCGCTTCACACGGGGCTAAAGCAGCACTCCAGCTACCGCTGGAAAAGCCACTGAGTTACTCTAAGGCTGAACCACCTGCTTCACTGCATCGTCATAAGACTCTTCCAGAACAAGCTTTAGGGCCTGTGTTTTTGGGTCTGCTTCGTAGTAGCGGAACTTACCTTGATAAAAGTCTATTTCTGATAGATATGGCGCCTTAGGCCGCTCCAAGTTCTCATCCCAAAATGCAATCTTCACGGCAATATTCTTCATGCCAAGCTTGCCAGAATACTTTGTAGGAAACGTTTCACACATGTAGTCATACTTATTCACAGTATCTTTGTTTCTCTGCACTTCAGCTAAATAGGCTTTTGTAAAGGCAAGAGCTAAAGCCCTTCCACTTGGTACAGTTTCTTGAGTTTTTGCCGTTACCCAGACTCCAAACATTGCCTCCATAGGCAAGTAGAAAAATTTTCCCTGGCTTATGTAAGTAAAACGTCCATCTTGATAATCTTTGACAAAGCCCTTAATAGCAATACCTGTTTGTTTCTCCATCTCTGCAGGGTTCAGAGAAGAAGCTGAAAGCTTTGAGGTAATTGCAAACGTGCAACACAGCACTAACTTAACTACTTTTTTTATCGCTTTCATTGAGACGCTCCTTTGCTTCTTGATATGTTTCCTTAACTACTTCTTCCCCTTTCTCATGCCCAAACACATATCGAATTGTAGGGATCTTTAAAGGCCCGGTTTCATGAAGAGAAAATACCCGTAAAAACTTTTGATCAGTGCTTTTTGGATGTGAAATTACATAAAAACCCATATCTAACAGCCTTGGTGGAAAAGGAAATTCATCTAGATAGGGGCGAAGTGCTTTATTTGAATTTATGTTTTTTAGATACTGTTCGACACTTCCTACGAGTATCGCTCTTGCTTCTTCCATCATTACTGGCCTATTGATATCAAAAGAAAGAGAAAGAGTATGAACCGCATACATAGTTCCCCCGCCGGTCCCACAGACTGACATGTTATACTTAGACGCTAGCTCTTTTGCCGTTTTTGATTCAACGCGAGCTACTTCTTGCCGAAAGTCTGACGAAAACATCTTGCTCCCCACACACAGCAATAAAACACAACTGCAATAAAAAAATCTCATTGACAAATCTTTGTTACTTGATCAGCTATATGCGCATCTAAATGCCCCTGGATTTTACCTCTATAAGTCGGACTTGTAAAGAGATGATCAAAGAAATCTTCTTCCATCTAACGTTCGAAAACCAGTGAATTACTCTGATGCCGAGCCTTGAGCTACCTTTTTCACTGCATCGTCATAGGTTTCGATGCGAAGCGTGTCTAACGTATTGCCATTGGGATTATCTGTTTGATATTTAATATTACCCTCATCTGCAGATGCAATAGTAATTTTGCCTGCAGGTAGCTTGCCATGCTCTTGAGTATAAAAATAAATTACAATCTCTATATTTTGTACTGTGAACGGATAGTTGTGAAGATAAGGCCGCACTTTTTCGCTACCATTGATTGCAGCTAGATATTCTTTAACGCAATAGACCAATAGTTTCCTTGCTGTATCAAAACCCACCTCAGAATAGCAGTTAAACGACATCGCCATCATTTGTATATCGTTCATCATACGTCCACCTGTACCGATAAGTATCAGGTTCTTCTCTTTTTTAATCTTTTCTGCAATATCCGCAGTAATCGCATCCGCAATTTTCTCATAACTTGGCTCAAAAAATTTGTCCCCAAAAAACGAACAGCAAAGAGAAATTGACGTAACCGCAAAGATACAGCAACATAGCCACTTAAACATCCGATTTTTTACTACCATTAACACGCTCCTTGGCTTCTTCAAATGTTTCGACTAACACATCTTTCATCTTATCTTGCTCATCCCTACTCTCGTAAAAAACCGTAGGAATTTTATTAGTTCCTACACAGTATACCGAAAAGCCATCTATATGCTCTTTATCTCCCTTTTCCCTAGATGAGCGCACGTAGAAATGAAGAGTAACCCCTCTAGGAGTAAATGGATACTCAACAAGATAAGGACGAATCGTTTTACTTGCATTTATATTTTCGAGATACTGCTGGACGCTAGCAACAAGAATTACCCTGGCCTCTTCAATCGTAATTAACCTTTTTATCTCGAACGATAAAGCAACCATATCAATACCAAACATTGCCCCTCCGCCAGATCCACATAACTTCATCTTATATGTTGATTCAAGTGTTTTAGCTGTGTTGGACTCAATTTGATGCAAAGCATCTGCATACTTGTTGTCTGCAAAAGAGCTATTCATAAATAGACATATGATACATACAAGACACCAATTCATTGATTTCCATCCTTACTATATTGCCTCATAAACTGTTTATAATGCCTTTCCATTGGCTCCTTATACGTGGGGCTTTGAAACCCGTGATCAAAAAATCCCACGTCAGGATGTGGGTCAAGATAATAGACGCTTTTTCGATTTAAAAATAGTCCCAATGGATCGGCCAAACGTGGTATGACATCCCAGTTGCTCACATAGTTATAACTTTCTCTACATAGCTCTGGAGGAATGGTAGTGGCCGGTCCTATTGTAACAGACACAATACGGCTACGAACTTCCACCGGAGAAAGCTCTAGAGCTCCATGCACAATTGCAGCACCCTGGCTATGAGAATAGACTAACCCTATAGAATTTTTTGGCATTTCTAACCAAGAATCCCGTAACATTCGTGAAGTTACAGAATACATTCCACCTTGGGTCTGTGCAGCAGCTTCAAGCAAATCAAAAGGACCATGGGTTGCATTATACAATCCATTAATTTTGCTCCCTCCGCACAATCCAGACAAGTACTCAAAATTCTTTTCTGCTCCAGCCTCTGAATTCCAGATTCCATTCACAACATTAATGAAAATGTCAGAATGACTCTCCTTACCAACGGGCTTCCATTTTGATTTGACTCCAAAACGTTTTGATCCAGAACTGGATGTTGTCGTCGTGGCAGCACCACTATACCCAGATTCATAATATGACTCACTTGTAACATGTCTACCCTCTCTTGTGTATACCCTGTCACAAAGCTCTCGCTGGGTTTCGGTGGAGAGGCCATAGAGGTCGAAGTGGGTGAGGGGGTTGTTGTGGACGTAGGCGTAGAGGTTGGGGCCGTCGGAGAAGCCTGAGGGGTCGGGGGTGAGCCAGCGACCTTGGGTGGGGGTGTAGTAGCGGTGGCTAAAGTAGATGAAGCCGGTTTCGGGGTCGTGGCGTTTGCTTGCAAAGCGCCAAGGGTTCATTATGAGGGTGCTGGATGAGGTGCACTCGCCAAAGGCTGTGTACTGATACGATTCAGCGATAGTTTTTGTTTGGGCATCTACTAAGCATACTATGCTTCCGCGATAGTCGTGGATGGGGCAGTAGGTTTTACAGCCAAGTTCTATAGCTACACTTGCGCCAAGCTCAGCGCCCTTTCCAAGGCCTAAGACGCGAAGTTCAGTGATGGCACCATTTTTATAGGTTCCAATCTCGCGCATACCTTGGTAGATAAATGTTTCGTCATTGCGCTTGATGCGTCTATTAAAGCTATCATAGAGATAGCGAGTTGTCATTTGGCCATCAGACACTTCTATAAGGCGATCTAAAGCATCGTAAGAAAGGGTTTTATCTTCATAACGTATCGGATTGCCATTTTTGTCATATACAATGTCATCGCTTGTAATTTTGTTATGGCTGTCTAGGGTGTAGACTTTATCATCTTTTTTTAACCGATTTCCTAGCGAGTCGTGCTTATAGGTGTGTGTGAGCGGCCCCTCTTCTTTTATCAACTGATAGAGGCTATCGTAGCGATTGGTTGTAGTAACGTTATCAGAAGTATAACTCACAACGTTACCTACAGCATCAAAGCTATCGATATACTGGCTGTAGTAATCGGTTTTTATGCTTGTATTGCGACCTTTTTTATCCCAAACAAAATGAGCCTTGCCTAAGTTATGGATAAGTTTTGCCTCTTTTGGGCGCCCCTTTCTATCAAAGTCTAGGTATTTATGCTCATACTGCAACTCCTCATCTTTTGAGTAGCGCTGAACACTCTTCAAGTGATTATATTGGTACTTATACCGCACTGAGGAGGCATCTGGCAGTGTGAGACTTAACGGGCGACCAAGTGCGTCGTAGGTGTAGCTAACGGCGCCATCTTTAGTCACTCGGTTCCAGGCATCGTATGAACGTCTTGTAAGATAGCCAGAAATTTTATCTCGTATCTTCAGAGGATTGTTGTTACGGTCGTAGGTATATCTATAATCAATAGTAGCATCAGTTGACTTTAGGCGAATGAGCCTGCCAAGACCATCATAGGTGTGATGAAGTTCAACATCATCTGGCTTTTTTATGACAAGTAGCCTATCGCATGCGTCGTATGAATAGCTTGTCACCTTCTTATCAGCGCTATCTGGCTGCTCACGAAGCTGTATGAGGCGATCTAACCTATCATACTGCCAGCGAATCACATAATCGCGATGTGCCCTGCCATGCGAGATAACAAGCTGCTTTTCGCGCTTTTTATGGCCTGTAGCATTGTACGATAACACTGTTTCTCGAGTGCGCTTGCCCTTTTTATTTTTCTGAATGACTTTTACTTCGCGGCCAAGGGTGTCGTAATACACTTCTATCGTATTTTTAAGAGCATCGCGAGTAGTTTTCAGAAGTACCTTTTTGCCATCACCGCCTACGTATGCGTGGTTATAGGTAATAGTTGTAGTGACACCTGCCTCGTCCGTTTGTTCTACAAGCTCATTTTTTGAATTAAAACGGCTATGGATCTCGGCATCTTCTTCATCATGGCCTGTACGCTTGAGGATACAATTTCCCCTCGCATCATATTTATAGTGGGTCCAGCTTGTGCAGTAGCCTGTTGCATCGACTGTCTTTTCCATGACAATACGGTTAAGATTGTCATATTTTAGGTGCGTGGCAACTGAGCGGGTATCATAAAAATTTCGCGTGCATGCTAGTCTGCCAAGAGAGTCATATTCATAGGTAGTTTTGCTAAAGTTATCATCTGAGCTCGAATATTCTTCTACCTTACGCCCTGCCCCGTCGTAGCGTATCTCCGTAGTGTGGCCCATCGCATCTGTTGTAGAAACAAGATGAAATGAATTATAGGTGTTAGATGTCCTAGAGAGTACTTTTCCGGAAGAGTCCGAGATAGAAGTAGAAAGCAGTCTTCCCAATATGTCGTAGGTATATGATGTTCGTATGCCAGCTCTATCCCACTGATGTGCAAGGCGGCCATTTTTGTGATAGCGATAGCGCTCTTCTGTAGCATCAGCATAGGTTATGCAATATGGAGCATTGCGAATTGTATACTCCCCTTTTGTAACAGCGCCCTTCTGGTTTATCTCTTTAGAAACATTGTCAAAAAGATCATATTCTTTTTGTATGCTAAAGCCTTGACAATCAGTAACTGTAGAAAGCCTATTCAGGCTATCATACACATAGCTTGTCTTATTGCCGTAGCGATCATATGATGCCACCTTGTTGCCCATAAGGTCATATTCAAAGCTTGTACGCACCTCAGTGCCATCGTAGTGATACTCTGTAGCCGTTATCAAGCGATTTGCTTTGTCATATTCGTAGATAGTGTGAAAGTCAGTGTTTTCTTGCTTTTCATAGGTTTTATTGTTGTTGTCATCATAGACGTATGTAAAGGCATTTCCGATAGGATCAATCTTTTTATGGAGCCTCCCCTTGCTGTCATAGTCATACTGCGTAGAGTAGCAGTAGTCATTGTTTGCATCAAAAACTGCCTCCTTAACAACACGTCCCGCCTTGTTATAGGTATAGTGGGTGTGCTTTAAGGGAACAAGAGCCTCTGTTTCTAAGTCTAAGTAGTTTTCCCAAATATCTTGAGCAAGACCCTGGCCAAAGCCCTCTTTATCTTTTACGGGGATTATATGGGTTACAAGGCGCTTGGTGACACCTGAAAACCAGGATTTATTGTCGCTATCGCCATCGTCTACAATCTTTGCTATAAGTATGCCGTCGTCGTCATACTCATAAAATTCCCTAAGTATAATTTTGTCACCATCCAAGGTAAACTTTGCCCACACAAGGTCGCAGTCAGATTTGTAGCGGTATTGAAGTTTTGGGCCGTTATCTTCAGTTTGTTCTACAAGTAGATGGTCTTTAGAGTATTTATAGTACTTATGATAGCACTCAATAGAATCATCCTTTGGATGACCCTCAGAGTCTATCTTAAATGTTCGCGGGCAGTTTCCTGTGAGGTTGCCACATAGGGTTTCTTTTACGATATTGCCATAAGAATCATAGTCATAGTAGCAAAGAGATACTCCCAAATGCTTTTCATTGAGCGTTGCATGGGCTAAGAGATTGCCCTCAAGGCTTTTTGGCCTTTCTCCCCAGGATATGCCCTCCTTTTCTCCCCAGTAATAGGCTTTATGGCGATAGAGCTTATCATGTTTATAATCGTCTATAGAGGTGATTCTGCTATTTTTGTGGCAAAAGACTTTTTTGTTGCCATTTGCATCTACAACGTTTGTATGATCAGAGTGGTAGTCAAAGCTATAGATTGTGCGCTTTTCATCATTCTTTCCAACGGGAGCTTTTTGGGCAATAACTCTTGCTTTATCATCATACTCAATTTCTAAAAAACGCCCTTCAGGCCAAGATATGAGGTCTATACAGTAATGTTTTCCTGCATGCGTGTAGTTAAAGTGCACCGTAGGATTTTCTGTAGTTTCGATGTGGTTGATGTAGTGGCGTTTATCCTTTCTAAAGGCGTAAAAGCGCGCACTCAAGCCATTAGAAGACTTGATTTTAGCCTTACTCTCATCCTCTTTTAGGCTAAATGAAAGCCAGTTCATCTCGTGCTTTGCGGAAGCCTTAATTTTTGTTATTGGGCCAAGATGTTTGTTTTCATAGTAGTCTCGGGTGCTTTTTTTGTAGGAATAGCTAAGGCGCGATTTATTAGGGCGACTTTCAGATAACACGTGAGCAGGATCTTCTTTATCATGGGCTCTTTTATACTCGCGCACCGTGCCGTCAGGATAGTAGGCGGTCCATTGCCAATTCTCGTCACTAGAATCTATCTTTTCTTTTAGGCGTATATTTTTTATGTTTGTGCGTGCGCTTATGTAGCCTGAGCCACAATTTGTAAAGCTTTTATGGATAATCTCAGGATCAATGTGGTAGTTTATAGTGCCGCTAGAGTCATGCACCGCAATGCAGGATATAATTGAGCCACCAGGATATTCAGCAAGCAACGCATCATAATCGTGATGATTGCCCGACTTTGCTTTCTCCTTTCCTTGCATCCAAAAGCTGTAATTGAGGCTAAAGCCAACCCCTGTCCAGGAGCTATAGCCGCTTTGGTTGTTGTAGTACTGTACGAGATCAAGCGGCACATGGCCGGGAACAGAGAGATGCTGCAGCCTAAGAAAGAGGTTACCTTCAACAACATCGACTGTATCATTTACAAACCCACATGGCGCCACCTCGCCTATAAGACATGTCGGCTGTTCAGAAAGTGTTTCAGGAAGCTCAGCAAAAAGAAAACTACGTAAACAAAGTAGAGCGATAAAAAACCAGATATACATGGCAACCCTCTAGATAATGTTGCCATGTATAACGATGCATAGATTTATGAGCAAGGATCCAATTCACAACAGCCACAGGCTTATCATGCCCCATCCTGCCGGCTTTAGCCGATCCTGGTGATCCTGCCCATCCTGTTTGTTTTCTTTGACCACATACTAAAAGAGCTTCGAGTTTTAGTATGGCGAAGCTTCTCCTGAGAGAACAGGATCAGCAGGATCGGCTGAAGCCGGCAGGATAGATAATTTGAGATTTTGATAACCCTTGGCCGGATTTGTTATCTAAAAGGCATAATACAAGAGAGGTGTGTCCTGCTTGCGGTAGCATGTCTCTGACCCGCTTTCGCTGCCATCAGCATGATAGGTAATAAATTCTAGCTTAGATGTATCTTCATCGACAACTAGCAGTCCAACCTCTTGTCCTGGATAGAGAATGCCAAATGTCCATTTGGTCAAAATTCTCACGTCGTTATCTAGTACGACTACTACTTCAGGGTCAAAGTCATCATCGATATAGTGCACCTTCACAATTTTGCAGGGCACAAGCTCTGTTGCAGCATCAACGTGTGTAGATGTAGCTAGCCAAAGGCAACACAAAATAAATAGTCTCTTCATCATGCTGTCTCACAGATTTTTTCAGGATAGTGTGCCTGCTTTGTAAGTAAAGAAACAACAAAAATGAGCCCCAAACTTACAGGAAAGACCACGCACATTGACAAGATAGATCCTGATAACACCCCTACGTGAACAAGAAAGCCATTTATTGCCTCCCAAAAACAGGATAAAACGCCCCCAGAGACAATGCCCGCTAACGCACCGTGGTAAGTAATGCGCGTAGAATAGAGCGAGGCAAGTAGCAGCGGCCCAAAAGTAGAGCCAAGACCCGCCCACGCAAAGTAGACAGTATCCATAATAGTCTTATCTTTTCCAAGAGCAAGCCAAAAGGCAATTGCTGAGACCATAAGCACGCTTATGCGAAATACCGCAACTTCACTTTTTGCTTCGCCAAATAGTGGCTTGTATAGATCCTCTGTAAGGCTTGATGCCGACACTAAAAGCTGTGAATCCATGGTAGAAATTGTAGCCGCCAAGACACCGCACATTACTATGCCTGCTGCTAGTGGGTGAAAAAGATCTTTTACCATCTCCACAAAGACAAGCTCTTTATTATTGATACCATTTGTAAAATAGCCAATAGCAACAAGGCCAACAGCTACAGAAGAACCAAGTGCTAGTATCTGCCAGCTGATGCCGAGGTTTCGCGCCTTTTTAAGGTCTTTAACATCCCTAATGCCCATGAACTTAATAAGTATATGAGGCATACCAAAATAGCCAAGACCCCAGCCAAAGAGTGCATAGAGCACTTCTTGCAGCCCCTTGCCTGCACCAATTGAAAAGAGATCAAACGACAGGTTTGCTTTAAGGGCCGCTGTTTCTATGGCAGATGATCCACCAATTGCAAGATATCCTAAAACAGGCACGATCATTATGGATACAAGCAAAAAGATTCCCTGAAAAAGATCAGCCCATGCAACAGAGACATAGCCGCCAATAAAGGTGTAGGCCACCATTACAAAAAGGGCAATGCTTATCCCAAGGTAGTAGTTCATCTCAAAAAGTGAGCCAAATAAAAAGCCAATAGCAATAAGGCCACTTGCCAGGTAGTAGGTCATAAAGATAAGCAGCATACATGCGCTTATAGTACGTATATATTTTTTTGGATCGCCGTAGCGCTTAGCAAAAAAGGATGAAAGCGTGTAGCAGTTATAAGCTTCTGTAATAGATCGCAGCTTTGGCGCTACAAAGGTCCAGGTACAGAACATGCCAATAACTAGGGAAAAGGCGGTCCAGGCCCCTGCCATGCCGCTAATAAAGATACTCATCGGAAAGGCCATAAAGAGCCAGCTACTCATATCACTTGCCTGAGCAGATAGCGCTGTGACCCAAAAATTTAATTTGCGATCGCCGAGCAAAATGTCGGCTTTAGATGCCTGCTTCTTTCTGACGCTTAAAGCCACACCAAAAAGCAGACCAAAATATACTAAAAATGATGCCCAATATTCGAATTTCATACGTACTCCCATACGTAGATGATTACACAAAGTTTATAAATTTAAATTGAAAAAGATGTGTACCCACCGGGGGGTGGCGGTGTGGGGGAGCAAAAGAATGTGAACGTATATTGCATATTCATCATAGCGACAAAGTATATCAAAGCCCCCATTCGCTGACAAGCAAAATTGTGAGGATTCTACCTCGAGCAGCTGCCTCGAGTTTGGACATTATTCAATCGCCCTAATGGGCTCTATATTTTTTTCATTCTCACCCACAGCTCCCGTTGGTCGCTATGGGTTATAGGCAAACGCCCTACGGGCTTTTCTCCAAGGCCATATTGGAAAAGAGCCCGTGTCAGGGCGACTCAAAATGTCCAAACTCGAGCAGCTGCATATAGCAGCTGCTACGTTGGTTTAGGCATTAATCTAAGAAGAGGTTTACCTGTATATTGGGTTTCAATGTTACGCTAGAAGCAGTAACTTGAATGCCCAACCCTTCGCCTGTTATCACTGGTGTACCCAAAGTAATAGGCCCAAAGGTAATAATTTGATTTCCATTTACGTTAGTAAGGAGAGCTGTAGAACCACCTATCTGTGAAAAGCCACCATTATACACTAACATGGACAAGGTAAATGTAGCATTTGCATCTGCGTTAGATATCGCAATTGTTCCAGTGACTTGCGTTCCAGAATTTATCGAAGGCTGTACAAATGCTTTGACTGATGAACTTACAGAGTTACCAGTAACAGCATCAAGCAAAAATTCGTTACTATTTTGTAATGCTGCACCAAAATGATACTGCACAGGTCCTTGAGCACCTTGAGCGCCTGTTGGGCCGGTTGCACCTGCTGGGCCTGTTGGACCGGTTGATGCTAATCCTGTTGGACCTGTTGGGCCAGTTGAGCCAGCTCCTGTTGGGCCGGTGGCACCAGTTGCACCATTCTGTCCACTAGCACCTGTTGGGCCAGTTGCACCTGTTGCTCCATTTTGACCGGATGCTCCGGTTGGTCCTGTTGCTCCCACTCCCGTTGGACCTGTCGGACCCGTTGGGCCACCGGCGGGACCAGTTGGGCCGGTTGCTCCTGTTGATCCATTTTGTCCTGAGGGTCCGGTAGATCCTTGCGAACCGGTTGGGCCTGTTGCACCATCTTGACCAGAAGCACCAGTTGGACCTGTTGCACCAAATCCCGTAGCACCAGTTGGACCTGTTGGGCCGCCTAAAGGTCCTGTTGGACCTGTTGCCCCATTTTGTCCATTTGTGCCAGATGGTCCGAGCGGGCCTGTTGGACCAGTTGGACCTGTAGCTCCATCTTGTCCATCATGACCACTAGCTCCTGTTGGACCGGTCTTACCTTCAGGGCCAGGATAGCCTTGAGGTCCGATGCGACCAGATGGACCTTGCTTGCCTTCCGGACATTTTATACACGGATCGTGACTGTCAGATGAACTTGCATGCAGCTCTTTTGACTCAAGCAGCCCACTTGATGCAAGCACTTTATTGACATGCTGTTCAATCTCTTTGGTCCAGTCTTTATCGTCTGAATTTTTTTTCTTATTTGCAGCGCTAAGCGGCTGAGTGGCTAAAGCTACTGCTATCAAAAATGCAAATGCTTTCATTGCTAAACTCCTCTTTACATCGAAGGTATAAAAAAAACACAATTCGCATTGATTTACAAGATTTTTTTTCTAAAACTCTAAAGTCTTGCAATTTTCGCGATAACGCAGCATGTGTAAAATACATTTACGGAGGCTGCATGAAGCTATTTGCTATAGCGTTATCCTTATTTACTGTCACAGGACAAATCTTTGCCGTTTCTCCTTACACAGGCTCATCAACAGTATTTATACCATTTGCAAATGCTGATACTAACCAGACGCTCGACAACTCCCCCACAATTGTAGTTGGCTTCGACAACAAAGATAGGCACACAGAATTTATCATGGACACAGGTTCTGTAGGCATTGTTGCCTCTAAAGACCTCTTCACACCTGCTCATGATGCAAAAAATTTAGGTAAAGGCCATCAGTACTACACAAGTAGCGGCATCATCGAAGAAGGCACCTGGTGGTCAGCTACACAGCAATTTTATGATAAAGATGGCAAACTACTTGCAACAGCAGAAGTGCCCGTACTCCAAGTTACAAGCATCACATGTGCACAACATGCCCGCTCATGTACACCAAATGATGATCCTAAAGGCATATCTGTAATGGGCATAGGCTTTGCACGAGAAAGCGCACAGCAACCGCGCGGCACTCCTAACTATAACGCCTTTTTAAACCTCAAACGCATTCGAAAAAGCGGCAAACTAAAAAAACTCCCTGCAGACTGGTGTAACGGCTATGTTGTAACTCCTAATGGCGTATATCTTGGAATCACAGCGTCTAATACAGAAGGCGCCGGTTTTGTAAAGCTTGAGCCCTGGCAAGAATTTAGCGACGACGAGTTAAACGAATGGCACGCTGCCCCCATGACACTTCTCATTAACGAAGAAGGACAAGAGGGCAATATCCTTATGGTACAGGCGTTGGCACTGCCTACGTATCGCCCCCCACAAATGCAACTGTCGGCACACTTGTCACCTGCCCAGACGTTGCCCTTGTAGAATGCGCCCCCAATGGCGATGTCTTTGAAATCTACCTGTCAGATCAAACAAACCCGATTGCCTACTACCACTATACTGTGGGAGAATGTGACAACCCCATGCAGCCAAATGGCAACCATGTTGTGCAGGACTCTAACGTATTTTTAAATACAAGTAGACATGTGCTTGACGGCTTTAACATTGTCTACGACAATTCAAATGGCTATATCGGATATGTCTGGAATGGTAATTCTAGTGATACTATAGGCTATGTGCATCCTGCCCTCAAAAGCTCTAGCGTCACTCTTATGCCATCAGATCAATCTACAAAGGTAGATGAAAACATTACATTTTTTGCGCAAGTGAGCGTTCATGAAGATGAAATCCCTACGGGAGGCGTATCATTTTTTGTTGATGGAACTATACAGTATGCTCCTTTAGATAGCACTGGAGGCGCATCCTATACAACATCCTTTAGCAAAAAGGGCACCTACACAATACGTGCAAGCTACTCAGGCGACAACACCTACCAACGCTCAAACACGTCAAAATATAGGCTCAAAGTAAAATAACAGAGTACTTTATGAATATACTACTTATCCTTAGCTGCCTGGCAGCTTGCCTCACTTGCGAAGCAAAAAGCTTTTATCCAGATGCTCCAAGCGTCTATATCCCCTATTCTAACCAGGCAAGCAATAAATCACCGCGAGTATACGTTGGCTTTGATGGCTCTAGCAACTATGTAGAGCTTATCATGGATACAGGCTCTGTAGGGCTTATTGTCTCAAAAGACATTTTCACACCAAAATCTGATGCCAAAAATTTGGGCCCCGGGCGCCAGGTCTACACAAGTAGCGGTATTATTGAAGAGGGCACTTGGTGGACAGCTACTCAGCAGTTTTATGATAAAAATGGCACTCTTGTTGCAACAGCAGAAGTACCCGTATTGCAGGTAACCTCCATAAAATGTACAGCAGATGCCCGATCATGCACACCTACAGATAACCCCAAAGGCGTTACTGTTATGGGTATTGGCTTTGCAAGAGAAAGCGCTGAGCAGCCTCTTGGCACGCCGGCATACAATGCCTTTTTAAACGTTACAGGCATCGTGATAGATAACAAGCTTGAAAAACGCCCTGCAAACTGGTGTAACGGCTATGTCATATCACCAAATGGCGTACATCTTGGCCTCAATGCTGATAACACTGGCAATGCCGGCTTTGTAAAGCTTGAGCCATGGCAAGAATTTTCTTCGACAGACCTTCCTGAATGGCATGCTGCCCCTATGACTCTTATACTTAATGGCACAGGCCAAGCGGGTAACATCCTGATGGATACCGGCGTTGATACAGCATTTGTATCACCCCCAAGTGGCTCAAATGTAGGCACGCTTGTACCATGCCCTGATTCAGCCCGCGTTGAGTGCGCCCCAAACGGCGATCTTTTTGAAATCTACCTGCCGGATCAGGCAAATCCAGTAGCCTACTACCGATTTACGCTAGGCGACTCTAATAACCCGATGCAGCCAAATGGCGCACATGTCGTAAGTGATACAAATGTCTTTCTTAATACAAGCCGCCATGTACTAGATGGGATGAACATCATCTACGACAACAAACATGGCTACATTGGCTATGTCTGGAATGAATTAAGCCCAGGTAGCGTAGGCTATGTAGATCCTGCTCAAGTAACTCCACGAGTTATCCTCACAGCATCTGAAAAGATCGTAAAGCCAACAGATAACGTGACAGTACTTGCTACTGTGCTTGGAGCTACACAAGATGGCACTCCTACAGGAGGCATCACCTTTATCATCGATAAAGTGCGAGAATATGTTCCACTCGACAGCAACGGCCAGGCCACACTATCTGTAAACTTCACCCATGACGGGACCTACAAAGTATGCGCAAGCTATTCTGGAGACTCTACATACACGCGCGCTTGCTCTAATCCGTGCAAGATTAAAGTGAAATAAGTAGGGGTGTTCCACACCTATTTTGCAAAGCGCCCTGCACGATATATACCCATTCAAGTTCAATCGCGGGACTTTCGCGCAGCAAAAAAACCACCTATTGAACTTGAATGGGTATAACAGCATACGAAAAAAATGCCCAAAGTAGCTTTGCAGACTTTGAGCACTGGGTAAGAAGGCTTGTCAAAGACAAACAATCCCTTTTTATCATGTAGTTAGACGCGTGAGACGTATTCGCCGGTGCGTGTGTCAACGCGCACTTTTTCGCCCTGTTCCACGAAAATTGGCACCTGAATTTTTGCGCCAGTTTCGACGATTGCTGGCTTAAGAACACGGCCAGAAGCTGTGTCACCGCGCACGCCTGGGGATGTTTCTGTGATGATAAGATCTAAGAATGTTGGCGGCTCAACAGTGATTGGCTCGCCCCTGTAGAAGATGATTTCATAAACGAGGTCTTCTTTTAGCCATTTGTCATTGTCTGCAATTTGAGCATTCATGATTTTGACTTGCTCAAAGCTATTATCGTCCATAAAGACTACACCATCTGATTCTTTATACAACAGACGCATATCAGACTCTGTAACGTCAGCTACATCGAGCTTGTCGCCAGACTTAAAGGTTCGTTCAATAACTCTACCTGTCATAAGGTGTTTGAGCTTTACGCGGTTAAAGGCTTGGCCTTTGCCTGGTTTTACAAACTCGTTGCTTACGATAGTGTAGGGCTGTCCTTCCATTTCGACTTTGATGCCTGACTTAAATTCGTTGGTGCTAATTTGCGCCATATCCATTCCCACGGTTATAAGGTTGAAGCAATACTATACAGCATCTGCCTATTTTTTCCCCAAAAAAACCCTTGCAAACCATATAGAATTTCGTTTATTGACACATAAAAAGGTGAAGCATGCTTACAAGCGACGAATTTTATCATGAAACTGAACAGCGCAGAAGATTTGCGTTAGATACACTAGAGCGCTATTCAGGCTCGAGCATCGACCAATTTCAGCCCTGGATTTTGCTTACAAACTTTCCCCGCTATGTAGATGCCTTTGCTCATAAGTATAAATGCCCCATCGTCGAAGGATCCATGTTTAAGGTCTGCCACTGCAAAAAAGAGGGCATTACTATGCTCGACTTTAAAATTGGCTCTCCGGCTGCTGCCTTAGTAATGGACCTTTGCGCATTTTTGCCTTGCTATGCCATGGTACTTCTTGGCATGTGCGGAGGCCTACGAGAAGACTATAAAGTTGGCGAATACTTTGTACCTGTTGCTGCAATACGCGGCGATGGCACGTCTGATTTTTACTTTCCCCCAGAAGTTCCTGCCATGGCCAATTTTACAGTCCAAAAGGAAGTATCGGCCTATTTAGAAAAAAACAAAATACACTACCACATCGGCATCACGCACACGACAAACAAGCGCTTTTGGGAATTTAACCCAGACTTTAGAAAGCGCCTGCAAGAGACCCGCCCGCAGGTTGTTGAGATGGAATGCGCCACACTATTTGCTGCAAGCTATGCCCACCGTTTGCCGCTTGGAGCCTTGTTGCTTATTTCTGACCTTCCCGTAAAGCCAAGAGGCTTTAAAACTAAGCGATCGAGCGAAATGGTCTTTTCTAAATTTATGCCTGAGCATATAGATATTGGAGTGAGTATCCTCAAAAAACTCGATAAAGTGCCAAGACTTAAAGAATACCGCAAACATGTTCACTAGATTTGTAGCAATACTACTGCTCTATGCATCACTATCTCTAGACGCCAAAATGCCCGGTCAATCGGATTTTGTTGTCGTGATTGCCTCATATAACAACGAAAAATACTGTATCGGCAACCTAGAGTCACTTGTCAAGCAGACATACCCCTTCTGGAGAGCTATCTACATTAACGACTGTTCAACGGATAAAACTGGCGAGCTTGTGGAAAAGTTTGTTCAAGAGCGCAAGATGGGCCATAAAATCAAAGTCGTCCACAACAAAACGAACGTGGGAGCTATGGCAAACTTTTATAAGTGGATCCACACGATAGATCCGGAGCATATTGTGGTGCATTTAGATGGGGATGATCGCCTCGCACACCCTATGGTTTTAGAAAGACTTGCCTATGTATATGCTGATAAAAACGTGTGGATGACCTATGGAAGCTATAGACCAGAGCCTGATGACTATGTACGGGTATGTAAGCCATTTCCGGACTGGGTTATTAAGAAAAACGCCTTTAGAGAGTATGACTGGACAGCATCTCACCTAAAAACCTACTATGCAAAACTCTTTCATAATGTAAAGAGAAGGCAATTTATTCATGATGGAAGGTTTGTTCCTATGGCGTGCGACCTTGCCATCATGTTTCCTATATTAGAGCAGTCTTCAAAAGGCCATATACGCTATATCCCTGAAGAGCTCTACATCTATAATTACACAACACCAATCAATGATATTAAGAAAAACCTATCTCTGCTATTAGAACTTGATAAGCAAATACGCAAAAAAAGCCGATACAAACCATTAAATAAATTATTTTAATGAAAAGCGCCCTCACTCTCATCTTCCTCTCGCTTGCAAGTTGGCTATCTGCTGCCTTTCACGTGCTGCCCGGCGATATTGATATCGTTGTTGTCATATGCTCCTACAACAACGAACGCTTTGCTGAAGAAAACCTAAAGTCTGTGTTTAAACAGGAATATCCCAAATGGCAGCTTATCTACATGAACGATGCCTCTACAGATAAGACAGGCGCTGTGGTAGAAAGCTTGGTCCACAAATACAAAAAGACAAAGCAGGTAGTAGTCGTTCACAACAAAGAGCGAAAAGGGGCCATGTACAACCTCTATCATGCAATCAACGCCGTTCCTGCTCACAAAGTTATTGTGCAGCTAGATGGCGATGACTGGCTAAAAGACAAAAAGGTGCTTGGTAGAATTGCTGAAATCTATCGCAACAAATCAGTCTGGATGAGCTATGGCAACTATGAATCTTTCCCAAAAAATGCTCCTGGCTGGCATAACGACTCATGTCATGCATTTCCCGAAGAGGTGATTCAAAATCGCACGTTTAGGGACTATACATGGGTTGCCTACCCGTTACGAACCTTCTACGCCAAGCTTTTTCACAACATCAAAGAAAGTGACCTCAAGTATAAAGGCCAGTTTTTCCCTGTAGTCTCAGATACAGGCATGATGCACCCTATGTTTGAAATGGCATCAGAAGGTCACATCCACTTTGAAAAAAAGGTCCTCTACATCTACCGCGTAAATACGGGCCAAAATGACTTTGCCGTGCGAAAACCCCTCATGGATGAGGTGTCGGCACATATTAAATTGTTACCAAAGTATCCACCACTTAAACAACTATTTTAATTATGAAGTATATACTTATCTGCCTCTTGGCCCTTATGCTACAGCTAGATGGCCGCGAAATGAAGATCAACTATGAAAGCTGGAGTAAACAGCAGGTTGATATCGTTGTCTTTTCTTTTGACAGACCAATGCAGCTTTATGCCTTTTTGGAGTCGGTGGAAGCCTATGTTACAAACCCTCATCTCATTCATGTCATCTACCGCTGCACAGATAAGCGCTTTGAAAAGGGCTATGACATAGTTTTTGAGCGCTTCCCCTACGTACAAGGACATATACAAGGCAAAAATCCACAAAAGGACTTTAAGCAACTTTGCCTTAAAAGCATCTACACCAGAAAATCAAAGTCCCCCTACATTATGTTTGCAGTAGATGACATCGTGATGACAGACAAAGTTGACCTTGTAGAATGCACAAAAGCACTTAAGAAATATAACTCATGGTTTTTTTCACTACGTCTTGGCAAAAACATCTCCCACAACCCACTCTCAATTGCAACATCGCTAGAGCCTGTATTTGTTGGCGTGCCGGCAGGTAAAGAGTTACGAAACAACATGTTTAGCTGGAAATTTACTGACCCTACGGCAAAAGGCAGCTGGAACTACCCTAACTCTACTGACGTTACCATCTACCGCAAAAAAGCCCTAAAGCGCTTTTTCAAAAAGGCAAGCTACACAAACCCCAACACATTAGAGGCCGAATGGCACTGGAACTGGCAACCTCGCAACAAAAAAGGCCTTTGCTACCAGCATTCAAAGGCAGTAAACATACCCCTAAACGTAGTAAATCCCTACTGGCAAAGTGCCAACGTCAACATCTCCACGTGGCAGCTACTTGAAAAATTTGTAAATGGCGAAAAAATTGACATCACAAAATTGCATAAGCTAGAACACAACGCCACACACATCCCTTTTGAGCCAACATTTGTGCCAATAGATCAAAAGATCTCACATAAAAAGCTGCCAAAAAACTCTGTAGCACTACCGCCACCACCTGTTGAAGAGCCCCCTCAAACCAACCCCACAACCCAATGGATTCAAGATCAGCTTAAAACATTGGGCTAACTATCAACGAGCGTTAAAAGGTAATCTGAATAACGTTTGCCTGCCGTGCCATGTCGCGGCATTGCCTCTTCTAATGTGCTCATTTCCTTGGGAGAAAGTGCAATATTTGCTGCATTGACATTTTCTTCAAGGTAATGGCGTTTTTTTGTGCCCGGAATAGGTACGATATCCTGACCCTTATAAAGAAGCCATGCTAGGGCAATCTGTGCGGGAGTTGCCTTTTTTTGATTAGCTAAACCCTTTACAACAGTTGCCATCCTCACATTATCGTCAAAGTTTTTGCCCTGTAGTCGAGGATCATGAGTATGGCGATAATCGGTTTTGGGGTATTCTTCTGCGCGCTTGGCATGACCCGTTAAAAACCCTCTTCCAAGTGGGCTAAAGGGCACAAGACCGATTCCGAGTTTTCGAAGAAGAGGGATGATTTCCACCTCTAAACCTCGTTCCCAAAGCGAATATTCACTCTGAAGACAAGATATTGGATGAACTTTATGTGCGCGCTCAATGGTTTTTGAGCTTGCTTCTGATAGCCCTAAAAAGCGTACCTTGCCCTCTTTGACAAGTTTTGCCATAACTTCAATAACATCTTCAATTGGTACAGTGGGATCAACGCGATGTTGGTATAAAAGATCTATTGTTTCTACTCCAAGGCGCATTAAAGAGCCATTCACTATAGCTTCAATGTTCTTTAAATCGCTTGTAATACCGGCAGGTTTACCCTCTTCAATGCGAAAGCCAAATTTTGTTGCAATGATAACCTTGTCTCGATAGGGCATGATAGCCTTGCCAAGCAAAGACTCATTGGTATAGGGGCCATAAACCTCTGCGGTATCAAAAAAAGTAACACCAAGCTCTATAGCGCGATGTATTGTAGCAATAGATTCAGCATCATCAGGCGTGCCATAAGACTGGCTCATGCCCATGCAGCCGAGGCCTAATTCAGAGACTTCAAGCCCCTGGGTGCCTAATTTTCTTTTTTTTAGCATGTCTTTTCTCTCATTTTTTGAGAACTATAGCACATGCCAAAGGCATTTTTCAATAAAGACTAATGCCTGCTTGATGCCAGCGCACTAAGTTTAGGTAGGCATCCTCATAGACGTGGCCTTTAAAGCGCCCCTCTTCGAACCCCTGCTGCCAAATATAGCTCTGTATTGCCTTTACAATAGGCCCACTTGGCTTGCCAAATGGAGTTGAAATGTCAAGAGTTTCAAGAACAGTCACTTTATCAAACTTTTCAAAGCCTGAACCGCCGACTATTGCCCACATTGTGCAATTTCCTCTGCTGATAGATTGCCCTGTTCTGTGATGTAGCTTGTAACAAGATCGTGGGGCGTTACATCAAATGCCGGGTTATATACAGGGGCATTTTTTGGGGTCCATGTCACATCGCCAAAGCTGCCATGGGCGCCTCGCACCTCTTCTGCTGATCGCTGTTCAATATGAATAGCATCGCCATTTGGGCAGGCATGGTCAATAGTTGTGTACGGAGCAACAACGTGGAAAGGAACATTGTGAAACTTTGCAAGAACAGCAACAGAATAGGTGCCGATTTTATTGGCAAAATCACCATTATGGGCAATGCGATCAGCCCCTAAAAACACTCTTGAGATCTTGCCGCTTTTCATGAGAGAAGCTGCCATATTGTCGCAAATCAGCGTGTAGGGAATGCCATTTTTTTCTAATTCCCAAGCAGTTAGTCTTCCGCCTTGTAGTAAAGGGCGAGTCTCGCAGGCATAGACGTGGATCTTTTTTCCTTGCTCATGAGCAGTCTTCAACACGCTAAAAGCTGTACCAATACCCGCTGTTGCAAGAGCGCCCGTATTGCAATAGGTAAGAATGGCTTCACCTTCGCCCACAAGATCAGCACCTACTTTTCCCATCTGTAGGCACATGGCAACATCTTCTAAAAAGATAGCCTCCGCTTCTTGAATAATCGCCTGTTGTGGATCTTTACTAGCTCTAGCTGCATTCATAACGCGATCAATACAGGCAGCAAGGTTTACAGCTGTTGGTCTTGCTAGAGCTAAGAGCTTTGCCTTTTCTTCTATATCAGCAAGAGATGCGCCCTCTTCAGCAATCTGAGCAAGTGCTAAAGCAGCTGATACACCAATAAGAGGGGCACCACGCACTTTTAGTGCACGAATTATCTCTACCATATGCTCTGGAGATTGAACAGACACCCATTCTTCTTTACCAGGAAGAAGCTGCTGGTCAAGTATAGAAAGCTTGCCCTTTTCATATTTAATAGAAGGCGATTCAAGCGCCCCAACTGAAGAAACTACTGCCAGTAATCCAAGTACCATAAATTTCATTTATTCCCTCTAATAAAAAGGAATTATCTTATAGGTACATAAAAAAGCGGTCAAGAGTATATGGCATTAGCATTACCCATTTTTTCAAAACTTAGCTTTGCCATGTCTTTCCGGCGGCAGCTGGAGGACAGCTTTAGCCCCGTGTGAAATGAAAGGCCGTTTAGGCGTGTAATGGAACGCGGGGTTTGGCATGCCCCCACATAAAGAGCTGCGGTGGCAGCGAAACAAAGCCTATATAATTTTTGTTTCGCTGCTGCCGCAGCTCTCTATCATATGACATACCGGTACCCCGCGTTCCACTTCAAACCTACCGGCTTTTCGCTTCACACGGGGCTAAAAGCAGTGCTCCAGCTACCGCCGGAAAGACATGGCAAAGCTAAGTTTTGAAAAAAATGGGTAATGCTAAGGGCAGCGCCCTAGGTGTGCTGTAAAGAGGAATGCCATGCCTTCATCCTAAAAAAACACAAGCCCCTATCAACAACGATGAATTCTTTATATTCTTATCTCGAAGCGAAGTTGAGTTTCTTTAAAATTGTCTTTTCTGCTAACCTTAAAAATCTAATTTTGAGAGACAAACATGCCGAGTACAGCAATAAATACACTTCAGCAGGCCCTTGAGCGCGGCATGGCAAATCGTCCCAAGGTGGGCGGATTTCCCTATCTTGCTGAAGCCCTACGTCAAGCTGGAGTACAATACAATCACTGGCACCTACCCGCCTGCACAAGCATCTACATTCTCGATAAAGGTACTGTTGTCAACCAAGGCAGTCCATTAATTGATGGAATGACCCAGCTTGCTCCATTTGATCAAGAGTCGTTGATTAACGCTCTTCGTACCGACCAGGCAGGAAAGAGCACCTTTGCAGAATTTCTTCGTGCCGCCTGGAATGCAGGCGTCACAAGCTATACCGTTGACTTCACTAAGCGCACGGTAAGCTATTACGGCATTAACGGCGAATGTTATACTGAAGAATATCCAAAAATCTAAACGCTAGCCACCAATTTTTGCAACGGGCAGACCCTGTACCATTAGTAATTTCCTTCATCAAGAGATGTTGCAGATGCTTGAGGCATTGTCTTTACTAGTGCCTTTAATTCTTCAGCCCTTCTTTTAAAGCCTTCTACTTCGTTTTGCCAGGCTTTTGGTAGGTTATCTACCTGTTCAGCTAGACGCTCAGCTCTGTGGATCATTTTTTCGATAAACGTTGGACCAATTAAGTCTCGATACCAAAACGTAAATCTCAGCTTTTCCATCTTCGTGCCATCTGCAAGTAATGGGAGGGTAATCTCCCTCGTAGAATCTTGATTCCTTTTTAGGGCATACGCACAAAAATGCATGGTAATTCTGATTGTGCTATTAATCGCATCTGCCATGTTGCGCATCGTTTGAATATCTGCTCGGCCTTGTGACTTAAGAGTCGCAACAGATTGTTCTAATTTTTCGATCGCGCTCGTCATATCCCTAAAGCCTTTGTACGCACTTCCCTGTTCGCAGAAGCTGATAATTTTTTTCATCTGCTCTAGGTTAAATTTAATAGCTTCAAAATCATTTTCCCCAGTCTTTGAAACTGGAAAAACGTGCGTGGCAACATCTGTCACACCTGGCTTAAGCGTAGCCTGAGCCCACCCAGCCGCTAAAAGCAATCGAGAGCCATATCGGGTCATGAATGTAGTCTGACTCTGTTGCCCCAGCAGGGTATCTAAAGCCTGTGAGACGCCCTCTTCTTGTCCTTTACTTAGGCGATCTACAAGTGCATTAGCGACCTTATGTTCTAGTTCCTCGAGTTTGACTTCTACAGCGCTCTTGTGGAACCCTTCTGGCAACTCCTTCACTGCCTGTTCCGCCTTTTTGAAATCAAGCTTCTGCAATAATGCGGTTAATTCCTGGGCAGTACAGGTAGGGATCTTTTCTGCAGCTTGAAATAAAGGCTCAAATAGTGGGCGTATCGTGTCAGGTAGTGGTATAGGGGCATTCGGGTTGAATACAACGTATATTGTTGCACCGCTTTGCAACTCTTTTACATACTTTTGCTTACCAGGCTCTTCGTTGCCAATAACTGCCCCATTATATATCAGCCGGATTTGCTGGCTTGCCACCCCTAAATCCTGAGCTACTTGCTCTTTAAGTTCTGTATACGTGATATTTTGCAAATAGCCCTTATTTTTTGTATGGCCCGTTAAAGTCTTGATATGTAACTGAATAGTTTCTGTGCCTGCATTTGCCGGAGCTTGAGTCGCTTTGGTAGCGGCCTTTGGAATTACTATTGCTATATCTGCCACGCACTCTCTTACGAATTTTTCAGAACCAGGAGATTCATTACCAACCTCCTTCCCAGCACATAGTAGCCGAAATCTCTCTTTTGGCAGCTTTAATTTTTCAGCTATTTGGTCTTTGAGAGCAGAACAAGAAATGTTTTTTGAAACCGGCATATCAAGAGTTTTCCCACCTTCCATCGTTAGGCGATACCCCCATTTTTGGGCGACGACTTGTTCTGGCTGCACTTGTGTTCGATGTGTTGTATAGGCGTCGTTGATGGATGTATGCAAGACCTTCTTTTCATCAACGGATAGTGATGAATAGACTTTTCTATCTTGCGCAGGAATTTCTCGATCAAAGCAAGGAAGCAGAGTTTGTTCAATGGATTCGACCCCAGAGCCTACTGTGGACTGCTCTTCAAGCATCAATGCACGGGCGCGCAACTGAGCGACAACATCAATCTTTGGTAATAGAGTTTCTCTCGGCATTGTCTTTTCTAGGTCTTCGATATCACGAGCCATACTATCAAGGACAATGAATTGACCGCTTCGATCTTTTCCTGTCTGACAATTCACAATCACGGGATGGTTTCTATCTCCTGCGACAAATGTATTAACGAGATCCACCGTATATTGAGAAAGAGCAAATGGCACTGCAACAGAAGTAAAATCTGGAACAATTTGCTGAATTGTACCGGTTGGCGCTCCATTTTTTTTCACGGTCAACCGTCTAACGTGATAGCTGCATTCGCCTGTAAGGTCTGTTTTAGCTTGGATTTCTTTAGGTAATGGAATCTTTAGCTCTTCCTTAGCACATGTCACTTCATAGCTGTCGCCATCTGATTGAAATGTAATCGATTCCCCGGGAGAAAGAAAATCCATTATCGTTGGATCTACTCTACCTGCTCTATATCCTGAATTCACCGTTACAAGGACTTGTGCACCTGATTCAACAGCCATTTGATAATAATGAGCTCTGCTATTTGCCTTATCGTTAGTGGGAGCTTCTGCTTGTATGTATGTATTATTTCCAATCTGCACCTTATTTGCAGGATAGCAAAGATCCGTCCCCTTGAGCTTGACAAGAGTGTCTAAGTTCGTTCCATAGGCACGATGACATCGTGGGATCGAGGGCTTTTCGTCACGACGAAATTCTTGGACAAGCTTGCTATTGATTGTATCTTTTTCAGCAGAGGAATCCTGATAACGACTGGCAGCAGCTTCACGTAGTTTTGTGAAATCATCATCAGAAAATTTCTGTAAAAGTAGAGGGGCATTCTTTATGGCTACCTGTAGTAAGCCAGGAACCAATTTACATATAGTTGTGAGCCTAGCTGTGGCTGGTGCGTTGTTATCAAATGGGTCAACAATTGAAAATTTCCTAATTTCCTCAAGTTGCGACTTTCCTAGATATAGAGCCTGACCACCTTTCGCTTGCACCCTAACCAAGTCAAAAAAGTTGCTTAGGAGTTTGACCAACCAGCTATCTTTGTACACTCTGATTCGTTGGGTAGTGCCGCCTTGAGATGTCATTTCAAGCTGCCCGCGGTTATACCACTTTCCAGGGTCGTAAGTAAAATTAACATTAGCCATAACACCTCCAAAATATCATACAAGCTATATATGTTTTCATCATTCATTATGAATTATAAATGTCAACCTAGTGATAGAGCGAAAATGAGACCGTCTCGGACTACTCAACCTTACATACAATATGATCATTAAGTGCCCATGCGGGAGAGCATTTGACGAGTAGAACCAGCGCTTTAGTTGCAGAATGGTTCTCAAGGCTATGCTTTTGTTTTGGCCCTACTTTGAGGTGAGTTCCTGTCAGCAAGGGAATTTTCTCACCCTCGACAATTGCACATGCTTGAGTATGTCCAGATATATACCCATTCAAGTTCAAGAGTTGGTTTTTTTGCGCCTTTGCGATTTTGCGTCTTTGCGTTGAATATTTGGCGCACACGTTATCTAGGATAACCTGTCGCAAAAGATTCAACGCAAAGACGCAAAATCGCAAAGGCGCAAAAGAGGGCATCGCACTACTCTAGCAGATAAATTAGGGCATACCGTTTTCTAGAGATAAATGAGCGATAACTTGTAAACTGGGGCTAGAGGGTGTTACTCATTTTTCTGTAAAAAAAGGCCCCACTCGCCTTATGCTGAAGTTATGAGCAGTGAAGCATGGGGACTTTTACTTCCGGTTGCGGCAATTATCCATAATGCGGAGGAATATGTATCATTTGACAAGTTTCGGCAAAGCTTTTTAAGCAAGCTAGATCCAAAATTGCAAGAGCGAAGAGTCTTTGCATGGGCTCTTCTTATAATAACCCTGTTTATTACTGTAATTACAGTCTCTAACTACTTTGTTGGAAGTGCTATCTTGCAATTTCTCACCACGCTTATTGCCCTTGCCCTCCAGCTTAATGCCATACAGCATCTTTTTCTCTCCTTCAAAACGGAAAAACTAGTTCCAGGTACTATATCAGCTGTTTTAGTGGTTATGCCCGCTTGCCTGCTCTACCTTATGCAGCTTAAGATGGAAATTCACTATACGCCTTTTGACATTGTCATTTGGTCACTTCTTGCTGCGCTTTTCATGTATGCTTCGATACACATTAGCTTGCGTATCGGATATCTAATCAAGAAATAAATAGTATTTTAATAGAAATAGTTGCAATATAATAAATTTTATGATATTATATCTTTTTACCATAAGGAGATATTATGGCAACCAGTTTCATCAAAGACAGATGCATTTGCATGGTCCAAAAATCTAGACCGTCCAGTGGCTAGTTTTCTACCACCGATAGACATCTTAAATTCAGCCTTAACATCAAAAACAAATCGCGATCGCTTTTTGCCTATATATACGGAGTGTATAGGACAAACAGAGGCAAGTCTTGCTGAAGTAAAAAAACTTATGCAGAATCTACAACTCAGTACACCCAATGAGTCAATTACCGGACGCGAGAGAGTCTTTGCAATAAGTAAAATTTTTGATGCTACCTGGGAAACTCCAGAGGTTACCGCTCTACTTGCACGGGTATTTACAGAGGAAAGGTCTGATTGCCAGAAGGTAGTAGCAACCATGTTGAATGCAACGATTTCTCGTAGACAAACGCCAAATCGTAGATTTATCAGAGGATTCAATTGGGCTCCATTTCTACCAAACATTGCGATAGTAAAAAATAACTATACAGCAGCCCAGTTCCTAGATCTTCTTAGACAAGGCTTTCCTATTCCACCAAATGCCAAGATAGACACATGCGTAGAAGGACATGAAGTATGGGAAGGAGTGCTCAATCTCAGCGGAATAGATTTTACAAAAGTAAAACTCCCAGAAAATGTACGCGTAAATGGTTCAGTAGTTATTACTAATAATAACACATTGACCGAATTGCCTCCTGGATGGGCTATTGAAACACATCTTCGCATTACAAATTGCCATAACTTGCGCGAGTTTAAAGACAACTGGAAGGTATTTGGTGACCTAACTGTTATCGATTGCCCTAATTTGGTTTCTCTTTCACAAACATTAAGATTGCCTGGAATTTGCCGGATAGGATGCGTTGCAGACCCAATAGATGACAGTGATTATAGAGATACAGGCAATGTTACCATTATAAACTGCCCAAACCTCACAACTGCTCCATCAAGTTTTACAAAATTGAACCCGCTGGAAGATGGGTCTCCTCGTCGAGTTACAATCCAAGCAACCGCAATTAATCCAAACCTTATACATGCTATGACACAGTGTGAGGGCGTACAAGTAATTCAATGATAAATCGCGAATTGTTATGGTTTAGGAAGAGCATCGGTAAATACGATGTTTTTACTAAATGGGTGGTTTTCAGCATAGGGAGCAAGGCTGCTTTCAGGGCCGAGGATGAGAACGTTTGGGCTTGCAAGGTCAATCTTAAAGAACTTTCCTTTATTTTGGCCAATTCCTAAAAGAAGATACTCACCTGTCTCTGGGACCTGCTCTGAGCCGATAATGTCTTTTGCTCCCCCAATTACTATTCGCACATTGCCATAACAGCCGGCATGGTGATTTCGAAACACGCGAATCTCCTGATTAATTTTACCAGCATCAAGAAGCCGTGCCGTTCTTATACGCCCAAGTAATGCTCCTATCTCAGGCATAGTGACATCTACCTCTTTTTCGCGCACTAAACGCTCGTATATGGCAAATACTCTTGCAAGCTGCGCCTTGCACCTAGAGTCTTTTGGCAACGCCTTATCGATATAAATTGCGACGAGGGTGTTCACATAGATATCTCGAGGCTTTTCACCCTCTTTCCAGAGGGATTTGAAGCGGACTAATTTTGTTATGAGATCTTCATAGGCATTCCTTGCCTCTCTCAGATCAGAACTTTTTTGCGGTCTTTTTGCATCTAAATCAGCCAAGAAATGTTCTTCTATGTCCTGATCTGAAGGGCTTCGAGTATTTTGGATGTCCCGAATCAGTTCTTCAATGTCTTCATCACTCATCTCAAATAATTCAAGAATCTTAGCTTTAAGTGGTTCTAAAAATTTTGGCTCAAGCTCCTGCTGAGGTAGGCGAACAATTTCCCTAGCGCCTGCCATAGCCCCACCTTCAAATTCAAGTTGCCCCTTTCGGCGAAGCACATTTTCACCGCAGCGCAAAAAACCATCTTTAAATAAAGCCTCTTCATTTGCCCGAACAACACCATGCGCCACATAGTCGCCCTTATACAGCTTCTCCCACTCTCTAAGGCGCTCTACTTGACTTGATGTTTCCAGCTTAGCCGGAATAGCTGATCCTGATAGTGGCGGTGTGCCAGCAGGTTGTATGTCCATAGTCTTATCTCTCTCGTTATTCATTATAATTTTAAAATATAATATTAGCAACTGTAAATGGGAGACCGGGCTTGGGCTGTCAAAAATTGGCATATTTCTATCTAATAGATACCCTAACACCGATTACATTTTTCTTCCATATATCCTGCCGATCCTGGCAATCCTGTTTGTTTTCTTGACCACATCCTATTTCAGCTTCCTAGTTATGTAGGGCGAAGCTTCGCCCATATATAACGTTTAGGCTGTAAAGGCATGTGCACTAATGAACAGGATCACCAGGATCGGCTACGCCGGATGTGGTAGAGAGGCCGGTCGCCCAGGCCTCCCCCCAGTTAGAACCCGCCGTGCACAATTAATGCAACGGGTTCAAGATAAAATCCTTCACCTATTACCTACAGAACATGCGATGCCCGATCTTCACTTCTGGTATTGGATTCGCTTCTATAAACAGCTTAAACTTATCCACTGTGAAGCTCTTGCGTTGACTGCGCCTGTTCAGCCATTTGAACATAAGTCGCTTTGCCTCTCGGATATACTGGTTCACCCTATCCGCATTGTGTGAGACGCCATAGTACTGTATATGTCCTCTCACCTTTGCTATAAACAGTTTCCAGAGCTCCTTAAGTGGCATTACATTCCTATTTTGCTTGATCCATTCTTTAACCTTGCTTAGCTTTGCTTTCAGTGTCTTGGTCCTCGTCTGCAGTTTGGGTATGATCCTCCCTGTCTTCGAACGGCCAAGATAGAATGTGAAGCCTAGAAAGTCAAAGGTCTCTTGTTTGATGCCTTGTCTCGCTAACTTTTTATCAAAGGCAACGAGTTTAGTCTTTTCTTCATTTATTTGAAGTTTGTACTTATCAAGACGTTTGGCAAGAGTTTGTCTGATCCTCTTTGCGTCTTCTGCGTACTGACAACATATCACCGCGTCATCCGCATAGCGGAACAGACTGACCGTGCCTTTACAGGCCGGTTTCACCATCTTTTCGACCCATAGATCTATTGCGTAGTGGGCGAAGACATTCGCAAGAATAGGGCTGCAGATGCTGCCCTGCGGAACTCCTTCTTCACTCATTTGCAGTTCGCCTTCGGTTAATATCCCGGCTTTGAACATCCGATTTATGTACCTCATAAATCTTGGGTCCTTTATTTTCTGCTTCAGGATATCTTCCAGCAGCTTATGATCTATTGTCCCAAAGAAGTTCTTTAGATCAATGTCAATGACTGTCTGGATTTCATTCATGTAGAGGTGATTCAGTAGTGCCTGGATGGCATCGTGGCAGCTTTTTCCTGGTCTGAACCCGAATGAGCAGTCCAAGAAAAGCGGCTCGTAGATGCTTTCCAGCACTCTCTGCATCATTTTCTGTACAATTTTGTCTTCCAGATTGCTGACTCCTAAAGGCCTTGTGGCTCCCGGTTTCCCTTCTTTCGGTATGAGCACTTGTCGTACCGGTCCAGGTCGATAAGCCATGTCCTTCATTCTTTGAATCAGTTCCTCCACGTTTTCGTAGAGGTTCTTTGCGTAGCTCGCTTTATCTATGCCGTCTACTCCCAGCGCCTTCTTTGCATCAAGTTGTTGGAAGCATTCGAGCAAGGATTCCCGATTGAACAGGTGCATTAGGCACTCAAATTCCTTCTCGGGGTCTTGCTTAGATAACCAGGTTATCCTTTTCAGTTTCATTTCCGTCGTGTTGGGAGCCTCTGTTGTGCCCATAACGTTTCCTTTACTTAGGTTGATTTTCTACCCAGGATCCTTCCCTCCCCAGACATTACTCTGCTTCATCGGTACTATGATCCATATGACTCCTAGACTCCGTCTCGGTTCCCTCGCTGCTATACTTGCGAATCGATACTTCTTACGAAGAGAGGCTAGGTTATCCCACGTTGCTGTACTAGCTTTAATTACATGCCATGCTCTTCGACCCCGGAGTGCCTCACATACCTCTCCATAGCGATATGCGAGATGTCGCCTTCTGGTATCCTGACACCATCGGCCTACCTCAAGTTCACCTAGTATTTCGGGGCTCAATCGCTCGACTTACGTCTTACGGCCTGCAATTTCCCTGTCTACGCTTAATGCATTATTTTCTCTCCTCAATTTGTGTTCGTCATTTATGGGTCTCTGTGGCCCCTGACGTCTCCTTTACTAAGTAATACATCCAAGACTCGGTACGGGATGGGCTGGATGAGGCCCTTTCCCGGTCGATCTTTCATCGACTAGCTAGTGCAACCCTCGTGGCGCACCAGGATAGGCAGGATGATGGAAGAGTTATGGACACACAATTAAATTGTTTTTTACTGTGAAATTCTGAAGTTTTTGACAGCCCAGCGCCGGCCCAAAAGCATAGTAACTCTTGAATGTAATCGAGTATTCATATTACCATATATTCGACATTTTACTAGGAGATGGCATGATTAGGGTTGATCCGTCTGTTAAAAACTTTGTCGACAATCCGGCAGACTACCTGCTTAAAATAACATACGGCAAGCGAGCAGCTACGCTCAGCGCAGACAAAAAGGGCATCTGGACCTGGATAAAAACGCGGTTTTATGAATTCCTTGGCTATGGAAGTTATGACCTTGCAAGAGCCTGTTATGCTATCAACTCATTAGATCCCATCCCAGAACATAGCGCGCTCAAACAATCTGCAAATAAAGTAATTGAAAAATGGAATACGAGACATAATTGGTCTATAGAAAAATTTGATCAGTACCAGGTAACTTTACGACCAAATATTGAGCTCACGCTCGAAAAGGTGTTAGAACTAGCTAATACTGTTCTAAAAGATCGTAATGATCCTATAGACGAGCTGTTTCAATTCTCCACAAGAGATTCCACAATACAAGATATAGAACGTCGCTGCAAAGCGGGCCTACTTGCACACCCAGAGATCTATATAAACCGCTGGATACGCGAGCGTGGAGGCCATCACTCCTATACTATTCCCGACGACCTTTCTATGGACATCTTCAAAACCCATATTTTTACCATCATTGATCAACGTACGAATAGAGAGTTCCACTAGCGACGCCCGTCCCGATCGATTGACTCGCTGTATGTGCATGTGATCCAGGCCACGAGTACTACTACATAATTCACCAGAATTATAAATATTCATAGAATAGTGAAACCAAAAAGTGCAAGCTTACAATAATTACAATGTGTTGCTATAATCTTGCAATAAATCATTATTTGCGGGGTTATTATGATTGGTGGTTATGTTGCGATTTCTCAACCGGCTGCAGTTATTTCAAAAGAAGAGCGGTCACTTGCACCTGCAATTATCGCGGATGGGCAGTGGATTGTTGCGGATATGGACGGCACGCTGATTGCACCGCCCGGGCGCAATGTGCAGCCTACGCTTGAAGAAAGTGATGCTAAGGCAGCAATTATGAGCTGGCTGGCAGCAGGTGGGCATCTGATAGTAATTACCAGTTGCGAAACAAACCGTTCTATCGATCGCTTTGCAAAATTTATACCAGAAAAATATTTAAATAAGGGGCAGCTTGTTTTTAGCTCTAATGGCGGTGCAGTATTGAGCTATTACAAGCAAGGGCAATGGGTTTCTGATCAAACCTATTTATCCTCGGCAATTGAAGGGGGAACTGTTATCCCAAGTAAATACCTAGATACCTTGCTTGAAAAAGGCGCTGAATTTTTAAATGCATTTTATAATGAGCTACGAGATGATCCCCAACTGCTAGAAAAAGAGCTAGCACCCGAAGAAGCAAAACGCTACAGCAGCCTTCCAGCAATTGCGCAAAATCATCCGGCCCCCTTTACAATACAAGAACTCGTGTATGATGCAAATGAGCACACAGTTCCACGAATTGAAGTGCGTCGAGATAGCGGCACAAATGAAGTTACGCAGATTTGTTTTATGGGAGTTCCGGCGGACCTCAAACGCGACACCTCAGCCATCAAGATTGAAGGCGTAGAAAACTTGGAGTTTATGAATGTTGCATTGACGCATGCACTGCAGATAAAGGGAGTGGATAAGGCACTTGTCGTACGCTACCTCACACAGTTTCCACAAATGGACATACGTTTTGATCCTACAAAAAGCATAGGGATAGGCGATCGGCCTTCACAAAACGATGCCCCTCTTGCAGAGCCTGGCCTTCTTGCCGGCTTTGTCTCTGTATGCGAGCGTAAAGAACCAGCCTTTCATCCCCCACATATTCGCTTGCGCTATGGAGAAAATACAAAGGGAACAGCACGCTTTCTCAACGAGCTTTTAGAAAGAGCACATGAGCTTCAGCAAAGAAACGAATACACACCTGTAATCACAAGGTTTTTACAATGAACTACCTAAAATCATTTACCTTTGGGCTTTTTCTTGCGCTGCAGCTAGGTTTATCTGCTGCTGCCGTTCAGCTTATTCCAACCACACAAAAATTTTGCCAAAATATTGCGACACTACCCACAACGGGCGTGCTACAGCAACTTGAAAATGGCGATATTGTCTTAAAAATTTCGGATAACTATCTAGAATATAGCGATCAAATAATTGACAAGCCCTATATGCTACCATCAATAGGCGCGCATATCGGCATTTTTCGCCCTATTTTTGATGGCGTGCAACTAGCAGATATTCCCGAGCTTGGCCAAGAATTTTCTTTTCAGGTTATGGGGCTTGGATCAGTAGTTCCGGTAAGTGATCGCTTTAGTTATGTGTGGCTGCTGCTCGTGCATTCGCCAGAGCTCACAAATCTGCGCCTAAAATATGGTCTTACCCCCTATCTTCACGGCGATCATGCGTTTCACATTACTCTCGGGCTTATAAGTAAGGAAGCCACATGACAAATCCACTTTCTGGATCAAGTCCTAATAGCAACCCTCTTGCAGATTTGGATATACCGGATTTTGATCTTTTTGGTGAAGACTCAAATGAAATTTTTGGAGATGACGTTTTTATCCCGCCGCCGCCCCCAGAGCCTGTGGAAAGGCCTATTGAGGCAAAAGCTTATCATTTTATCGGCTGGAAGAGCCGCGAATGGGCAGGGATGGCAGCTCGCGTACATGAACTTATGCAAACAAAGGTTCCTCCATTACAACGAGTAGATACTATCCATCAAAGGCAACTACCAAAGGATTTAGCCAAGCGTAAGCTGGTATGCGAATACAATGAGGCAATGACGGACGCTTTGGTATACATACGCCGAGAAAATCCAGCTGCCTATGATGATGTTCTTGCTGCTATACAAAAAGCGACTCCCAAAGCTGTTGCAGACGCTAAAATAGAATGTCCACCCTTTACTACAGCCGAATTCCAAGAAGTACAAACAACCAATAAGCAACTTCAGCAGGAGATCCGCCCCATTTTGCTTGCTGTACATGAAGCAGAGAGAGGTCTATCTGTTTTACACAAGCTTGTCACTATACCATGTAAAAAAGAGGAAAGCAGCTGCCCCTTCCACGTAATGGCACGCAAAGTTCTGGCAATGTTTTATCAAGTTTTCTGGATTACTCCTGAAGAGCAAAAAATCTTGCGAAGCGCAGGCGAGAGTATCGTCATGGCTCTTTCAAAAGAGACCTTAAAAGACTGCGTACATTATGATCCTTTAACAGACCCAAAAGAGAAAGCCATTTATACCCGCCTTGAAGTAAAGCCATGGCGCTTTGTCACAGAAAAACAAGAGGTTGAAAGAATGATACTAGCAGAGCGTCAAGAGGTTAATAGGCTAAAGATGCAAATTAAAGACATAAGAGAACGCCTTATATCCTTTTTAGGCCATCCCAAGGAACAAGTCAGCATGATGTACAGATTGACGAGGCTCTAAAAGATGAACAGGCAAATGGTGAATCTAAAAAGATTATACGTATCCGGTGCGGCTGACGATGGGGACGTAGCGGCCGAGGGAAAAGGCTTTTTCACTCACGCGCAGGGCAAAGGGCAGCTGGCGGCGCTTGTATTCGTTTTTGTGGATTGTACGTAGTACGTGCTCTACAACGTGTATATCTATGCCATGTGCTTGAGATATCTCTTGAGGCGTTTTGTGATGGACGATGTATTCATCGACAATGGCATCAAGAACGGGATATTCCGGCAACGTGTCGCTATCTTTTTGGTTAAAGCGAAGCTCTGCAGTTGGCGCGCGCTTAAGACAACGCTCAGGGATTGTGCCATATACTTCGTTAATATAGCCTGCAACTTCATACACCTCGCGCTTTAATAGGTCCCCAAGCACACTTATTGCCCCAATAGCATCGCCATAAAGCGTGGTATAGCCCATGGCAATTTCACTTTTGTTGCCGGTGTTAAGAACAATATGACCGGAGGTGTTAGATACAGCCATAAGCAGCGTAGCGCGAATGCGCGACTGGAGGTTTTCTTCAGTCACCGTAAAAGCCTTTGACTCGCGAGTGTCATGAAGCGTTTGTAAAAACGCCTCTAGCGCCGGTTCTATCGATAGCTCTTGCAGCTTTATGCCAAGGTTTTTGGCGATGGCTACAGCGTCTTCTTTGCTATCGTTAGAATTAAAGCGCGACGGCATATAGAGGGCGAGCACATTATCATTACCAAGAGCTTCTACTGCCACTTGCGCAACAACAGCTGAATCAATGCCGCCAGAGAGCCCCAAACACGCCTTTGTAAAGGACTGCTTGTGAAAATAGTCCCTCACACCCATTTTTAGAGCCTTAAAAAGCTCTTCTCCAGGTCTAAAATGCACAGGCTTTACAGCTTTTGGATGGTCTAAATCAAATAGAGCGTTATCCTCACTAAAGCTTGCTGCCTGCACAAAAAATTCCCCGGTAGGGCTAATAACAAAGCTTGAGCCATCAAAGAGCAGGCCATCTTGCGCCCCCACCTGGTTGACTAAAGCTACAGGGCAGCTAAGGCGCTTTGCCACCTTTTTTGCAACGAGGTGTCGAGACTTTATCTTGCCGTAGGAGTAAGGAGAAGCAGAAATATTGATGAGCAGGTCTATCTTATTTGGGATAAAGCACTCTAAGGGATCATCCTTATAGCGGTTTTCCAAAAAGGCATCAAAGGCAGGCCAGATATCTTCGCATATTGTAATGCCAATGCGAGCATTACCAAGCTGCCATATACGCTCGCTTTTTGCAGGCTCAAAGTAGCGCCATTCATCAAAAACATCGTACGTAGGAAGTAAGCACTTATCTTGAAAGCCTATAAGGGTGCCATCTTCGATAATAGCCGCAGAGTTACAAAGGGGCTTGCCAGGAAGTTGCAGATTTTCTCGCACCGCGCCCACAATCACGCTTATGCCAGAAGATGCCTCTACAATCTCTTCTAAAGCACGCTCTTGGCGCTCTAGAAAGCCTTTTTCAAAAAAAAGATCCTCGGGGTTATAGCCACAGGTTGCCATCTCGGGAAATATCACAAGATCTGCTTGAGCCTTTTTTGCTTCTTTAATTGCCTCTACAATCTTTTTGGTGTTGTAGGCAAAGTCGCAAAGTATTGGATTGCACTGCGCAATAAAGAGCTTCATTATACGAGATCTCCCCAGTCAAGTTTCTTTGCTCGTTGATAGCGTTCTTGAGTTTTTTTGGAAATAACTTCGTTACGAAGTTCTCCTGTATGCGTACAGAGCTTTACATGCATGTGGCCTGAGCGCTTAAGAGGATGAGCTAAAATCCTATCAGCGGCTCTTGCCGGCGTTGCTGTTTTACTTGCAATGAGGTAGCAAAACTTTTCGTCCTCATAGCCAAGTTCTGCCCCCTTTAGCTGGCGATGAAGCCTACTTCTTGCGAGGCGCACCGAAAAGTGGCACCAGTCAGGACTTTTTAGCGGACAAGGCTTATTGTGCGGACATGGCGCTACTATCGTATAGCCTTGTTGTATAAGAGTATCGCGGGCATTCATCAGCGTGTTATAGCCGTGCGGAGTTCCTGTGTCTATAAGAACAATGCAAGAAGATGAACCCCCCATAAAATTGGTAACCATCTTGTTTTGAGTCTCTTCATCAAGCTCTGAAAGCATGTATGAGGAGATAACAAGGTCGCAGGGCTCTTTTGGGGGCACCTCGCTCCACACAAGATCGGGGATGCAATTTTGTAAAAAGCGCTTGGCAATAGGTATAAAGGCGGCATCTTGTTCAACCATGTGCGCTCTTTCTAGCAATATGCCCTGTTCAATAAGTGCTAATACTGCCGTTGCTGGCCCAGAGCCTACATCAAGTACACTTTTAGGAGAAAAGTCCGGCATTGCCTCTTGCATGCGCCTAACAACTTCACAACAAGCAGCAAAGGTCGCCGGCATGCGACAAGCTATATACGCAAGGTGCTCCTCATTATTGCCTAAATTTTTATTTACACCAAAGCGATAGCGATGGGATAGTGTTGCATAGTGGCCTTTAAGGCTCACACCGCGCGTAAGCTCATCTATTACCGGATCAAGAGGGCTCATAACTTTTTCAGTTCATTATATGGTAAACATGACAAAAGGCCAACTCCAAATTCATAGTCAAAACATCTAGCCGATCAGTACCTCTAAAAGAGCACCCGCGATAATGAATGGGTATCTATTTTATTAAGAATATTTTAGAATAGGGTGAAGGAAAAAAAGATGCCAATTATACAAAGTGGAGCACATGGAACACCCCCCTATACTCCTAAAGAACCAAAAGAACCCGTAAAATCCAAGCTAAACGAACGAATAAGCCAGGTAGTGGATAACAGCTTGCAAACGGCAAAAGATACAGCCTACAAAGGCTCACTTTTTGTCGCTAAAGTAATTGCCATTCCTGTTGAATTGAGCCTACTAACGGTTTTTGCGGCAGCAGCTGCTCTTAGCTTTCTTCCATCGCTTGCCATTGGCCGTCCACTCGATAACAAGTCAAAGCCCACCCCTTTTAATCATATTGTTTCAATCATGAGTGATATCTGGGAAATAATAAAAATAACGTATCACTTAGGAGCATTCCCTGAAAGTGAACAGCTTCAGCTAGCAGATGATAAGCCGGACAGCCCAAGCTTTGTTGTAATACAACCAAATAAAGTATCAGATACAGGTCTAAATACGCCTATCCTTTATGCCCCTGGTCTACTAGACTCTCCAAACTCACTTCGCGACACCTGTCGCAAGCTTGCAAATGATTCTGGAGCCCCTGTCTACATCGTAAAATACCGCACGCGCCTGCTCAATGTTCAAGAGCATGCAGAAGACATAGCACGTGTTGAAGAGCGCATCATCAAAGATACGAATTGCAAAGAAGTAGTTCTTATTGGCCACTCTTTGGGAGGCGTAAACACAGGCCTTTATGTCCAAAAGTATAAGCCTGCAGATGTTACAGTAAAGCTGTGGATCACTCTTGCCTCCCCGCTTACATGGTATAACAGCACCCTTTCATCACAAGGCAAGGACGATAAACTAAAAGACATGCCGTCTCTTCACATCTACTCTCTCACAGATAAAGTTGTCCCAACAGCCGCTGCCCGCGACACTAGCTTCAACGAACCCAACCACGTCTTCTACGCATGCAATCACAACTACAACCATCTAAGCATGCGCTCCACATCCGAAGTAACCAAGAAAATCCAAGAGGCTTTCAACACCCTCAAAAATAATGATGGATAAAATTGTCTCGAGACATTTCAAGACTTGTTCGTAATGCACAATGCACCTCCGACCCTTTTTCCTACGGAAATTTAAAGTGAACAAAAATACGGCCAAAGTTTTTGCTGTCTTTTTCTATACGGTGGTACAAGGATTTAATTTCTTTACGCTCTAAAAAGCGTAAAACGGTCTTTTTGAGCTGGCCACTGCCCTTTCCCGGGATGATTTCAACAAGGGTGATTTTTTCCTCAACAGCCTGCCGGATCACACGATTGAGCTCGGCCTCTATTTCGCTGGTTTTATTAAATATATCGTGTAAGTCAAGTTTTATTTTTGCCATGCTGTTCTTGAAGGGTGGTTTTTAAAAAAGTTGCAATGTCGCTAGTGGCCTGTTTAGAAATAGGTAACTCTTCTGCTTCTGTTACAAAACCATGTATTGATGGATACTCAGCTACCGTTACCGGGACATGCGCATTTTTTAAGAGCTGGGCATATTGGAGACCTTCGCTATAAAGCGGATCGTAGTTTGCAAGCAGCACGTAAGCAGGCGGCAGGTTAGTAAGATCTTTTGCTAAAACGGGCGAAACTAATGGATTGTCTGCATCTTTCGGATCAGCAAGATAGAGCTTGATAAACCACTGCATCATCGCCTTGGTAAGAAAGTAGTTTTTACCAAATTGCTCATATGACTGTGAGTCAGTTTTTGCACTTGTTACTGGATAGATAAGAATTTGAGCGACGCAAGGCTTCATGTTGTCTTCTTTAGCAAGAAGTGTACATGCAGCCGCTAAGTTTCCTCCTGCACTATCGCCTCCGATAACAATTTCTGACGGTATACCCTGATAGTGTTGAATATTTTTTGATACCCACTTTAAGGCGCTATAGCAATCTTCTACAGGAACAGGAAATGGATGCTCCGGCGCAACACGATAGCCCACCGATACCACAATAACGCCTGCTTGAGTCGTCATTTTTCTGCAGAAATCATCATAGGAATTGAGAGTGCCAAACACCCACCCCCCACCGTGGATAAAGAGCAGTACCGGAAAGGGTCCTTTACCAAATGGTGTATAGATTCTTATAGGAAATTCGCCTTGCTTGCCTGCAATCATCTTGTCACTGATAGAGGCTACGTCGATGGTAGACTTACGTGTTGTATCTTCTACCATTTTTCGCGTTTTTGCGAGGGGAAGGGTTTCAATAGCAGGAGCTTGTACTGCAAGCATTGTATCCAGAAGCTTGCGCGTTTCAGGATCCATTGGTGGCACTTGATATGCCAAGAGGGGGGCATAAAGACTTAAGCAGAGGATAACAGAGCGAAAAAGCATAAAAAGCACCTATAGGTTAAAAGGTATTGACTTCGATGTTATTTGTGTTGGATAATTTTGCCGTTTCTAACTTCTTCATTATATGGTAAATATGACAAAAGGCCAACTCCAAATTCACAGTCAAAACATCTTGCCGATCATTAAAAAATGGCTCTACTCCGAAAAAGACATATTCGTGCGCGAACTTGTGTCTAACGCATGCGATGCTATCGTAAAGCGCGCAATCGTCGATGCACAAGAACAAGTAGAGCATAGAATCGACATCCACCTTGATAAAGAGGCAAAAACTCTTACCTTTTCTGATACTGGCATTGGCCTTGATGCCGATGAAGCAGAAAAGTATTTGGCTCAAATTGCTTTTTCCGGCGCTGAAGAATTTGTACAGGCATATCAAGCAAAAGATGCCTTCATAGGTCACTTTGGACTAGGATTTTATTCCGCCTACATGGTTGCAGATCGCGTGGAAGTAAAAAGCCTATCCTACAAAGAAAAGGCATCTAGCATTATCTGGAGCTGCGATGGCTCATCAGAATATGAAATCATCCACAGCGAACGAGCAAGTGTTGGCACCGATGTCATCTTACATATAGGAAGCGAGCATGAGGAATTTTTAGACGTCGAGCACCTACTAGCAACAGTACGTCGCTTTTGCCTCTTTATGCCCTATCCTATCTATGTCAATGGCGAGCTTATAAATAAAAACGAACCCCTCTGGCAAAAGCCTGCTACAAACTGCTCTGAGCAGGAATATACAGACTTTTACCAAGAGCTCTATCCCTATGAAGAAGAGCCCCTTTTCTGGATACACCTTAACGTGGACTATCCATTCCATGTTAAAGGCATCTTGTACTTCCCACAGATCCACAAGGACTTTGACTTTAACAAAAACAAGATCAAGCTCTATTCTAATAGAGTGTTTGTGTCAGATGACTGTAAAGACATCCTGCCAGAATACCTCACCATCTTAAAAGGCGTGATCGACAGCCCCGACATTCCGTTAAACGTTTCACGAAGCCACCTACAGGTAGATAAGACCGTGCGCGCCCTTAGCGGCCACATCGCAAAGAAGGTTATAGATGCCCTTAGCGTGCTCTATAAGACCGACCAAGAGCGCTTTTACCGCGTGTGGGAAAGTGCAGAGTTTATCGTAAAAATCGGCTTCTTAAACGACGAAAAATTTGCCCAAAAGGCAAAAGAGCTTATGGTCTGGAAGACAACAAAGGGCACATATGTCACGCCAGATGCCACTTCCACCTATTACTACATCACTGAAGAACAAGCAGGCTCACCCCTCATAGAGCTCTATGAGCAAAAAGGCATCGACGTTCTCATTGCAAAAATGCCTGTAGATGCTGCTGTGATGTCGCAACTTGAGCGCGGATCATCGCTTCGCTTTAAGCGTATAGATTCAAGCCTACAAGATAGCCTTATCGACTCTTCAAAAGAAAAAACCATTCTTGATGATGAAGGCAAAACAGAAGCTAGCCGCATTAGAGAGTTTGTACAAAGCAGTTTAGATAGCTCTATGCTTGATATTGAAGCTAAAAGCCTAAACACAGAAGACACTGTAGGCATCATCGTGCTTAAAGAAGAAGAAAGACGCCTCAGAGACTACCTTGCGCGCATTTCGAAAGAACAAATGCCTAGCGCGCCTGTTAAAAAAACTTTTATAGTTAACACAAATAGCCCACTATTACTAAACGTATTTAAGATGCGCGAGAAAAAGCCTGATCTTGCAAAGATGATGATGCAAGAGCTTTATGACCTTACAGCACTGGGACAAAGAGAGCTTAGTGCTGAAGAGCTAAAAGGCTATCTCAAGCGCAGCACCAAACTTTTAGAAACAATAGCACTACATGTATAATATTCTTGTTGTACTTTTTATCTCTGTTTTTTCGTCGCTGTGTGCAGCTGATGCCCTCTACCTTACGTGGCAAAATGACCCCACAACGACAATGACCATACAGTGGCTTTCAGACCTTACAAGCGAAAGCGACGAGATAGAAGTAAAAAAGACAGGCGATGTTGAATGGAAAAAGGTGCGGGGCACCCATAAAGCCCTGCCTAAAAAGGCTCCACACCTTGTTCATACGGTAGAAGTTACAAACCTTGTGCCGGATACGCGCTATAACTTTCGCCTGCCACAAGATACAGAAGAGCACGCCTTTCGCACTATGCCTCAAGACAACCAAAAGCCCATACGCTTTGCTGTAGGCGGTGATGCCTATCATGACGACGGCAGGCCTTTTGAAGAGATGGTAAAAAAGATAGCCTCAACAAGCCCCCGCTTTTTTCTTTTAGGGGGCGATATTGCCTATAGCGTTAAAGAGAAGCGCGAAGGCACTGACAAATTTGACCGGTGGCTTGCCTTTTTACAGATCTGGTCAAAGTACATGGTTGATACCGATGGCTGCAGCATTCCCCTTATCCCCGCTATTGGCAACCACGAAGTTGTCGGCTATTATGACCAAACACCGGATAAAGCCGAGTTTTTTTACTCACTCTTTGCCTGCCCCGGCCCCCAAGGATATAAGCTGCTTCTTTTTGGCAAGTACATGGCAATAAGTCTACTTGATACAAATCACACACACCCAATCGGAGGCGAGCAGACAGCTTGGCTACATAATGCTATGCGTAAAAGCTATAGCTACACTCACCGCTTTGCAATCTATCATGTGCCCGCATATCCATGTGTGCGCTACTTTCGATCAAAAGAGTCAAGTGCCGTACGACGCAACTGGGTGCCGCTCTTTGAGCGCTATAGCCTGCATGCTGCCTTTGAAAACCACGAACACGCCTATAAGCGCACCTATCCCCTTGTTGATGGAAGCGACCATCCGCGCGGAGTTCTCTACTTTGGCGACGGCTCGCTAGGTGTTAAGCCGCGCATCCCCAAAAAAGCAGGTCGCACATCCTACCTTGCCAAAACAAAGTCGCGTCGCCAATTTCTGCAGGTCACCCTAACAAAAGAAACCCGCACCTACGAAGCCATCACCCCAGAAGGCGAGATTATCGACTCCTACACCCAAAAAGTACTTCCTCCAGAAGAGTTTTAAGCATCATGGTATTTATTGATCTTAAGCCGCTTGTCACAAACCCGAACTTTCGACGGCTCTATATAAGCCAGCTTATCTCGATGCTTGGCTCGCAGATGACGATGATTACAGTACCTTTCCAGATATATGGACTTACTAAGTCCACCTTTGAAACGGGGCTTGTAAGCGCAATTGAGCTTATCTGCCTTGTTGCAACAGCGCTTTGGGGAGGGGCACTTGCTGATAAGTTTAACCGTAGGCGCATTATCATTGTGTCAGAGCTTGCGATGCTCGCCGTTATTTTATTGATGGCAATAAACGCCTCAGCACAGTCGCCCTCATTGTGGCTCATTTATATTCTAGCAGGAGTAAGCTCCGCCCTAAACGGGCTTCATAGACCGGCACTAGAAGCACTTACGCCCCAACTAGTAGCGCAGTCTGATATGTCTAAGGTCTCATCGCTTATTTCTGCTAAATATGTAACTGCAACCCTTGTAGGACCCACTGCAGCAGGATACCTCGTTGCCACAATTGGCCCAAGCATCACCTATTTAATAGATGCCTCGTCATTTGTTATCTCACTTATATTCTTGCTGCGCATCACTGTACAACTTTCAGAAAGTGCTAAAGAGAGGCAAAAACACTCCCTTATCAAAGAAGTTACCGCTGGCGCCCGCTACATCTACACACGTAAAGATGTGCTCGCAAGCTATCTTGTAGACTTTTTTGCCATGGTGTTCTGCATGCCGCAGGTGCTTTTTCCTGCCTTTGCTCAACGCTATGATATAACGCCGCTTCTTGGCATGCTCTACATGTCTGTTGCCCTTGGTGGTGTTCTTGCAACGCTAATAAGCAAGTGGACAAGCAGCATCAAACGACTTGGCATTGCTATTGCCTATTCTGCTACCGGCTGGGCATTTTCGATATTTTGTGTGGGCTTTATCCCGGCTCTTTCTGTGCTTTTTATCGGATTTTTTGTGGCAGGTGTCTTTGACACCTATAGCGGAATCTTTCGTCTCACGATGTGGAATGAAAGTATTCCAGAATCCTATCGCGGCCGTATTGCTGGCTTTTCCATGCTCAGCTACACAAGTGGCCCCTTACTCGGCAATACCTTAATGGGCTTTCTTGGCGATTCAGTAGGCCTTCATCAAGCCCTTGCCCTAGGTGGCAGCGTAAGCTTAGTCGCCATTGGCCTTGTCACCTTCTTGCTACCAGAATTTAGAAACTATCGCTCTTCTTCTTAGGGCGAAAGGGCCCGGCCAATGGTGTCAACTTAAGAAATTTTCTCTTAATCTCGATCTTGATCTTGATCTTAATCTTTTTTTTCTTCTCTCGCAGACTGCTTGAAGAATAAGGACAAGATCAAGATTAAGATCAAGATCGAGATCAAGAAATGACCTTAAGTTGACACCATTTGGGCCGGCCCTAGGGGGTTAGTATATCCCGAAAAGAATGACGGCTTCATCATGAATTATCCGCTCTTGCATAATATACTAAATATAATTATAATTGTGCGCATGATAAATTCTGTAGATTCACAAGCCTATGAATACCGGCATGTTTACAAAGAAGAAAAGTCGGTAATATCACCTGCCTTTTCTGAGCTTACAAAGCTAAAAGATGCCTATTTCTATGTAAAAGATCTTAACCTCGTGTTCACACCGGAAGAAAGAGCGTGGCTTGATTCACAAGAGCGAAGCCTTGAGGCTATACAAAAAGAAGCAAAAAATAGCGACCTATTAGATAAGCTCCTTCAAGATGTAAAAAAGAAATCTAAAGAAATAGCTAAACGCACATCGCTACCTTATGAAAGGATTGATGCAAACCTCGTTTCCTATCCTGAACAGGACTATATTATGAGCAAGCAGCCGATGACAGCTAGCGAGCAGGATAAATTTTGGCAGACACTTTTTTATTTTCATTCTTCAATTATCGTAGCGGTATTAATTCCTAATGAAGATGGCAAAAATCATGAGCTTGGCTATCTTGCAAGCATACCTGAACCTGTAAGCGATCGCTGGTTAATCGAACAAGAGGGCGAAGAAGTGCTCAAGCAAAGTACCAAGCATACTACCTGCCAAATTGTAAAGCGCCTCTTACGCATTACTGACAAAATATGCAATGACACAAGAACAATCACCCATTTTCACTATGAAGGCTGGCCAAATAAAAAGGGTGCACCAGATTGTGAGCTTTTTACTTTTTTACTTGATGCAGTAGATGAAGCCCATCAAGAACCTACAACCCCAATAACCGTACACTGTACTGCCGGCGTTGGAAGATCTGGAACTTTTGTGGCAAGCCATGTCCTCAAGCAGCAAAAAGCCCCCTACAATATAGCCGACGTACTCATGCACGGTCGCCTTCAGCGCGATGGCTTTGTGGAAACCAAATCTCAAATGCAGACGATCTATCGCTCTTTATCAAAGGAGTAGGAAGGACAAGCACATCAACCCACTTTCCCCCGGGAGAAAATAGGTTGGGATGCTAGTTCTTCCCATTCTTTTTTCTAAAATTTTACATCTTCTGACGATTAAATTTAATGTGTTATGCTAAAATGTATGTAGCTGTCTAAGTCTGGCCAGTGATTATTGACAAATTCATCTAAATTTAGACCGATGCCGGCCATTTGATTAAAGCCAGTATCGTCGATATTATTTGCGCAAGGCTGATTGTCCTTGGCAGTTTTGCTAAAATCTTTTTGCTGCGGTTTTTGAGTGTCTATAATTATTTCGATTTTTTTTGCGCCGCCATCACAAGAAACTATCTTTAAAATTTCATCTAGAGTGTATCCAAGGGCATCAAGGGCTATTTTATAAGTTTTAAGTGCTTCGATATTTCTTGAGCCGCCATGATGGGATGTAATTCGAACCATGTCTGTATTCGTACACCCAAAAGATTTAAGAAGTTCTTTATTGTCGTTGATTGCTTGAATGTTTTTTGATCCACCATCATGTGACACCATTCGCAAGATATCTTTGTTAGTAAAACCAAAGGTTTCAAGTGCCTTCTTGTGCGTCAGAACTGCCTTAAGGTTATTAGATCCGCCCTTATGAGAAACAATTCTTACCATATTCTTAATTGTAAAACCAAGTGATGCCAGCGCTTGTCTATTTATTTGCAGCTCGTTAAGACTTTTGGCCCCGCCGTCAGGTGTAACTATTCGTATTATTTGTTTTTTGCTAAGCCCCAAGGTCTGTAAATCTACATGATGTTTTACAACTGCAGTGAGTATCCTCATGTATTGAGAAGCCGTCCATTTACTTCGGCAGGTCAGTCAACATTTGGTGAACTTGCCTACGGGTATGATCCAGAAATCGTGGATCTTGTTCAAAGTGGACAGTTTACAGCATTTGACGACTCTCATCTTTATGCTGAAATGGACTATCAAGACCTACTTGCAGCAAGTTTTGAAGATCAGCTTTCTCCAGAACTTCTCTTTTTATTTAGATTTTCTATAGAAGGTTTAAATCCACTGCCCTTTTTAGAAATGCTCGTAGAACAAGGTGTAATGGATCCTACTGAGGCTGCCTACCTTCAAAATGAAGCAAGAGTCGCCTATGATGAAGTTGTAAAACCAAGCCTTTTAAATCTCCTTAGCACACTCTATCTCGATGATGAAAGTCCTTTTGTGCGTGCCCTTAGGCTCACAAGATATGATGATTATCCTGGAGAGTGGGGGTACAAGTTTATTGTAAATGAACTTGGCTTTGTAGAAGGCCTTGTAACAGCAGGTCCTCATAGTGGTGATACAGTCTATATCGACACACTTTCTGAAAATGTGGTTATCTATGATACCAACGGCGATCCTATAAACGTCGACCTTCAGGATGTTGAACTGCAACGCGATGAAGTAGCAGGAGAAGAGCACTACGTCAATATGGCAGAAATTGTGCTGAACCTTAATAGGGACACACCAATTCCATACTACTTCAAGGTCTCAAACACACCGGATGTAAATCCATTTGAAAATTGGGTAGTGCAGTTTGACGATAGTCCAGCAAGTCTATCTGAAAAGCTTCACAATGCAGGTGAAACACTTTTGGTCTTCTTTACTGAATCGATTGATTTTTATCTTGATCAGTGGGTGACAGAAACATTTCCGCCAGCTACAACGTGACAAGAGGTGTTTGCAACACGCCAAGAGGCAATTGACGCTATAAGCGTTGTTGGAAGACTCACATCAGACTTAGAAGATCCAGCTAATGGTGGCATCTATGCATTTGTGCAGCACTATCAGCCAATATCTGACGAACAGGGCCCTCTTTACGACTATTCTCAGATAGAAGCCTATTACACTGAAGCTTGGGACGGCGTTCCACAGCTTAAACTCACACCAGGCGGACGAGTAGATGGCCCTCCTGTACTTGATCGCGATGGCAACGTGCTATACGATCCAGAAGCACCACTTGATCCAAATGGGCTCATCAATGTCGATGCACTCTTTGCCGTCTCTCAGGTGGATCCTGACAAACAGTCCTACTATCAATTTTTGAGTTCGATTGAAATTGTTCAGGGTAAGTCTGCACGTGTTTATTACTTCTTCTATGACTTTATAAAACATTCATTTGAAGATTTCTTAACGCTCGGACCAAATCCACTCATTAATTACTACTTTAGCCCCTACATTCGTGATGCCTTCCAAAAGCTTGGAGCACATGAATATAGCAATAGTAATTATGCATCAGGAAATTTTTATGACCCAACATCAGAGGTAATAACCTACCAGCATTTTATCAACTATGATAATCCAAGAGCAACTACCGTTGGTACACGTACAACGATCTTGCATGAGTTTATCATGGGCCACGCCCTACAGATTCCTCTTCTTCAGATGCTTGCAAGTACAGGCGAGCAGGATTGGGCAGGAGCATCTATTGGCGGTAATGCTACAGCTGAAGGCTGGGCGGTATTTATAGAGACCTTTTTTGGTCCTCTTTATACCAGCTATCTTTCTGCAGTTGATCGCTACTTTAACTACACCGATCCAACAGGTGCCATAGACCCTGTAACTCAAGTGCCAAGTATTAGAGATACCGCACGTGTTGCAGGTCGCCTAAAGTGGGATACGGCTGTACACTCAAGCCTATATAAAGCAAGCCTTGCAGAACATGCAGCCGGGTTTTATAATGATACCTTCCAAGCCTTTCCGATAACTTCAGAAGTGGCTCAAAGAATTCCAACAGGACCAACACAGGGCCTTAATTATGGCCTCGGGTTCTTGCAGATCGTTGGATTGTATCAGGATTTACCAAATGCTCTTGGCCAAGCTCGATATGATGAGCTCCAGGCAAATGGCAACAAGGCAACAAAGTACTTCTTTGACCTCTTGCTGCTTGATGCTCAAGGCTACTTTATATCAAGCCTCCAGCCTATTTATGATGAGTGGGCATTACGGGTGAAAAACGGCGTGCCGCCATTTGATGATCCAAATTATGATGGATATCCAGTCAATGCCTTTGATGCGCATACGAAAAATTATGTTCCAGGAACCGATCCTGCAGCATATGAGTATATTGACAATCCTTATGTACCAGGTGGGTTTACCTTCATATTCCCTGACTGTCCGGTACCAAACAACGGAGTATGCCCTACTCCTTAGGGCAACTTCAAAATGGGGTCAGCAATGACCCCATTTTTTCCTAAATAAGTGGCCCCCTTAAATAATTAATAGCTCTTCTTGAACAACTGTATCTGAAAGAGCAAGTCTTGTCTTTGCAAAGTGAAAGGAACCAGCCTATAAAGAATAAAGTTGACACAGCTCCCGGGTAGAATTATAATATAGTAAAGAAAGACCAAGGGAGGGCTCCATGAATCCCAATGTACGCGATAACATCGAGCTTATTAGACGCCAGCTTTCGGCCTCAAGGGCGCTAGGCGTAGGGCCAAATTTCCAATCCCAGCAAGAAGTTGCCCCCCTTACCCAGATAAAAACTGGCTATCAGGCTATACATGAACGGGTGGAACAACTTGCCAAGGAAGGCGTACTTACCTTGGACGAGCTTGATGAGCCCTTGCCTATTGCCAAATTAGAGATCAAAGACGAGCATCTTACGCTACTTGCCAACCCAACAAAAGAGGGAGAAGATGGTATTGACGATAGTATCGACCTTCTTGGGTTTTCAGAACAGTCACTGCTTTGCTTCTATTGCATAGCAAAAGAGCTCTATGATGAAAAGCTTTTTGATAAAGCACTTGCTGCATTTATCTTGCTCACACATATAGCTCCACAAGCATCGCCATTTTGGCAGGGCCTAGGACTTGTGTATGAATCGCAGCAAGAATGGCAAAAGGCAAATAGTGCCTTGCAAAAAGCCATCCAGACAAATCCCGCTGATTTTTCGCCATTTCAGGTTCTCATTCGCATTGCCGCTCAAACGCACGATTTTGAGCAAGTCTCACAAGCGCTTGAAAGCCACAAAGAGACCCCAGAAATTAAAGAAGAGGTAGAAACTGCCCTGCAGGTACTGCCACAAATCATGAAAGGAGGGTTATAACTATGACATCAGGAATAGGTGGACCACGACAGCCAGAACAGGCAGGCGGGGTCGGTAACGTCTCTATGAGTGCTGTAGCATACTTCAAAGCCTGCAAAAATACGGGAATGCCAACACACAAGGCGGTTGGGGACTGTATTAAGTTTATCTTTAGCAGTAAAGCATCCCGCGGGAATCTAGCTGGTGAAGTACGAAAAACGCTGAACCAACAAGCGTCCCCCCAAAGCGCACTGGAAGCTAAAAATGAGCCAAAGTTCACATGGAAAAACAGTCTGGACAAGGGAAAATGGATGGATGATGTCCGGGCGGAATTTCAGAAGACTGGAATAGAGCCACCCACCATCAAGGCTTCTCCTCAGGTTAATATCGATGAAGCGCCGAAAGAAGCAGCACGTCTCGTGATGGAAAAGTTTCATTCTGATTTTCCAGGTTGTGAAATTGAACATGTAAGCTACACACCAACACATGGAGCCTCAACGCAAGATGCATCATATGGAGTGCGTGTGCGCACTGCTGATGGTGAGCAAAGATGCATTAGCGTAAATGTACAATACCCCTACGACACAGCCGCAAAAGATAGATTTAACGCGTTTTTAGCTGAACTAAACAGGCTCAACCGATAAAACCTTGGACATATTGAGCTTTAAGGAAAAGGAAGAACATGTTTGGGGTTGACCCCAGTTTAAAGCACAGGCTTACGCCCACTCTGTCTCTTCGAGTTGCTGTCTTAGCGTAGGCAGATGCCCTTTTGCTGTGTGCCAAACAGTCTTAACATCAACACCGAAATACTCATGAATTAAAAGATTACGCATACCGTTCATCTGCTCCCAGGGTATGGTAGGATGGACACGCCTTATTGAAGAAGGGATATGTCGGCTTGCTTCGCCTATTATTTCAAAATTCCGCACCACAGCATCTATAATAAGTTGGTTCTTCATAAATTGAGTCATGGTAAGGCCGGCGATATACTGCTCAATATTTTCTATCGCCTTCAAGATATCCTGAATGCGAAACTGCCACGCCCTAGAAGACATCCTTCGCCTCTTGTAAGATTTTCTTTCTTAAAGCGGGATGGAGGGCACTTTTTGATACCAAATCTACATCACAGCGTAACAGATTCTCTAAATACATTTTTAGATCAACAAAAGCAAACAAACCATACTTTGCATCATAATCGACAAGGATATCCACATCGCTCCTCTTCTTCGCTTCATCTCGAGCGACAGATCCAAATATCGCAAGCTTTCGCACTCCACGCTGAACAAGATCTTTTTTATGCCGAGCAAGAACTTTCACGGCCTCACTGAATAACATAGAAATACACCTCCTCTTTGTATTTTAGCTTAATTGATTTACATTTTACCTACTACCAAATATTACACATAAGCCTTTAAAGAACTCTTGGAAACGGGGGTCAAAGAACCTTCAACAGTCCAAATGTGTTTGGGGTCATGTTTGGGGTCATGTTTGGGGTCATGTTTGGGGTCAAGCCTGT
>CAZEQY010000008.1:87284-108505 GCA_964514655.1 uncultured bacterium
TGTTTGGGGTCATGTTTGGGGTCATGTTTGGGGTCATGTTTGGGGTCAAGCCTGTTTGGGGTCAAGCCTGACATTCCGACATTCTCCCTTACAGAATGTCGGAATGTCAGGCTTGACCCCAGTTTGGCTTGACCCCAGTTTTAATAATAATGCGATTTTTAGAAACTATCGCTCTTTTTTTTAGTGTAGGTGTAGGCATTTTCTATTTCGACCTGCAGTACCCTGTCAGAATGTAAAAAGGGCACTTGCTCGCGAAAGCGGTTAAGCTCGGCTGCGGTTTGATCGCCAAGGATAAGTGCGGGGTTCATTTTCTGGCGAAGATTTATCGCCTGGGCTGCGTGCATCTCTTCCATGCCAGTGATATAGGTGAGATTGTCAACAATCTTAGCTAGGCGGCGAATGACTAATGCTGCATTTGTGGCATGATCTTCGATGCCGCCAGCTGCCGGAAGAAAGTCTGTTGAAACAGGGTTAGAAAGAGAGCGAATTTCTGTATCAAGATCAAGAAATGCCTTTTGAATTGTGCCAAAGGCAATGGTAGTCTCATTTGGCGCCAAAAAGCGGGAAAGATTTGTAAAGCTTGGTGTTGCAAGAACAATCATACGCTGTACAGATGCATGTGAGACGTGAGAAAGGGCAATTGCAAGGCCTTCAGCCTTCATCACCCAGGTTATGGGCTCAAAATTAGCCGATGGTATTATGGCGCCCACAGTATCGCCATCTTCAACATAATACTGCTTCACTTGGCTTGAAGCTGAATCTGGCTTGATGCCCACGATAACTGCAGGGTTATCATCAGATGCATTAAGGCTAATTTCAAGCTGCTTTTTTAGCACCTCTATATAGTCGTAGGCAGCTCCATGAATCTGGGTAGCATCGCGAAAGCTAAGGGGATCTTGTAATGCACGCGCCTGATCTACCTCCCAAAGGTAGCTTCCTTTAAGCATAGTGCAAACTTCATTTGCTACCTTCCACTGGCTGCAAAAGGGCCTAAGCTTCTGCACTTGGGGAAGAAAAGGCGCTACATTGCCGTTTAAACCCTCTAAGCTCATAGCAAAAACAAGCGTAAGATGCCGTAAAAGCCGCGATGCATCATAAAGCGTAAGCGCTGCATAGCTTGTCGAGTAGGCATTTGAGCTCAAAATAGCAAGGGCGTCTTTTGCAAAAGGCTGTAATGGCTCTATATGCGCCTGTAAAAGCGCATCTTTTGCAGGCATACGTACGCCACGCACCGTAACATCACCCTCCCCTATCATTGCAAGGGCAATATGGGCTAAAATCCCAATATCAGCTTCGCCAATAGAGCCCCTACATGGCATTACGGGATGTATTTTTTGATTAAGAAAGGCCACAAAAAGCCGAATAGCATCAGGCTGGATGCCAGAAACACCCTTAAGTAGAGCATTGAGCCGCACAACAAGAGTTGCTCGCACTAACTCTTCGGGCATATTTGGTCCAATACCAATAGAGTGGGAATAGATCATATTCTTATTAAATTCCTGAGATATCTTTTTGACCTCAGGATCAATGGCATTACCCTTAAATACTTTTTTATCCTTGTTAAGCCCGACACCGCGATTAAGCCCATAAATGGGCATATTGGCTTTTGCACCGGCTAATAGTAGCTCATGAGACTTTTTTACGCGCTCCATCGCAGTATCTGTCACCACAACATGAGCTCCATGCCGAGCAACTCTCACCACTTCATCAATGCTTAGCGTATCACCGCTCAGCACAACCTCACACCATGCTTGGGAGCTTAATAGGAGTAATGCTGCAAATAAAACAGCTCTTACGATTCTCATTTACCAGCCTTCATTGAAAGCCAGGTAGTGTAAGAGACACTATGAGGCCAAGCTTGCCAGCCTGTACGATAAGCTGGATGTTCATCCTCTTTTACGCGGTGCAAGTAGCGGCATTCTTGTCTGTCAGGAAAGCGCGTGCCATAGAGGTGATCAATTTCATGCTGAAAAATGCGGGCGGTCATGCCGGAAAACTCTTGGGTAACAGGATTGCCGTACCGATCGAGTGCTGAAACAGTAATTGTAGTTGAGCGCTCGACGATACCTAGAACATCGCTATCTACAGAATAGCAGCCTTCGTGGCCAAGCTCTTTCTCAGAAGAGTGCGAGGTAATTTTTGGATTTATAAAGGCTGTAAGCTCGCCAAACGCTCTTTTTGTTGAATTAAAGCCTACATCAACTAGGATAATCTGCTTATTTACTCCAATTTGTATAGCCGCAAGCCCTACCATCACCTTACCTTGCACATCTTCGCGCTCGCCTCGCGCGATAGTAAACATCTTGTCTATAAGCTGCTGTATTTCCGGCGTGTTGATTTCATCATGACGCACTTCAAGAACCGGCATACTCAGATAGGGACTTTCTTGTGGTGTAAAGAGACTGGACATGCTAAGTATACATAGAGCAACAAATGCGTTCATCTTATCCTTTATATGTTACGACCCTTCCCCACGTGCTTTTTGTGCCCCATATTCCTGCGCGAAGGCATTCTAGCTGCACAATCTGGCTGTGGTCAACAAAGAGGTTTACTTCTGGCCCATAGTTTTTTATGTACCAAGAAAAGACCTCCGGGTCTGCAGCTTCAAACATCACCTTCTCTAGCCCTAAGCCATCAATGATCTTGGCAACAGCGTCTGTTCTCCAGGTTTTTACGCACTCCGTAATACCCTCAGACTCTATCATAATCATGTAGGCTCCGGCTTCAATAAAGCGCTTTGCCTGCTGTATAGCCCACTCTACTGCACGCACACCTTCTGCTTCAAGCTCCTGCTCGCCACTTGCGCCGCCCGCTCCAAACTGGATGCCAACTTCAGGCTTTGCCTTAAGGCCACTTTTCTGTACGCGCTCGACGATGCGGAGCCAGTCATCTGTTGTAATTGTAATAAAGCCGCTAGAGACCTCTATGATATCAAAACCAATCTTTTTGCATGTATCAATATATCTATTTACAGCATCCACACCTTGTGTGAGCACATATTCGATAAATCCCCCCGTTGACACAAGCACGTTGTGGCGATGGGCGATATCTATTAGATTTTTTAATTCTTTTTCCGGAATGAGGCTAAATGACCCTCCAGCAAACTTGAGGCTATCTACATAGGGCTCCATGGTAGAAAGCACGTCTTCAAGATAGCTTTTTCCCATCACAGAATAGTAGGGCCCGCGAATTTCTGTTACCCCTTTTGTGCGCGGTTTTTTAGCCGGCTTGTTCATGCGGATAAAATCAAATGGATACTCGCTCATGGCTTATCCTCGTAGGTGTTTTGTGAGGTCTGTAATTGGCACGCTCTCAAGATTGTGCACCGTGTTAATAATGGCATCTAGCTCTTTTGCATGGCCAGCAGCTAGCTGCAAAAACTTATGTACAGCATGCTCCCAGCTTATTGGCCTTGTAAAGAAGCCTTCGTAGTCGCTTTTTTCTTTTACAACTGTTGTCTTGTCAGTTTTTGTCACAACAATGCGTACGGGCATCTCTTCCGGAAAGCGGCGGCTAAACTCCGGATCTGGCCGAATTGTAATTTTATGTAAAAGCTCTTGGACATCTTTTTGTAGTATTCTTTCTGGAAGGTACTGTCTAGGCGTTACTTCGCGATCAAGGATCGCAACGGCAATCATATAAGGCAGGCTGTGATCTGCCTCCTCTTTAGTGCGTATAAGCTTTTTAGAACCCTCTTCTCCCCCGCCAATAATGTGGTAGGCAACATCAAAAATAGCAATCTCGATGTGCTCAATTTCTTCAGCCTTTAAATCAAGCTCCAAAATACCTTCAAGAGTAGACTGTGAGTGGATTTCGGCGTTGTATTTTTTTATAATTGTCTTTCTCACAAGCTCAAGGTTTTCCTTTTCCCAGGCAATAGAAAAGGGCCCGGATATTGCCTCCCAAAACCCTTTATTGCCTTCAAAGACCTCTAATGGACCAGTCACTCCTCGCATAGCCAAAAAGGCCGCATGCGTAGCAGAAAAAGCTGTATTGGGATAGGCAAGCCCCTTCCAGTGAGAAAGAGCTCCTGTTCGCGTAACGCGTAGCGCGTTATTTGCGCAGGCCGCTATTGCAACCGCGTTGGCAATTTTTTCACTTGATAGCTTTAGCGCTTTTGCAGCACCTGCAGCAATGGCATAGGCCCCTTGCGTTGTGTGATCAAAGCCCTTATGACGAACAGGTGCCTCTTCAGATAGGCGACACTGCACCTGATAGGCACAACCGAGTGCCACAAGAAAATCTTTTCCAGAACTATTTGCGTATTCACTAGCAGCTAGTATCGCTGCAATATTGTCGCTTGGATGACATGTCTCTTTTTTAGCAAGAAAGCTATCGTTAAAATCGAGGTAGCGAATAAGTGCGCCATTGAAAAATGCCGCGCGGTCCGGAGCTGCTTTATGCCCACCAATAATACTTGCTATTGGCTTGCCATCAAAATCTTCAAGATGTTCCTTGAGCATGAGGATGAGCGGGCTAGAAAGTGCGCCAAAGGCACACCCAAGAGAATCTAAGACCCTAATTTTTAGCGCCTCGATAGCCTGATCAGAAAGATCATCAAATCGGCTTTTATGAATAAAGCCTGCAAGGCGCTCTACCTCTTTTTGCATACCCCACCTCCGTTACTCTAAATAACTGGAAAGTGGGTTACTCTGCAAGGCTTATTGAGCGTCTTCTGTTGAGCCGTTGCCGGGTTGTACGTCGCTGATAGCAGCTTTAAGGAATTCGATTTCAGATCCACCTGTCCGTACGACGATGGTGTCATCTTTGATCTTGCTGATAGTGCCTACTACGCCCATGCAAATAACGCGGTCGCCCTTCTTCATAGAGCTTCGCTGATTTTCGAGGGCCTTACGGCGCTTTTGCTCAGGACGCCAGAGGATAAAGTAGAAAAAGGCAATGGCAATGGCAACCATCACGAGTGTTTGTGTCATTCCTTGGTCAACAGCTGCTGGCGCTTGTTCATCGGCGGCAAGTCCGCAAGTAGCAGCAAAAAAGAAACTTAAAAAATACAGGCACTTCTTCATCATAGTCTTGTTCCTCACGTAATGTTTCGTGAAGTATCACACATTTTGCGATAAAATTACAATGTTTTCTACGTGCACTGTCTGGGGAAATTGGTCTATCGGCTGTATGACAGTCACTTTATAGCCTGCCTGCACAAGATCCACTACATCGAGTTTTTGGGTTTTGGGATTGCACGAGACATATATGATCGTTTTAGGCTGAAGGCGCAAAATTTCTTTAATAGCACTTTTGCCAAGCCCTGTTCTTGGAGGGTCAACAACCACAACGTCTGCCTGTGGCAGTGTTTTATCTTCAAGAGCCTTTGCAACATCAGATCTGATGATGCGAAAGTTAGAGATCTTCATCCTATCGCTATTTACCTTGGCATCATAGGCACTATCTGCAGAAATTTCTATAGATATCACCTGCTTAACCTGAGCTGCCATACACATGCCAAAGATGCCAATACCGGCATAGAGGTCATAGAGCACCATCTCTTTTGAGAGGTTAGCAAGCTCAATCACGCGCTCATAGATGCGGCTTGCCTGTAGTGAATTTGGCTGAAAAAAGGAACTTGGGCTTAAATTAAACTGTAGCGAAGAATCGTGGATGTGTATTGTTTCTCTAAAGCTATCAGGGCCCGATAGGAGCATCTCAAAAAATTGGGTTTCTCTTCCCACATGCACCTGCTGGATGCGAAGAGATATCGTCAAGTTGGCAGGGCCTGTTGCATGCTCTTTACATACCTTTACAAACTCTTCAATAAGCGATCGCTTGATGGCATAGTCAGGATTTCCGGATACTGTCAGTATGATCACCCTGTCGCCTGATGTCTCAGCTTCACGCATAGTCAAGTAGCGAAGGTGACCTACATCCTTAGGACCATAGTATGCAGCAAGATTTGTTGTATTCCACCACGCATATACCGCCTGCAAAGTCGCACTTACCCATGGTTTTACAAGGTGACACTCTTCAATAGTGAAGACCCTACCTTTAGAGCAGCGCATGATGAGGCCCAAAAATTTTTGGCCTTTAGCATCTTGAGAAAAGGTAAATTCCATCTTGTTGCGATATGTATAGTCACTTGGCGCTTTGATGATAGGATAGAATGTAGTTTGAGGGCCTACAACATCGCTAAAGAGGGAGTTGATGTTAGATTCTTTGAGTGCAAGCTGGTCGTTATAGTCCATATGCTGCCATGTGCAGCCTCCACAAATGCTAAAGTGCTTACAACGGGCTAAAACGCGAGATTGAGATGGGGTTTTTACTTCTAGAACTTTGCCAAGCAGGCTTTTGCCGTGTTCGGTCTTTGTTTTTTTGCTTTTTGTGTAATAGAGATCGGCGATTACTTGCTCGCCAGGAAGAGCGCATGGAACGCATACACCGCGTACAAAGCCATCGGACCGAGTATAATTTGCCACTCCCCAACCTTCTGGGTGCAGCTTGTCGATAAAAAGTTCGATATTGTTCATGTACTCAACTAACAAATCCTAATCTTAATCTTAATCTTGATCTTAATCTTGATTGCCCTTCACACAGTTCGCTCAGAATTGGCACGTATCAAACCAATCAACATCGCAACAATCTGATGCAACTGATCTTTCCCCTTTTTCATTTTATCTCCATTAATTTTCTTTTTAGCAACAAGCACATCCAAGCAAGCAGCACACTCAAGTGCTGAACCTCGTGCACTATCAAAATATCGACAACGATCGGCGGATGTATGTTTTCCATTCCCTTCAGCAATATTCAGAAGGATTGAGGTGCTTGCACGATCTAGCTGATTATGAACAGAAAGGCTTTTTGGAACCGCTTCCAGCAGCTCGCTCATGCATGTGACGAAACGAATAGATTCTTGGTAAACTTTGAGCGTTTCGTGACCGAACTGAGACATAAGAACTCAAACAGAAAAACAAGATTAAGATTAAGATCAAGATTAAGATTTGCACATTTGCTGGCGTGAGAATTAGGGGGGAATCCCCCCCCCTGCTTATAACGACTAGGCTTTCTTAACGGGAATTTTCGCCGTTGGACGCTTCATCATCATTGGCTTTTTAGCTGGAGCTTTTGCTTTCGCTTGTGGCTTAGCTTTAGCGTGTGATTTTGCTTTTGCTTGTGGCTTTGCTTTAGAAGCTGGTTTCTTTGACTTCTTCATGCCGCCGTGCTTCTCTGCTGAGATTGACTCTCTGCGGAAGTTTTTAGCAACTTTTTCGAGTCTGATTGTGCTCGTGCGAACTCTTTGAGAAGCCGCTTTGTTGCCGCCTACTGCCTTTTCGAGATCTACTGAAATGCCAGCAAGCAATTCGCGCATTTGCTTAATTGTATCGTTCAATGCCATAGTTATTTTCCTCCGTTTAACGTTATGGACAGTCATTGTAATTAACCCACCTGCACTATATTGTGCAAGAGATTTCTCATTTTTCTGCAAAAAAAATGTAGATTAGCACGATCATCTGCTTTACAAAAGCCCGCTGATACGCTATTGTAATGGCATTTAGATGGTGTTTCGAGATGCGTTTTGATTTTTGTCTTCCATTTTGTCTTTTTTGCCAATCAACAATTGGGCTACATGCGCTTGCCGAAACCTTACACCTGCCTCAGTCATCAAAAATGCTGACGATAGCAAAAAATGCCCAAAAAGAGCTCAACAAGGGCTCATCAGATGGTGTGCAAGCAGCTATTATACTACTTGAAGACCTTTCAAGCGACCCTTCTTTTCGCCGTTTGCAGCCGGATGTCAAAATCGATATCTACAATATGCTTATAAACGCCTACGAGTGCCAAAAGTACTTTACAAAAGAAAATGCTCTTATTACCACACTACTACGCGACGAAGCCTTTAAGCCCTACTGGATAAACCTAAAAGCCCTTATGGCTAAAAGCATGCTTGCCCAAGACATGCTCCATAAGGCCCAAAGCGTGATGAAAGAGCTGCTACGCACCCCAAAGCGCAGGCTCTCTGCCCAAGATGCCGACATCGTCACTTCGCTCTACACAAGCATCCAACACCATGCTGAAAAGAAGCTTCGATCAGCAGAAATTCTCTTTCAGCAAAAAGAGTACGTTAAAGCTGCAACCATCTACCAGTACCTCTACGACGCAACAAAAGCACAGGTATTTCCCCAAACACTCTCAAAAATTAGCCACAATGCGTTTTTAACAGCACTATCAGAGCGCCTTGCCGTCTGCTACTTTTTGGATGAAGACTATGAACAATGCCTAAAGGCACTGGCCGATTCATATAAACCTTGCGTCATCCGGGCACTTGCCGAAAAGAGATTGAGCCATCTTGATGCAGCCCTAATCCATTTTGAACAGTCAAAAAAAGATGTTAAAACCATTTGGGAAGCCTGCTTTAGCGCCTACAAATCCCACGACATCCAAAAGGCAAAAGAGCTTTTACAGGAACTTCCAGACTCTAGCGGCGCTCATGTGCTTGAAGTGCTGATCAATATGGAAGAGGCAAATTTTATCCACGCAGAAAAGTTAATCCAGGCCAATCCCAATAGCTACCTACAAGGACTATACCACCTCCACCTGGGGCTAAAAGAGACCGCGTGCGAGCATCTTGAAAAGGCCATACAGCAAAAAGGCCCCTACCAAAAAGAGGCGCTCATAGTCCTTGGCGCCACCTATTTAGAACTTGCAAGCTCATCTGTTAGCTCAAGTGTACAGGAGGTATTTCTTGATAGAGCTGAAGCCTTAGTAAGCCAGCCTATAGACCTTGCAAAAATCTATTTTCTACGAAAAGACAGTGCCAAGCTTCAAAAGCTCGAGCAAGCAGCCATATCAGATGATGTACGCTATGAAATTGGGCTCTACATAGCTGATCTTACCGGCAATTTTGATGCAGTATGCGACGCTAAGCATCTACTAAAACAAAGCTATCCAAAAGCACTTGTTAGAAGCTGCAAGCAAGAACATATAGATGCAGCTTTTCGCCTGTTAGTAGAGCGAAAGCAACTTGATGAGCAGTATGAAGTAGTTGAAGAGCTACTCCTTTATCTTATTAACAACAACCAACCGGAAAAAGCCTGCCGCTATTTGGAGATAGCCCTACCAGAACTTACAACCCCTACATATATCGAAAAAAGCCACTGGCTCTATGCCATCTCTAGCGTACACACCACCTCTAAAGCCATATGGCTGTGTGAGCAGTTTTTGCAAAAGTATCCGGATAGCCCCTATTTTGCCGATGTAGTCTTTCATAAGGCACTAGCTTCTTATAAAGCTGATGATGATGAAAATGCCCTTGAGGCCCTATCGCTACTTGAAGCAGAATACCCTCATAGCTCACATCGCGATGAGGTGCTCTTTTTTATGGGATGCATCTACCAAAAAAGAGCTCTTGACGCCCGCCCTTTCTTTCACGAGGTGTTTACCGACTATCCACAATCTCCTTATGGCCCTGAAAGCTACTATCGCTACTATTCTGAACAGGAATATAGCGCACATAACGTCCAAGCAATTGCCCACCTCAAAAAAATGCCCCCAGAATATGCCCCCTCATACTTTGGCGTTATGGGGATGCTCCATGTTGCTGCCTACGATCTAGAATCAAGCCCACAAAATAGTATATCAGGCGCCCTCATAAACACCCTTACAACCGCGATTGAAAATGGCAAAAAACTTTTCCATACGTTAGCACCAAAGATGCGCTCGCGCTTTTGTAAGCGCCTGCTTAGCGCAGAATATGAACTTGCACAAGGCTACTACATACTTGCTCAGTACCCAGAAGCACAAGCTACCTCTGACACCCTCAAACACGATGTCTTTGACTTGAAGGAAGAGGAGCGCCCTCACGGCACCTGGCTTAAAGCTAGTTTTTTAAAGTCGCGAACACTTTTATTGCAGGGAAATGAGAACCAGGCTCGAGAAGAACTAGTCTTTTTGCTAAACTATGCCGAAGCTTTTGAATGCAATGCTGAAGAACCTGTGATTTTAGCGCTTATTGAACTTTCAAAGGTAGCAGCAAAAGGAAGCGAATATGAGCAGGCATTTGACCTACTCAATAAAGCGCAGAAACTACAGGCTTATGGAGCAAGAAGCGAGCTATTGCTTGAGATACTTATCGCAAAAGCTCTTATCCATAAGCAGATGGGAGAGTCTGACAAGGCAATGATGCTTCTTTCACAGGTGATAAATGAGCAAAGTGCATCAAGCCTTCGCATTCAGGCTATGTTTTTGCGAGCTGAGCTGTATGAGCTAAAAGGAAGGCGCGATTTAGCGTTTAGGCAGCTTCAGGCTACCGCCAAAAAAGGTGGAGAGTGGGGCATGCGCGCAAGAAAAAAATTAGAGGAAAAATATGGATACGGGTAGTTTTTGGGCTGTACTACAGGATATTGGAGCGTGGCTTGCACATGTAAACCTTGTGCTTGTCGTAATTATCTTTTGCTCAATCTTGGCAGCAGGTGTCTTTTTTGAACGCGTAATGTACTTTAAAAAAATCGATACAGACTCTACAGCCCTACTCACGCTCATTCGACAAGAGCTTGTAGATGGAAATATCGTCGCTGCCATGAATCTATGTGAAGCTAAGGGCGGCGCCATTGCAAACATCATAAAAGCAGGTCTATGTAAACACACGCGACCTGTAGAATATATAGAAAACGCCATGGAACTCCGCGGCCTAATAGAAATTGCAAAGATGGAAAAAAATGCAAGGATCCTTTCTATCATCGCCCACATCGCCCCATTAATTGGCCTTTTAGGAACAGTAATTGGCTTTATAAAGGCTTTTGGAGAGATGCGCGTCTCTAGCCTAGTAGAAATTTCTGCCACGCAAATTGGCGAAGCTATGGAATATGCACTTGTCACAACAGCTGCCGGGCTTGTAGTTGCGATACCTGCAGTTATTGGCTATAACTATATCGTTAGCCGCATCGACGCAATGACTGTTGAGATGCAGGCAACAAGTGCTGAAGTTGTAGATCTTTTAGAATCGCGAGTGTTAGAGTAATTATGCGCTTTCAGACACGCCTAAAGCCATGCCTTAACCTTATCGACCTAACGCCCCTTGTTGACGTTATCTTTTTGCTGCTCATCTTTTTTCTTGTAACATCTGAGATTTTGCCCTTAAAGTCGCTTCTCATCGAAACCCCGCAGCTTACTTGTGATCAGCCTGCAAAAATTGCTCAGGTTCTTGTCATTATGGATGCAGATCACGTGATCTACCTTGGCTCAAAAAAAGAGATCATCGACATGGCAAGCGTAAAAGAACGGCTAAAAGAACATATTAGCGCTATGCAAGATGAACATGCTAGCAGCATGCCTACAGTAGTGCTCAGCATCGATAGACGCGTTGACTACGGCCAGTTTTTAAAGCTCTTTTCAGAGGTGCAGGACTGTGGTGTTCGTATACGCCTTGCGTTTAAACCAAAGGTATAAACATGCTTGACAAGGCCCTTTTGCAAGCACTCATCTACTCACTTAGCTTACACCTTGTACTCTTTGGCACCTTCCGAATACGCCTTAACGACTATCAAGAACTAACCCCCGAAATGCCACCCCTCAACGTGGCAATCGACGATGTAGAGCTTGTAGCAAGCGTTGAAAAGACAACCTCATATGATCCTGAAAGCCTAGTCGCCTGCAATTTTGATGATGATGAATATAAGGCTTTGCACATCTTGCAAACCCATAAGCCTGTAAAAATGCGCGAATATGCACCGCCCTATCCCACAAACGAGCTTACTGCCTATAGCGAAAAAGATATTATAGACCTCACAAGATCTTTTACCTACGCCCCTAAGGTATATCCACTGCAGCTAAAACTTTCTTCTGAGCTAAAGGGCTTGACTCTTGTCGAGGATGGTTCTTGTCTTTTTAGAGAAAAGGGCCCCAATGAGGACCTAAGCCACCTCGTGCTTGCTTCGAATCACTTTCCTATCGACTATAGCGTAACGATTAGCGGCCTTACAGGTACGGTAGTACATCTTGAGCGCTCAAAAATGTTTTTAGACCGCGAGCTTCAATCGGTTGCTGATCGCATTATCAAAAACATCCAATTTGAACCCTTTTCACAAAAAAGCCAAGCTGGCACCATTACACTTATCTTCTGCACAACCGGCGAAGATATAAAGAAATATTTGCATGATTGAAATAGCCCCAGAAACCGCCTGCGTCCTCTATTTAGCCTTTGGCCTCATCACGGTAGTAGGCATCTGGCTTGCCACGCGCAAAAAAGACCTCATCCCCTTTACGATGGAACACCGCACCTGCGAATTCTGCCACCACAACTACCTAGAAAGCTCCCAAAAATCCCTCTCCCGTTGCCCCCAATGCAACCTCATCACCAAGCGCTAAACCCATCCAAGCTCACTAGCACACCTCACTATAGACAAAATTCACGATGGAATTTGAGAGAGAAAAGGCCATTTTTGTTACCCATGTCGGTGAACTAGACCCCCCGTCCACCCTTGACATGGTATACATTTTTTGATACATGAGGATAAAAGGAGCTATTACTATGGACGGCGGCATTAAAGGCCCATTTGGAGCAGGCGAATCATATAACAGCGAACAGTCTCCCCCTACAAAACGTCGCGCCAAAAGCACGGGAGATTCTAAAGCTGATGATGTAGCACGTGATGCTCTTAGTAGTCTCGAATCAAACCATAGCCCTGCATCATCACCCATTATTTCGCGAAAAAGGGGAAGAGAGGCGCCGACCCCAGAACCAGGAGCCGCTTCCTTTCAAGAAGAGCTTGCAGCATTTAGCGAAAAACAACAAAAACTCATTGCAGGCAATATTGAAAACGGACTTCGCGGTAGAACAGTAGAAGACAAGCTAAGTATTATAAAACACGTAAAGACCTTTCTTGAAGGCCAGGAAATAGGAGCGTTCACTATATCCGATGCAATTCATGATATCGCTCCAATTCCTCTTGATCAACGTGAAGATGCTCTACGCCAGGCAAAGCCCTTGATCCAACAGGTAGAGAACACTGTATGGGCCGGATATTTACTCAAATCTATTGGATTACTCCCACAAGAAGAGCGAAGAGATATTCTCGCTCTTGCAGCACCATTCTTACAGCGCTTTAATGATCCAACTTTGTGGCGAAACATTGTTGTTACAATCGCGCAAATTCCACAGGACTATCGTAAAAGGGTTCTAAGCGATGTCACGCGTGACTATCCGGACCATGGATGGAACTCACTTTCAGATATGATCAATCTTCAAGTAGCAAAAATTCAGGCAGAGCAAAAAAAGCAAGATTTTAAACGGCCTCGCGCGGAAGTTGAAGAAGAAGCGGATGCACGGACCCTAAAAGAGGCCAAAAAAGCACCTCGAGATGCAATGAGCACCGTGCGCGCACACGTTGCTAGAAAAATTATTCGGAAGGTAATTGAAACAGCAGAACAAAATAAAGCCCAGCCCTTAACACCCGAAGAGTTTGAATTTTTAGCAAATCGCTCAATAGGCCTGCGCTACTCCGAAAAAGCAGACGAGGAATTTACGCAGGGCTTACACGGCGACGCAGTATCACTTTCAGGGTATCCTAAGGCACAACTTGCGTGTAATAGAGGTGAGCATCTTTCTGAAGATTGGGAAAGCTATGGGGTAAGCCCAACAAAAAGTCCAACGGAGGGCCCTCAAATTCTAGAAGAGCGCGTTATGAAATTCATAAACGATTTTATTGTTAATGGCTTTCCAAGATTTGGACCAGAGACAACAGCGCGAGATTATATAGAACTTCTGAAGCTAAAGCATAACATTCGGTTTTTGCTAGCAAATTTTAGGCTTGCCGACACGCCATATGATTTACATCGTTATGATGGTATAGGCAAATGTGGCAAACAAATACTTGGAACAGAATCAGACACAAAAGGCCAAGGCCGCCTAATCAAGTGGCTCACGCTGGGAGATGATTTCTTTGACAACCTGCCACTTACCGATAAAGAACTTGATCTTCCCATTTCCCAGACTTTCGAAAAAATCAAGCAAGCATGCGCCCGAGAAATTGAGGAAAAAGTCCGCCTGCACATTCGCAAATTACATCTCATGAGCCAGGCTTTTTAAAGTCCCGAATTTTGACTTAACCTACAAAGCAGCTACGACCTCTGGCATGCATTACAGCTGCATAGAAAACTACGAAAGTTACCTCAACTTAAAGCTGCTAAATTTTCAAAACATAAAACCCTAATTAACCAAGCTATCTGAAAAATCCCACTTCTCTAGCTTGCAAGTCTCAAAGGGAATAATGAACGCTATATCATGCGCGGGATTTGGCGTTGCGGATGCGCTCTTGGAGGTCCATTTCAAGGGCGTGGTCTTTGTCGGGGCTGTTTTTGAGTTCTTGTTCTGCAGAACGTAGGGCTAACAGGGATTCTTCAAAGTCGTGTAAAGCTTCAAAGCAGTTTGCCATGTAGATGCGCGGCCAGATTGCATTTGGGCTGCAGCTTGAGGCCATATCGTAGGCGTTTAGGGCTTGGTTGATGTTGCCAAGGTGAAAGGCAGCGTGGCCAAGGCCAAGCCAAAAGACATATTCTGCAAAATCTATTGTTGTTAAAAAGAAAAAGGCAGCTTCCGATTCTGGATAACGACCAGAGTCAAAGAGTTTTTTTGCACCTCTGTAAAAAAGGTCTACACTTGTGTCATGTAACCCTAAAAGGCTTTTCCAGGATGTTCCATCTATCACTTTTGAACACATGTCTTTCACAATTGCCACAGTTTCAAAGCGGCCTAGGGCCGTTTCTACATTCTCCTCCAAAGCTTTTAGATCGATTGAAGAATCGGTGTGAGCCATTTCTTTTACTGCATTCACACAGTAGATAAATCCATCTCGTATGCGCGTTTTTGCAAGTAACATGCACTGGCTAAGCTCGTGCTCAAGCTTTTTTGTCTGTACATCAATACTCTGCAAAGGATCATCCGGTATATGCATCTCTTCAGCAACATCGCGAGCGATGATGTTGATATTGGTTTCAATTTGTTGTTCTAGATCTTCAGATACTTTTTTAGAAAGAGCCATATCCCTCTCCAATTGCACGTGCTTGTAGAGCGCTATAGGCCTCTAGACTCTTTGGATGCTGAGGAAGAAGCTGCGACACGTTTGCTTTAAATAGCTCCTTATTGCCGACTCCTTTTTGCCTTTCGGGAAAATGCATCTGATAGCTTGCCCTAACCTCATCAGAGGGCTTTTCAAATTCAGGACCACTGGGGCCTTCTACACGAGGAAAATCTGCCATCTACCTCTCCTTATACTGGGACTTTGCCCAGGTAAATAAATAGGGATTTAATGAGATTGAAATAAAAGCGCAAGCTACTAACAGGTCATATCCAAAATCTGGAAACATCCGGTAGCGGTTTGCTTCTTCTGCCAGGATAAATGAAAACTCCCCAATTTGTGCTAGGGCTACTGCTACAGTAAGCGCTTCTTCATTTGAGCGGTGAAATCCTTTTGCAATAACATAGGCTGCAAGTGGCTTTGCAAGAAGAATAATAGCAAGTGTAAGCACAAACAGGTAAAAGTGCTCGTAGATAGCTTTAGGGTCAAAGAGCATTCCCATAGCAACAAAAAAGAGGACGATAAAGGCCTCTTTAATAGGCCGTATATTATCCGATACTTTGTGACGAATGTCTGTTCTGCCAATAGCAATTCCAGCTAAAAAGGCCCCGATGACTATAGACATGCCAAAGACTAGGTTTGCAACTTCAGCAAAGATAAAAGCTAAAGCGAGTATGGTGATGGTAAAAAGCTCTTCTGAGCCTGTTTTCACCACTTGGTTTAGCACGCGCTTTGCAAGCCACTGCCCAACAGTAAAGAGCAAAAGCACAAGGAGTGCAAACTTTATAAATATCATCACAAAAGAGCCTAAGACAACAGGCACTAAGAGCCCCTCACCAATAGGCTGCTCGGCAATAATAGGCAATAAAAGCAGGGCAAGCACCGTTAGCTTATCCTCTAAAATAAGCCAGCCGACACAAAGATGACCTTGCGCCGTATTTAAGAGGTGATTTTCAGTAAGGCCACGAATGAGCACAACAGTAGATGCAACCCCAATACACAACCCAAATATTATCCCTGCTTGCAGGGTGTAGCCTGCAGATATAAAAAGAATAGCGCCAAGTAAAGTTGCAAAAATAGTCTGCAGCAATGCCCCGGGGATAGCCACTTTCTTTACCTGTAGCAGATCGCTCCAGGTAAAATGCATACCCACGCTAAACATCATCAGGATAACGCCGATTTCAGCAAGCTGCTCCGACAACTTAACGTCTGCAACAAATCCCGGCGAGTATGGACCGATCAAATACCCCGCTACAAGATAGCCCAAAATAGGCGATAGATGCATGCGAAGCGCGATAAAACCCAAAAGGGCGGCGCTTGCAAAGCCCACGGTCAGCAGCAAGATGAGGTGTACGTTTATGTGCTCTATACCCATATCTCATTAGGTGTTGTTTACAAACTCTTGCTACTATATCGTGTTACTTATCTTCAACTATATTAATAGGAGGTTCGAGTGAAATTTGTAGATAGTTGCGTAAGCACCCTGCATTCATGGTACACAGGCTACAGCCTGCCAAATATAAAAGAGGGAAAACCCACACATACTATAAAAGGCAAAATAGTCTATCACGAAGATGAAAAGCCCGCTGCCTTTGTTAAAGTAAACTGCTTTGTTGAGGGCTGGTTTAGTAGAACACATATAGGATCTGCCACCACCACAAAAACCGGCGCTTTTTCACTTAAAGTTCACTCTGCAAGCAACACGCAAAAAGTCATCATACAGGTTGTAGAAAAAAGACGCCCCTTTGCTCAAGAAGACCTTGCCTGCTTAAAAGAAGAAGTAGTTATACAGCAGTTTGAAAAGACTTTAGACTTATCCGACCTTGGCAAACTTGAGCTTACAGTTACTGATAGCCCCAAAGACATTACAGTTATTCGCCCACCACTAAAAAGCCACATTCAATCCCCGGCTTTTTTCTGGAAGTTTTTTGAAGCCGTTCGCACAGAAGCTCCAAAGCGTCTTTTTGTAAGCCTAGCCAGGCCGCTACTATCTGCATCTAGCGTCCAGTGGATCTATAACCTTTTTGGCCCCAGTTATGAAAAGCGCCCACTTACTAAGGAAAACCTTATCGAAGAGCTACTCAACCACGTGACAGCAGTAGGCGGAAAAGATCAAGGCAACAAAGTGATGTGGGAAGCAAATTGGGATGGCATCGAACTTAAAAGAGATGACACCCTTCCAAACGTTATAGTGCGAGCAATAAAAAAGCCTGATGACACCCTAGAACTTGAGAAAATTGAGCTTAAATTTAGAAATGATGAATTTGTCTATCATGTGCGCCCAAATGATCGCTTCTTTGATAGAGCTCTTTACATGGCGCGATCTGTGTTTGCCCTTAAAGGAGAAGCTGAATTTCACCTCGCAAGAGGCCATATCCTTCCGGGCATTATTGCAGAAGAATTTGATAGATTCATGAAGCGCAATCCGCTCTATAAAAAGCTAGAGCCGCATCTATCGCAGCTTGACACCATAAACTGGATTGGTTCTAAGGGCGTGATCTTTGGTCCGGGAAGTGTACTTACCCACTCAGCACTTACTGTAGATAGCGTCGCAAAAATTATTGTGAATGAAGTAAAGAAAGCCGCAAACTGGAAAGACTACGCGCCACCTACCCCTTTAGCAAAAGATCACTACTTGGCTGATGCTGAAAAGGTGCACTTTGACATTCTATACACCTACTTTTTGACCGTTATTCAAAAAAATAAGTCAGCTATTAGAAAGGACTGGTCGTCAATATACAACTGGTCAGAAGCAGTTAACGAGCACCTTCCAGAAATCCCCAAAATTACAACTACAAAAAAACCCCGACAAGAAGATTATGAAAGCCTTGCCAAGTTTTGCGCGTGGGCTGTATCAAAAACAACATTTTTGCACTGGGCGGCCCACTCTCGTCAGCAGATTCTTACTGATATACGCCAGGCAAGCCTTGCTCCTCAAACTGGCGCATTTACGCTTGAATCAGAAATGGACCCCTATGGCAAAACAGAAGTCGATGATGCAAATGTTCAGCTCTTTGTCTCAAGGGTACTACTAAACTTTAAGGGCGACTCTCTACTTGAAAACCCTTATGGAGATGTGGATCCTGATCTTATTGAAGCAATAAAGACCCACATTCCAGACTATAAAGGATATGCTGACATACAAAAGATGTTTATCACAACGCAGATTTAGTTTCGATAAGCTCTTTTGAAGCAATACTCACAAGGGTGCTCTTTTGAAACTGGGGCACTATGTGAGTAGCTACAGCTTGTTGGATGTCGCTAGAAGTAGCCGAAAGGATCTTGCTGCGAAGATCCTTTCGCTCTTCAGTTGTTCGCTCTTCCATCAATAGCTGGTAGCCGGCAACTGCCTTAGTAGATACATGTAAAGGTAGATCAAGCTTGCGTATGAGCGCAATTTTTGCATTTTGCACATCATCTTCAGTAAATTCACCTTTTACAAGTAGCTCTATAGCATCGCTAAATACAGCATCCGTTAGCGCGATATTTGGATCGCGATAGGAACAGAGCGTAAAATCACCGCTAGAAGAGTCATAGCGTGCAAAAGAACTATATGCGCCATTTTGCAAGCGAACACGTGGCATAAGCACTTTACTTGTGAGTAGCTCTGCCGCAAGCAGCAGGTATGGGTTATGTCGTACACAAGAAACGCCGCGCACGTTATAGGCAACAGCTGACGGTATTGAATAGCCAAATGATACTGCATCTCGCAATACATTGTGCCTCATAGACTCTGTATAAGGTATTTTTTTGATACTGTTTGTAGAAATTGAGTTCCGCGCGTTTTTATCACAGGCAACTACAAGCTTTGCCTGATCGTTTGGAACGAGAATTTTCTGTAGATTTTGCAGTTTGAGAATAAGGCCATCTAAAGAACCATCAAGATTTTTGCTAAGCGACATAATAGCCTCATAGTAGTCGAGCCCTTCCCACTTATGAATTAAGAAATTTTCATAGGACTGCGAAGAGAGCGACGCCACTTTAGCATACTCTAGAGCCATCATCTTTAGCGAATGGTCAAGCTCACTTGTATGCTTTATAATAAGTTGCTTGATACGGTCTTTATCTGAAAAATCTGCATGCATAGCCATGTTGCAGATGATCTCAAGCATAGTATTGGCGTTACGATCAAGTGCCTTTGAGGTGAGTTGCAAGACAGGTACAAATGAGTCTTTTTTATGTAAGATAGAAAGATTAGCTTTTAATGATCCTGTCTTTTCATCAATGTATTCTAGATTTGCCTTATAGTCCCGCTCATTTGTTCCAAGCTGAGGTAAAAGATAGGAATATAGCCCTACAAGCCAAAGATCTTCAACCGCCACATGCGGAAGAGGATATTCAAGTAGCATATAGGTGATGTGGTTTGTGAAGGTATCATAGTGGATAACGTCAGACACCACTTCTACAGGATATTCCGGCACTTCTTTAGATACATGTTCTAGCGTCACTGTTGGAAGGCAGTTGATTTCTTCTCTAGGAATATCGTCGTGACCCTTTCTAAACTCTTTTGCTTGCATGATGATAGCTTCGACATCATCATCAGAAAGACTAGCGCGTATGGCATCAAGCTTTTCTCTATCACGTGTAGCATGAGCTTGAGAGAGGGCTTCACTTGGTGTCATAACAAGACATACCCTATGGGGATTATCAACTAGCGCCTTTTTGATGCATTCAGACATATTTGCAGAAGCTCGAACTTTTGCTAGCTGCTCAGTAAGTAAAAAGGCATCTTCTGGCTTTAGCCCATTGAGCTTTGCAAGCACAACGCTATCTATATAGCTTGAACCGCGCTCTTGCTTAATCTCTCGCTCTTCAAGCTCAAATCGCTGAATTGCCTGTTCGATAAGGTTTTCTGAAATGCCTGCATCCATAATCTGCTTAAGCCTTGTTAGGACGAGCTCTTCAAGTGCTTTTGCCTGCTCTTTTGTGCAGCCTTCAAAGATATAGTAATAGGCAAAGGGGGCGCTATGAGTATCTATTGATACGCTAACTTGCTTACAGAGGCCTGATGAAAGAATTTCATCTTTAAGTAGCGAAGCATCTGATGCCATGAGAATATGATTGAGTATACGAAAGCTAATAGCATCGGTATCTTCAGGAAGTAGCCATGCAAGGCCCATAAGCGTCTCATCGCTAGAAGCTGGAAAGGAGACTTCTTTATAGGTTGGAGCATTAAAGCGAGGTTCAGTTTTTCTCTTAGGAACTGCAGGTCGCTTTACAACGTCACTTGTCAGTACATTCTCAGCCAAAAAATCTAAATGCTTTTCTAATGGCAGGTCGCCGTAAAAAAAGAAGAGGCAGTTTCCTGGATAGTAGTGATCCTGATGAAACTGCACAAATTCATCATAGGTAAGCTCCGGGATAACTTGTGGATCGCCACCGGAAATAGCAACACCTCGAGACTCCGGAAAAAGCTCTGCCCATAATCCCCAAATAAGGTGTAGGCGGGGATTTGAAAAATAGCCCTTCATCTCGTTATACACAACGCCGTTATAGATAAGTGGCGATGTAGGATCGTCAAATGTCTGAAACTCTAAGCGATGGCCTTCTTGAAGAAAGGTAGACTTATTTAATAGCGGATGAAAGACAGCATCGGTATACGCTGATAGCAGGTTATAAAAGTCTTCCGGCACAAGCGTAGATGATGGATAGACTGTGTGATCAGGGCCTGTATAGGCGTTTATTAATGTGGCAAAGGTACGCTTAAGCATGTGGTAGAAAGCACCTTTTACAGGATACTTCTTTGAGCCTTGAAGAACGCTATGTTCTATGATGTGAGGAGCGCCCTTAGAATCTGCAACAGGGGTTCTAAAGCAAAGAGCAAACATATTTTCCGGATCATCATTTTGTACATGTATGATGGTAGCCCCGGATTGAGCATGCTCAAGTTCTACAAGCTTGCAGTTAGCCTCCTTAAACGTATAGACGTTTGTAGCCGTAAAGCCGCGATATTCATACGGCACCTCATGGGAAACGGCCTGAACAAAGAAGAATAGTCCAACAAGTGTACAGAGTGCTAAGCAAATGGTACGCTTTCTCATAAGAATCGGCTCCTGGAGGTTGACTACCTAGTATAATGGGTTGGGGTAATATTTCGCAAAAGGTGAGTTTCCTGATTCTTGATCTTAGTCTTGATCTTGATCTTGATCTTTTTCTTATCAAGTGCGTGAAAAAAGATTAAGATTAAGATCAAGATTAAGA
>CAZEQY010000009.1:0-106154 GCA_964514655.1 uncultured bacterium
CCTGGTTCGAAGCCAGGTACTCTATCCAGTTGAGCTATCGGTGCATAAAATGGTATGAGTAGAGTATCATCTTTTATCTATTATGACAATGCAGAAGACTGAAGCAATCGAAGGAATCACTCTGGCAAGCTTTGCCTTTCAAGAAAATGCTCATATTCTTTCTATTTTCTCAAAAGAGCATGGAAAGATTAAGTGCGTCTGCAAAAGCTATTCAAAATCCAAGGCAAGAGGGTTCTCGCCTCTACTTGGAGTGGAAATGGTTGTTATTCCTTCTGATAAAGAACTCTGGAAATCTAAAGAATGCACTGTTACAACATCGTATCAAGCTCTGAGGCTTTCCCTCGCTCACCTTCGTTTTGCGGCAGAAGTTACCGATCTCATAAACAGAATCCTGCCCCTTCACCATCCGGTACCCGAACTCTATGCACTCTATAGCAAATTTTTGCAAGAAGCTGCTGAAAGCAATCCTGCACACGAATCAGCCTGCCGGTTTTTAGAAAGATTTTTGTTTGTTGAAGGAATGCTTGATAAGGAAAGAGGCTTTTTTGATCTTGGATATTACACCCAGCTCGTACATATTGCGAAAGGGGGGACTTGAACCCCCACGAGGAAACCCTCACTACCACCTCAAAGTAGCGCGTATACCGATTCCGCCACCTTCGCATGAATTGATGACGGATATCATACTGAACTCACCTTTTTGACTCAAGCGCTATTTACAATATCTGCCCATTTAGAATAGACTCTTCTGCAATCTTATTTGGAAATTACCATGTTCATGTCAGATCAAGATGATGAATCCCATGTAAAGCGTTGCGTTGCCTACTGCACAGCAACAAGCTATAACCTAAAGGGGCTGCAAGATGCTCTTAAAGCACGCTATAAGGCTAGCCTCTTTCGCGATGTTGTGCATTTTGACTTAAGCGACTCGGGAGGCTTCTCTGAAGACGTTAAGGACATTTTTTGTTTCCCATATGGCGTAGTTGTGATGTGGGGACTTAATGTTGAAGAAGAGCAAGAATTTTTAATTTTGCTTAAAGACTATCAAAACGTTCCGCAAGAAATTTATGAATGCGATCTGATGAGCTTTACGTTTGGCAATGAAGCCCGGATTGTCGAAGAAGTAATAGAACTACCTGATACCGATGTCCTATCGCGCCTTGCCATTTCCCACGGCCTTGCGCAGTCGGTACGTCTTGCAACATTTGAAAGCCTCATCCAAAAAACGATTGATAAAACAAAAAATATTCCAGAACAACTTGCAGCGCGCGGAAAAATCACGCTATCCAAAAAAGAAATTCGCAAAAAGATGGGTGAGCTCTTTTTGGAACGCAGCTCAATAAATCTACACTTTGATATTTTGGATGTTCCTGAATACTTCTGGGACCACTCTGAACTAGAGCCTCTTTATGTGATGATCGCAAATCACCTTGATCTTGAAACAAGAGTTGAAGTGTTAAATCAACGCCTTGACATTGTTCACGACCTTTTTGAAATGCTAGGCAATGAACTTAACCACCAACACTCCAGTAAACTTGAGTGGATTATCATCTGGCTAATCGTTATTGAAGTACTACTTAATATTGTGCATCTAGATGTGTTCTAAACTGGCTTTAGGCCTTATAAAAGCATACCGACTTTTTATAAGTCCACTTCTTGGTTCATGCTGCCTCTTTACTCCAACATGTTCTGAATATGCGCTCCAGATGTTCTCTGAAAGGCCTTTTTTAACCGCTTGTTGGCTAACGCTCAAACGTTTAGCAAAATGCAATCCGTGGTCAAAACAATAAAAACCTTTCATAACATGTTGTCGACACAGAATGAGAAAAAATTTAGATATACACTTGCAAATAAATTCGAAATGCTTTATTCCTGTTGTCACTCATTCGTGTATTGTCTCAAACAGAGATTTTTGGGACGTTTTTATACCTAGTTTAAGGAGGATGGTATGAAGCACATTTCAAAAAAAGCATGGTTTACACTTACTTTTGCAATCGTGGCACTGTCCGCGGTTTTTGCAGTAAAAAAACCCATGCAAAAAAAGCAAGCATCACATGTTGTGGTAGACCGTTTGGTCAACCAGCTCGTATGCTCAGCTGACAACCACAGAAGCAACCGCAACAGGTTTCCTCGTGGTATCCTCAGCTTCAACATACAAAAATTTGCAGCTATATTTGGCGATAGCAAGCGCGATAAACGAAGAAGTGATGACGTCACACTTCTTTCTCCACATAAAGTCGTGCTTAAAAATAAGCAGTACAGACGAGTAGAAGGTCCAAGACCGGGTGAACGCCGTCCTCCAGTAGGCGGAGACATCACTCCCTAGTCCTTGCTGCCAAATAGAGCATAAAATCGTATAAGCCGGCACTTTCTTTACCTAAAAGAGTGGCGGCTTTTTTTTGTCTTAATCTTAATCTTGATCTCAATCCTCTTTGTGCCTTTGTCTTTGATAGATTAAGATCAAGATTAAGATCACGATTAAGATTAAGATTAAGATTAAGAACCGTATTCATGAAAAGGGCAAGATTTGGCTACTTCCCTTTTTGCTCTTTGGGGGGAATGCGGAGCATTGAGCCGGGCTTTAGAGCGTCCGATGTGAGCTTATTGTGCTTTTTGATTTTGTCGATGTCTACGCCAAAGCGTTTTGAAATATGCCATAGAGTGTCCCCTGACTGGACGATGTAGACGGTTTCTGGCTGCTTTTTAGTTTGAGGCTTTTGAACAGCAACAACGGGTTTTGCAGGCACTTTTGGCACTATACGACCATAAAGCTCTAAGATAGACGTGCGAGTTTGAGTTTGGGGATCAAGTTGCTTGATGGTTGCAAGCACGATGATGGCCTTTTTCCATATGACATTTGACCGTGGGGCCTCTAAAAGGGCAAGAGCATATTCTTTTGCCATATCAGGTTTTTTCTCTAGCTCTGCAAGAAGTATAAGCGCATATTTATCCCGCAAGCTATGCGTACAAAAACGCGGATCTACCTGAAAAAGCATGGCGGCAGAATGTGGGAGCGCGTTGAGCAAAAATCCGCGGCGCACTTCCGGCGAAAAATCTTGAGACTTTGCCATCTCTTCATAAAGGCTTTTTAACAGCTTATAGTCAACTTGCGTGGCAAATTCAAAGATAGCATCGCGAGATATTGGCGTAGCTCGTGTCAAAAGAAGCTCACATGAGCGGTATTCATCTGTCGATAGAATTAGCCCCTTTAGCTCAGGGCTTTGCTCTTGGCGATAACGCACCAAAAGACCTTCAGTAGTTATTGGCCATTTTTCTGTCTTTGCAAATGATTTAGCTAAAGCCAATTGCTCAGGAGCAAGATCGGGATAGAGAATAATTTCTGAAGCTTGCCCATCTTGCGCCATATAAGAAAAAAGCCGCTTCACAAGCGGATCTGTTCCGAGTGCTCTTTTACTGTCAAAATAGTGGCGTTTTACAAGCATGCTTAGCGCTAAATCTTGCTTTTTGTAGCCCTCTGCTACTAAAGAGGTATCATCAAGAAGTACAACAAGGCCATTATAATCTAAAGATTCTAACTCCCTAAAAACTTGGGTAAGCGTTGGAAGTTCTTTACCTGTCTGGCGGTAGAGTTTAGATTTTTGCGGGCGAAACGAACTTGTAGCTAAAAAAGAAAAGCCTGTTTCTTGCCATTCATAAATTCCAAATGCAAGAATACTGATATTCAAAAATGCGCTCGAGGCAAGTGCTATACCTAGTCGCTTACAACGTTTTCTATAAAAAAGCTCTTCAGACATTTTGTAGCAGTCGTTCTGTTTCTTGTTTAAGCTCTTGTGGGAGTTTGTCACCAAAAAGAGCAAAATAGTGTGCAAGTTCTTGGGCTTCTTTATGCCACTCTTGCTTGTCATATTGTACTAGCTTGTCAATAGCTTTAGGGGCTAAGCGAAGGCCACTTAGGTCGATAGCATCAGCTGTTGGCAAATAGCCAATAGGTGTTTTTATGCTCTTTGCTCTTCCTTCAATAGCTTCAAACATCCACTTAAGAGCGCGTATATTGTCGCCAAAGCCAGGCCACAAAAAGCTGCCTTGATCATCTTTTTGAAACCAGTTTACGTAAAAAATCTCAGGCAGCTTTCTGCCAGGTTTTTCCATCGATAGCCAGTGCGCAAAATACTCGCCCATATTATAGCCACAAAATGGGAGCATAGCAAAGGGATCGTGCCTAACCTTGCCAAGTGCACCTGCTGCTGCTGCTGTGGTTTCAGATGTCATTGACGCCGCCATAAAGACACCGTGCGCCCACGTTAGAGCCTTACGAACTAGTGGAATTGTATGAGACCTTCTGCCGCCAAAAATAATTCCTGATATCGGCACTCCCTGAGGCGCGTTCCAGTCAGGATCGATGATGGGGCACTGCTTAGAGGCCACTGTAAAGCGAGAGTTAGGGTGCGCAGCCTTGACACCTGATGCTGGAGTCCAAGCTTCCCCTGTCCAGCTGACAAGATGTTCCGGGGCCTTTTCTGTCATACCTTCCCACCATACATCGCCATCCGGAGTAAGGGCTACATTTGTAAAGATAGCATTGCTTTCAATAGTGCGCATGGCATTTGGATTTGACTTCATAGATGTGCCGGGAGCTACACCGAAAAATCCAGCTTCGGGATTTATTGCCCAAAGTCTTCCATCACTTCCCCAATGCATCCAGGCAATATCATCGCCAACACACTCTACCTTCCACCCTTCAAGCTGAGGCATAAGCATGGCAAGGTTTGTTTTTCCACATGCGCTAGGAAAAGAGGCCGCAAAATAGCGCTTAACACCTTGTGGATTTGTTATGCCAACAATCAGCATATGCTCAGCAAGCCAGCCCTCTTTTTTTGCCATGCACGATGCAAGCCGTAAAGCAAAGCTCTTTTTGTTCAAAAGTGCATTGCCACCGTAGCCAGAACCAAATGACCACACTTCCTGTCTTTCAGGAAAATGTGAAATATAGAGATTTTGCGTGTTGCAAGGCCAAGCTACATCTTGTTCGCCGGGCATTTTTGGGCAGCCGACAGAGTGCAGGCATTTTACAAATGAGTGATGATCAAGTTTGGCAAGTGCTTTTTCGCCCATGCGCGTCATGATGCGCATGCTAGCAACAACATAGGGTGAATCAGTAATCTGCACGCCTACACGTGCATATTCAGAATCAGTCGGCCCCATACAAAATGGCACGACATACATTGTACGGCCCTTCATGCAGCCGGAAAAAAGCGCTGTAAGCGTCTTTTTCATCTCATGAGGGCTTGTCCAGTTATTTGTAGGGCCGGCATCTTCTTTTTTTTCTGTGCAGATAAACGTTCTATCTTCAACGCGCGCGACATCATCTGGCGATGACCTTGCTAAAAAGCTGTGAGGGCGCTTTTGCTGATTAAGAGGAATAAAGGTCTTACTTCGTACTAGTTCTTCCTCTATCTTGAGCGCTTCAGAGTCGCTGCCTGTGACAAGGTGCACGCTGTCTGGCGTGCAAAGAGTTTGAATCTCGCGTATCCATTCATTTAAAGCCGGGATATGGCTTGGCATTAATTTACAAGCCCCTTACGCTTTTTAAATTTATCCAGGTAATCAAGAGCTTTTCCGGTGCCTAAACAAACTGCAAGCAGTGGATTTGGCGCCACAATAACAGGTAGACCTGTTTCTTTGTTAAGGGCTTTATCAAGACCGCGAATAAGAGCGCCGCCACCGGCCACTACCATACCGCGTTCAACAAGGTCTGCAGCTAGTTCTGGAGGACATTTTTCGAGTGTGAGTTTGACGTTATCGATAATTTGCTGAATAGGCTCTGCCAAACATTCACGAATTTCTACAGAGTTAATGCGACGTGTTACGGGAAGTCCGGAAACCTGATCTCGCCCTTTTACCTCCATTTCAAGTTCATGCTCGCCAAGGCCAAATGCAGAGCCTATAGCGATTTTGATCTCTTCAGCAGTCCTTGGACCGATCATCAGGTTATATGTACGGCGCATGTAGTTGATGATGCACTCATCAAATTCATCACCTGCAATTCGTACTGAGCGAGACTCAACGATACCGCCTAAGGAAATAATAGCAATTTCAGTAGTACCGCCACCGATGTCGATGATCATGCTAGCTGAAGGCTCATGTACAGGAAGGTCCACACCAATAGCCGCTGCCATTGGCTCTTCGATCAAAAGTACTTCTTGCGCACCGGCATGCAAAGCCGAGTCTTCTACAGCGCGCTTTTCAACGCCTGTAATGCCTGAAGGCACTGCAATAAGTATGCGTGGGCGAAAGAGACTTCTTGCAGGACTTACGCGACGAATAAGGGCTTTAAGCATGCCTTCAGCAATTTCAAAATCTGCAATAACACCATCCTTCATGGGACGTACGGCGTGTATCTTGCGAGGAGTTTTGCCGAGCATGGCCTTTGCTTTATGGCCAACAGCAAGCACTTCGTTTGTTATAGAATCTACAGCAACGACAGAGGGCTCTGCTAACACAATGCCACGTCCTCGCACAAACACGAGGGTATTTGCCGTACCAAGATCGATACCAATATCGCTAGAAAAAACCCCGCGAAAACGGGCTAGGCGCTTATTTGACGCCCGAAACATCTGTTGAAAAGCCTGCTGGAGACTCATGAAAATTTCCCCCTAGATTAGAGAAAGGATCTTAGCACAAATCCCCATTTTGTTAGTGAGAGATTTTAGATTTTCAAAAGCTCAAGCACTTCTTCCCATGTGAGTTTGGAGATTACTTCTTCATCAGTTTGTACGATTTCTTTTAGAAGTTCCTTTTTGCGATTTTGTAATTCAAGAATTTTTTCCTCGATTGTTCCCATGGTGATGAGTTTATATGAGGATACTGCCTGCTTTTGGCCCATACGCCAGACGCGGTCTGTCGCCTGGTTTTCAACAGCTGGGTTCCACCACATGTCGTAGTGAATAACTGTGTCGGCACCAACGAGGTTGAGGCCGCTTCCGCCCGCTTTTAGCGAAACGAGGAAGAGAGGCACATTTTCATCTTCGTTAAACTGTTTGACGATAGAGAGGCGGTTTTTGCTTGAGCCATCAAGGTAAGCAAATTTTACACCCATCTTCTTGAGGTCTTCGCGCAGTATGCCGAGCATTCGGGTGTACTGGCTAAAGATCACCGTCTTATGGTTTGACTCAATTAAGCCAGCTACTAGATCAAGCAGCATTTCATACTTAGATGAGTCTCCAGCTTCCACCGTATCTTTAGCAAAGATTGCAGGGTGACAGCAAATCTGCTTAAGACGTGTAAGGGTTGCAAGAACGTGTATGCGCACCTTATCAAAGCCCTCTTTCTCAACAAGCTTTTTAAGCTGCTCTGTCGCCTGCTTCGCATAGGAAGAGTATAGATCCTGCTGGCTTGGGCTGAGATGGCAGTGGTATACGATGTGTGATATTGGAGGGAGATCCTGCAGTACATCCTGCTTCATGCGGCGAAGCACAAATGGAGATATCTTCCTGCGTAGCACTTCTAGCTGACCCTGCTGGCCGCCTGCTGGCTTGATGTAGGTGTTGATAAAGCGCTCTGGCGATCCAACAAGACCCGGCATCAAGAAGTCAAAGAGACTCCAGAGATCTTCTAGTGAGTTTTCAAGCGGCGTACCTGTTAAGATAAGCTTGTGGCGCGCTGGAATCTTCTTTACTGAGCGGGCATTTCGCGTTTCGCGGTTTTTAATAGCCTGAGCTTCATCGAGTATTAAATAGCCAAATGACATCTGCTCATACAGCTCTATATCCTTTTGCACAAGGCCGTAGGAAGTAATAAGCACATCCCACTTCTTCTCAGAAAGCGTTTTTTTGCGCTCTTGCGGCGTGCCAACAACGGTAGTAACTTTAAGCGTCGGCTGAAACTGATTAAATTCTTCTTTCCAGTTATCAACAAGCGATGTTGGGCAGACGATAAAGCAGCGGCCTGGTAGATCTTCAGATGGATGTTGCTTTCTATTTTCAAAGTACTGGGTAATAGCAACAATTGCCTGCAGCGTTTTACCAAGACCCATATCATCGGCAAGAATACCATTAAGACCCATTGTACGAAGCCTTGCAAGCCAGTCCACACCATCTTTTTGGTAGTGGCGAAGCTCTGCGCGCACTGTAGAAGGTACTGCCGGAGCATTGGTAATTTTTGGATCAAATATTTGGTTCTGAATTTTGCTTAGGCCTTTAGAAAGCTTTATCTGCAATGGAAGCCCATTAAATCTCTCAGGAAGCAAATTCACAAGTATCCATAAAGGAAGTTCAAAAGTAGCATCTTGCAGGCGCTTTACACCAATCTCATCAAATACCTGCAAACAGGCTGCAAGCGGTTCTAACTGCAGTACCAAGATCTTATGAAGCCTTGTGACATTGTCATCTTCACTGTAGCCCTTTGTAGCTTTTTTAGGCGTAAGCGAAATGTAGGTTTTTCGGCTTGAAACACATTCCCAAAGAGCATCAACCGATGCACCTTTTAGGCCGCCATTTATTGTAAGCTTTGCCTGGATGCGATCAAAGGCATCAGACTCTTCAAGGCTCAATGTAAACTGCGTATCATCATAGGCAAAACGGCTTTGGAGGTTTTCTGGGCAGTTAAATTCAATTCTGTGGCTATTTCGCGGCACCACTTCTGACATAAACTCCACAATTTTCTTTTCGCTAGTTGCACTAAAGACCCCAGTCTTCTCATCGCGCACAAAGCCCTGAAATATCTCGCGTACCAACGCATTTTCTTCTACGAGGTTGCGCGCTAATATCCCCTGCTCAGTCACAAAGTTCTTCATTTCATTTAAGTTAGAGCAGTTTTGCGCCTCAGGTATAGCCATGCTGCCGTAGTTAAAGAAAATTTTTGCTTCAAGAATACCTTGTGTGTAGTCAAGATCGCACCTTGCAGTAATCTGTTTAGGGTGCGGCAAAGTGGCAAGGTCTTCTAACTCTTTACAGTCTTTAACGATCGCAAAGCGCTTAAGCTCTGGCAGCGCATTTTCAATAAAGCTACCAAAGAGATATTCAGGAATTGCCATCTTTTGGATGGGGTCAATTTCTAAAAGGTGCTGGCGTTTAATCGTTGAATTAAATCGAAAATAGAGGCCATCCCAGATACATCCTGGCTTTGTGCACTCTAATAGTATTGCATCGTCAACAGAAATGTGGTCATTTTCAGCTACAGCTAGATGTGGCGACAACAAAAGGCGTGCTGCCGGCTCGCGTATAAGCTGCGGAACAAAGCTTAGGTCAATGCGCTTTGAAGAAAATGAGAGCGGCGTGTCAAAATTTTGCCAGAATAGCCCCGGAAGCGAAAATGCCTCGCTATTTTCTGAGTTATTTTTGCGAAGATGCATGTTGTTTTGTGACACTTCGTGAGCGCAAGCCAAAATTTCGCCAAAGCCTTCGCGATCTAAGAAGGATGACTTATTTACCTTATCGGTTTTTGCATCAGGAAACTGTAGATGTTGTCTCAGCGACTTTAAGAGCTCTTCAGAAAGTGGACCAAATGAATCAATTCCAAATATATAGCGATTTGAGCCAAGCATAAATGGCTCTTGACCTTGCAAGGCAGCAAAGAACTGCTTTGGCATCTGTATAATATGTGGTTTTGATCTAAAAGGCAGCCTGAGGGCAATTTGCACCTCTACTTGCTTAAATGGCATAGCGCCAATTGGCACAAAAAGAAATGAAATTTCGCCCTGCTCTTTATTGCCTTCTTCTTCCGGCACAAAAAATGCAGAACGGCCCAGAAGCTGGCAAGAAGCCAAGTAGTCTTGTATATCTTGTTTTTCGCGCTCTCTTCTTCCGCGCTCTTGCTCTTTTTGCTCAGCTACTTTAAGCACCTTCTTGAGGTCATTTGTTGCTTTTTCAGAAATGGCAGCTTGCACCTGGGTGTTTTTAGAGCGGTTTTTACCATCAAAATGCTGCAATACAAGCGCCTCAAAGTTCTCTTCAAGATAAAAAAGAAGACAGGCAAGGTGCAAACAGTCGTAGTGGTGTGGGCAATCGCAGTTTGAGTCGAGAATTTCAGATTCATGACGGTCGATTTCAATTTCACAGGTGTATGCATTTGCATAAGCCCCAGCAACTTGTGCTGAGATTTTGATTGTCTTTTCAGCAAACTGCGCTAGTTTTGCTTCTTTGACACCTGTTTTTTCATAAAGCGCTTTGCCTTCGCGAAGCATTTGAGGCGAAAATTCGTGCTTCATCTTGCGAAAGTTTAAGAGTTGAGCTTGAGTTAATGCTGGCATCTGTAGAGGCTCCCTTCTGGTGTTTTGTCCGTGTTTGGAACCTTATTCAAAAAAAGCCGGATTTAATCAACAACTTTCTGCCCTGAACTGAAAAAATCTGCAACTTCCCTCTAGACCCATGGTGCAAGTATATTTTTTATCATGTAGAAAGAGAATAGGGAGAAGCAGAAATGGTGCTTCGCATGGGCTTAGAAGTATGTGTGGATGTGTTTTTTGATTTTTTTTAACGCAGAGAGAAAAAATATAAATCGAAAACAGCACCCACACATATATCCAAGCAGGATATCTTCACTTTTTAGTTTTTTTGGTTGGAAGAAAATGGGAAAAAGAGTAGTCTATTCGGTAATTACTACATGTAACGCGGGCGTAGCTCAGTGGTAGAGCATCACGTTGCCAACGTGAGGGTCGTGGGTTCAAATCCCATCGCCCGCTTCTTTCTTCTTAGTAGATAAACCAAATATAAATCAGAGGTATGTCGTGCAACAGTCAACAGAAGAAACCACACTTGAACTTCAAAACGACAATATCAAAGCAAAGATTACTCATAAACCTGGCTGCCAGGTGCGCATGGACGTGGAAATTTCTCCAGAAGCCGTAAAAGCAGCTTACGAACAAGGCACAAAAGCTGTTCGCAAAGAAGTATCTGTTCCCGGCTTTAGAAAAGGCAAAGTACCTGACGAAATCCTCAAACACAACTTTGGTCAAGCTATCGATCGCGAATCGCGCGATATCGTTCTACAAACAGCATTTACAGAAGCTCTTGAGCTATCAAAACTAAGACCATTTACACGAAATAGCCTCAAGCGCTCAGAATTAAAAAAGTTTTCCAAAGACACAGGCGCTACTGCCATTTTTGAACTTGAAGTAGAACCTCAAGTTCCTGAAATCGACTATAGCAACATCGAAACAAAGGTTGAAGAAGCAAAAGCTGTAGATCCAAAAGCAATCGATCGCTCATACAGACAGCTGCAGCTTATGCATGCAACGTGGGAACAAGTTACAGACCGCGCATGTAAAGATGGCGACTTTGTTGACCTTGACATCGATGTTACAGAACATCCTGCACATAACGTATGCATAAACCAGCTATTCCTCGTTAAAAAAGACGAAATGCCAAAATGGCTTTATGACACTGTTGTAGGCATGCAGATTGATGAATCCAAAGAGACAGAAGCAAAACCTCAAAAAGAAGATCCTTCTCACGTAATTGCTTACGAAAACGACCAGGCTACAAAGCAGTGCCGCGTAACCTTAAAGACAATCAAAAAAGCAATACTTCCGGAAGAAAACGAAGAATTTGCGCAAAAATTTGGCGTTAAGTCAGTAGCAGAGCTTAAGACATTTGTAGAAGATCGCTTAAAGCGCGAAGAAGAGCAGTACGCAAGTGAAGTTGCTCGCTACAATCTAAGACGTGAACTTTTGCAAAAGTACCCATTTAGCCTCCCACATTCACTTGTAGACGCTGAAGTGCGTGGCCGTCTTGCCTATTGCAAACAAGGATCAGACCTTCAGCAAGGGGCTATTCCTCTTGATGCTGCAAAAGAAAGCGCCCTCAAATCACAGCTAGAAGCCGAAGCTCGCGGCTTTTTCATGTGGATGTTTTTGATGAGGCAGATAACACCGCAAGCTGAAGTGTCAATCTCTCAGCAAGAACTTGAAATGGAATTTTCTCACCAGATGCAGCTTCCACGCCAGCAACGACTTATTTATGCAGGCCTAAATCCTGATGAAGTGCGCAATCGCCTCGTGATGATGATCATGATGCGTAAGTGTGAGGAATTTCTACTTAATCGCAAGTAACACTTGCTCACAATTAGGTTTTTGCTATTATGGCGAAAACGACTTGGAGATCGAACCTATGACGACACCCTATGTAATTGAAGATACAGGACGCGGTGAGCGCGTGATGGATATCTATTCACGCCTATTAAAAGATCGCATTATCTTTATTGGCACCGCAATTGACGATCATGTCGCAAATGTTGTCGTTGCCCAGCTACTCTTTTTGAAGATGGAAGATCCTAAAAAAGACATCCATCTCTACCTAAATTCCCCCGGTGGCTACCTCACAGCTGGCCTTGCCATCTACGATACCATGCAGTACCTTGGCTGCAATATCAACACCTACTGCATAGGCCAAGTGGCATCTATGGGAGCTGTTATCTTTTCTGCCGGCACAAAAGGCCGTCGCTTTATGCTGCCAAATAGCCGCGTGATGCTACACCAGCCAAGCGGTGGCATGGGTGGTACTGCAGCTGATATGGCCCTACAAGCTAAGGAAATCATTTTCCAAAAGCAGCGCCTTAACGACATACTGTCTAAAAACTGTAACCAGCCAATTGAAAAAATTAAAGATGACTCCGAGCGCGACTTTTTCTTAAGCGCTGACGAAGCTGTAACATACGGCATTGCAGATGAAGTGCTAGTGCCTAAAAAGAAAGAAGTGGCTGCAGGATAGTATGACAAAAAGATCTGTATTCAATAAAGAAGCTCAGTGCTGTTCATTTTGTGGAAGGCCAGAAGACTTAGTAGAAAAGCTTATTGCCGGTCCAAATGTCTATATTTGCGATCGCTGCGTGCAGCTTTGTAATGGCATCTTAGACAAAAAGCCTCAGCCTCACTTTGAACTCAAGGTCCTAAAGCCAAAAGAAATAAAAGCAAAGCTTGACGAATATATCATCGGCCAAGAAACTGCAAAGCGCGTGATTAGCGTGGCTGTCTATAACCACTATAAAAGAATCAACGCAAAAAAATCGCCCGGTGAAATTGAATTCAATAAATCTAACGTGATGCTTTTTGGCCCTACAGGCTCCGGAAAAACTCTTATTGCCCGTACGCTTGCTCAAATACTTGACGTTCCTTTTGCAATTGCAGATGCTACAACGCTTACAGAAGCCGGCTATGTCGGTGAAGATGTGGAAAATATCATTTTGCGCCTCCTACAAAATGCTGACTATGACGTTGAGCGTGCAGAGCGTGGTATTGTCTATATCGATGAAATTGATAAGCTACACCGCACTACATCAAACGTCTCTATCACACGCGATGTTTCTGGTGAAGGCGTGCAGCAGGCCCTTTTAAAGATCGTAGAAGGCACAATCGCCAACGTCCCGCCAAAAGGTGGTCGCAAGCATCCAAACCAAGAGTACATCCGCGTAAATACAGAAAATATCCTCTTTATTGCAGGCGGCGCCTTTGTAAACCTCGATAAAATGATCGCAAAACGCCTTGGCAAAAGCACTATCGGCTTTGAAATTGACGAGCGCTCTTCGATCGATGCTACAGAGAAAAACGCCCTCCTAGCTAAGATAGAGCCTGAAGACTTTATCCAGTTTGGCATGATTCCGGAATTTATTGGCCGCTTTAACTGTATAGCTAACTGCAACGAGCTTGGAATCGATGATCTTGTCACCATCCTAGTAGAGCCTAAAAACGCCATCATAAAGCAGTTTAAGGCCCTTTTCTCGATGGAAGGCGTAGGTCTAGAATTTTCAGATGAAGCGCTAAAAGCTATAGCCAAAAAAGCCCACGATGCCGGTACAGGCGCTAGAGCGCTACGCATGATCCTCGAAAACCTCATGCGCGACCTCATGTTCGAGGTACCAACAGATGAAACCATCCGCGAAATCTTCTTTGACGAAGATGCCATTTTAGGCATTAGTCCTCCGTCCATCAAACGAGAAATACAAGAAAAAGCCTCATAACAAGTTTAAAAGGGACATAAAGGACGTAAAGGACATAAGGGACTTGTGCATGGGTAAGGGATTTATACCGACACATGGCGGATATCACCATCTGCTTTCTTATAAGAAAGCAGAAATAGTTTATGACGCTACTGTATATTTCACCGACAGATTTTACCGCAAAGGCGATCGTACCATAGATCAAATGATTCAAGCCGCGCGATCCGGGAAACAAAATATTGCTGAAGGCAGTATGGTTTCTGGAACCTCAAAACAAATGGAGATCAATCTCACAAATGTTGCTCGTGCAAGTCAAGAAGAACTATTAGTAGACTATCGAGATTTTCTTAGAATTCGTAATCTCATCGAATGGCCGAAAGATCATCCCTATGCCCAACATCTAAGCAGCCTGAATCGACAGCCGAATGCTAATTATGCCACTTTTCAAAAAGGCATCGAACATCAAAACCCTGAAATTTCAGCTAACGTAATCATTGGTTTAATAAAATTAACCAATTATTTGCTCAATCAGCAGATCAGAACTCTCGAGTTAACTTTCATTAGAGAAGGCGGCTTACGAGAACGTATGAGCCGTGCCAGAAAAGATTTCAAAAAGACCTAACACCTTTTTGCTTAGTCCCTTGTGTCCCTTATGTCCCCTATGTCCCTTTCATCATTACAACTCTGAAGTTCCCTTATTCTTGTTTTAAAATTAAAATTATAGTATAATAAAGGTTAGAGGACGAGATAATAGAGTATATAAAAACCGTAAAAACGATCGTATAGAGTAACGGAGGGCACATATTATGACCCAAGTAGTTGTCAACTTCTTGCTACCTACTGCTGTAGGTTCATCGCAACTAACAACGGACCCCCGTGTATTTGACTTCTCTATCTCTCAGGATGCCCAGAATTACTATAACTACGAGTTTGCACAGATTCTTATAGGCCTAGGAGCCGAAATTCAGGACTCTAGTGGCGGCCTACATACTCCAACAGCAACAAATATCAACGATGGCACTATCGTATTCCCTGCGGGAAACCCAACCGATGCAGCCACTGTCTCAAACGCTATAAATATGCTTAATAACTGGTCTCAGATGCTGTTTGTACAGACAAACGGCCTGCAGACAGCTGCATACGGTAGCTTTAGCCCCACTACACCGCCTAATTTTCTTACGACAGATTCTAGTGGCAACCTTCTCTATCCTGACGGAAATAACGGCTTTACGCCAACACCTTGGACTCTTAATCCACCTCCAGCAAATGGTACAATCCCTGGCATCCAGTATCTAGATGGCTCTGGAAACCCACTTAATCCTCCAATACTCTCACTTATTCCATCAGATGCAGGTGCAGCCGGCCTAACCGTGCCGCTCAACACTACGATGAACCAGTACATGGCTCAAGGCCTGTCACAGCTTATTAGCACACTTCGTGCTGCCGGCTGGGACCCTGTTGGCGACCCTGCAGGCACTACTGCTGCTACTGCCATTGCAAACGTAACGGGCGCTACAACTTCTACCATCTATAACATCGTAAATGTCCTAACAAAGGCCATTTCAGCTTCTGCTCAGGCTAATATTCTTGGCCAAGCTGCCCTTACAGACTCTATGTCAATCCAGCAGGTACTGATGGTAGACTACGTCTCAACAGGCAATCAGATACTCTTTAACCAGATGCAGCAGCTACAAACTGCCGTAAACATTAACCAGCAGGCACTAAGCTACCTAAACTCCCTGCAAGCCCTGATGAACCAGAAAAACCCACAACAGTTCATCATGCAGCTGCAGGATTTAAACGATGTTAACGTTAACACCACAAACCCCCAATCGAAGTTTGACCAGTTTGAACAAGATACCTATAACCAGGCTCTTGGCACAATATCTAACCTAGCCGCCCAAGATAATACTGCATATGCCGCCTACTTCAGCCAACTTGCCGGTGTAAATAACTCAGCAAACGTTGGCAACGTAATCAACTCAAGCTCACCAATTGCAACAGATGCCTTTACGTCCAACCTAGCAAGCGCAGTACAAACAATTGGTCAGTATTCCGTACAGACAATCCTAAACAACCTCACTTACCTGATCCAACAAGTGGGAGCAGCAGGTGGCTCTTCTGCTGCCGGCGGCCTTGTACAGTCGCTCACACAGGTAAAAAATGACTTCCAAGGCCTTTCAAACGCAAACCCCGCAACTGCTATCCAAACATGGATACAAGATACCCAGTCATCTGACCCTGGTGGATTCCAACAAAACCTCAGTAACGCCGTAGTTTCCTCTCAGTCCTTTAACGATACAGAGCGCGAAACACTGCGCGAGGTAATGTTTGTGTACGAAGAGTTTTATAAATCAGCAACGGGTCTACTAAGTAGTTTAGACACGCTGCTCAAAAAAATGGCTGATGCTGTAGCTCACTAAGGAGGCATCTTATGTCATCAATTACTGCCGTTAACCCAAATGCGCCGGTTCCAGCAGATCTTAGCACGCCGTTTAGCACTGCTATCAACCAGTACTATGGCTCGCTATCGCTTGGGCAACAACAGACTATTTTGCTCAATTTCTTAGCAACAAATAACGTGCTTGCATCCGACCTTGAAGGCCCGGTTCTTGCTGAGCCAACACCTGCAAACCCTCAGAGCCCTACATATGCACAAGATCTTGTAGCCTACAACAACGCTCTACTTGCCTTCAACACGCAGCAAAAACAGCTAAAGCTCTTTACCGAATACCTAAAGACTGCTGCAAATCCATTTGAGCCAATACCACCCCCAGTAGGAACGACAGAGCTTGGAAACATTATGGCAGCAATTGTTGGCACGCTATCGCCTGCCGAGCAGCAAGCAGTATGGGTCAAGTTTTTGCAGGATAATAACCTCACAGCTACATACAACAGCGGCAACTTAGTAGACGATGTTGCTACACAACAGCTACTTCTCACCTATCTACAGGCCTTGATCGCAAGTGGAGAGGTAAACCTGCCCGTTGTGACTAACGAAACATTTTCAGCTTCAGAAATCAAAAAGCGCGCAATCATGTTTAGCATCTTTAACGCATGCATAAACACGCTACTAGCCCTACAAAACACCGTTTCCACACAGACCCAAAACCTTAACTTCCTATCGCAATGGCAGCAGCAGTACACAAATATGCTTACAAAAATACCAACCTACGTGGGTGGTGAAAGTAGCGCCGTTAACGTTAACCTTGGTGACCTCAGCAAATTTACCCTTGGCTATAGCGGGATAAGCATAGCAGATATTGCCAGATGGTGGGCAAATCAGGGATATAACGGATCTCAATCGTTTCAAATTTCATCCGATGTGCCTTTCACAGCTGCACAACCTGTTTTTCCATCACAAACAACGACTTTCTCTGTAAGCGGAGGCCTAATTAGCCTTGCCTGGAATGGCGCACCGTTTTTTATCCAACCTGTACCTACATCGGGAACGACGTTTGAACAAAGAGTCTCTGATTTTGAAACTGCATTTAAAAGCATTTGGGCAACTATATCAGGTTCACCCTTTGTCACCACATTCTTATCTCCTCTAAACCAAACATACCTAAATGGCTTAGCAACCATAGACCAGGGCCAAAATAACCAAACAAACCCTCTTGGACAAAACATTCCATCCAACACAACAAACGCAACGCAGCTCGGCTTGCTTGCCCAGCAACAAATCTTCTCACAAACCCACCAAGTTACTGACCCGTACTCAATACTTGAAATACTAAAACCATACACCTACGTAGCTCCTTCTACCGATACTTCAACAAGTGATACACTGCACAATATAAGCGATTCTAACTCAAAGTTCCGCGGTGAGATTAACTCCCGCGACCAGCAGTACATCCAGAACGCAAGTACAAACCGTCAGACCATACAAAACACAGCACAACAGGTACAAACGAACCTTGGCCAATCACAACAAGAGCTTAGCCAGCAGACAGATGTAATCACCGCCATAGTAACAAGCTTGCAGGGAATACTATCATCCATATTTAGGTAAGGAGGCTTATACAGGTATGACATCAATTCCAAGTGGCAGCCTTTATGAAAGTATACTAAACAGCTTCTTTGACCCTACCTACATCGCTAAAACGGTGAAGTTTGGTACGCAGGGAGACGCCCTTTGGCAGCAATTTTTAGCACAAAATGGCCTAAGTTCTAGCGACCCAAGAGTTGTCTCTCAAGACCCCACCATTTTGGCTGAATTTGTTGTCTTTGCACAGCAAACATCCTCATCTCTAGGACAAGGTCAGCTATCACCAGAAGAAGTAAGCTCTCGTGCCCTTATGTTTAGCGTCTATGACCTTATCGTACTTATGCTCTCTGTCTTATCAAAGAACGTGGGCGTTACAGGCGATAATATAGCCTTTTTAGGCCACTATAGAGATGCCTATTCAAAAATGCTTGGCCGGCTATCTGACGCCTTTTACATTGGCGGCTCATTAAGCATTCCTGTAGTCAACACTACTGATCTTTCAAAATGGACTTTAGGCTATGGTGGAATCACCATGCAAGACTACCTCTCTGTAGCCCTCACAGGCGAGCCAACACCATCTGGTAATGGCGCTACAGGATCACCAACACCAGCTTATAATCCGCTCACGCTAAGCTCAGCAAACATTCCCTATCCACCATCCCCTGCTGGCCCCCTTAGCATTAACCAGGGCATGATTGCAGACCCACTAGCACGTTTGCAACAAGATATACCCATTGCCCTTGGTCCTGCCTTTAATACGTCCTATAACAACGTCGCAAATGCTGCTATGGACACACTGACCATAACTTCAAATGGTACGAGCACCTCTTCTCCAACACAAGTTACATTCACCTACAACTATAAACAGCAGTATGATTTTAACGTCACAACCTATGTCTACGACAGAAATGATCAAGGACAGATCACAGGCTTTCACCAACAACAACAAGTACATCAAACAGGATTTTATACTGCCTCGCCTCCAGTTACATATACGGTAAATATAAACCCCAACCTAAGCCCTGTTGAGCAGCTTGATCAGCTAAAAGCAGGCTTTCAGACCTTTTTACAGCAGCCTATACAGAACCAAAGCTACACGCCACCTGGATACACCCCTCCTGGTCCATTTGATTTTTACAACATATCTCCAAAAATGCCATTTCCTCCTTCACTTAACGTCTACACGTCAATGACATCTCCCATAACCTTCTACAACCTCACCCAGCTTAATACCGGATTTAACGCCTTTACCCCAGGTAACGTCACAGCAGTTAGATCTATAACAATCCCCTGGAACTCAACAAGCACCTTTAACCCCCTCGATCAAAACGACTCCCAAGGCAACACATCGTTTAATATCCCCTACACATCAAGTACGGCAGGTGGTGGTAGGGCAAATGCTATACAATCTGCTATGGCTCAAAATAGAGCGAACAAAAACAGCCTTCTCCAACAATTTGTCACTAACGCTTCAACACAAAAGCAAATTATCTCTAACCAATCAGATTCAGCGACATCGCAACAGAGCCAGTCCCAGACTGGCATAAGCCAGGCTGCAAGCGTGTTAAACTCTATGATTGACCAGCTAGGAACAATTTTGACGTCAATCTTCCAAATTAAAAAATAAGGAATGAAGAAATGACATCATCTATAGAAAACGTGATACTACAGGCACAGGCCATCAATCCTTATCAGCCTTTGGCACCTACGGATGCTGTATATGGCCCCTTATTTGCGCAGGCTTTTGGCCAGTTTTCACCGGCTGAACAGCAGGCTATATGGGTAAGCTTTTTACAAAGCAATAACCTCCTTCATAGCATTGGTGGTGTTATACAGCCTATTCCCAATGATGCACCTACTGTTGCGCTTTTTAACCAGTTTGCCGCTAGCTCTGCTGCAGACATACAAAACTTTGTCATATCTGAAGGCTTTCATATACCACTTCCTCTTACAACAAACCCTACAGTACCAAGTGGTGGTTTCTGGGGAAACCTCTTTCAGCCTCTCTTTGGCACACTTTCACCGCAGCAACAACTTGCCGTCTGGGCATATTTTTTACAAAGCAACAACCTAACAGATCCCCCACCGGCTGATGCTGCAACGCAAGACCTCTTTACTCAGTATGCAACAAACATCTACACAAACATCGAACATTTTATACTCGCTCAAGGCGTACAGGTAAATTTACCCCTTCTAAACCCACCTACAAGTGGATTTTACGGAACTACCTTTAGTTCATACTTTGCAGGCCAAACCCCACTTATGCAGCAGCAACTTTGGGTTCAGTTTTTAGTTAATAACAACCTTACGATTAACGCACCTACTCTAGATCCAACACTAGAAGCAGAATTTGTAAACTTTTGCTCAAGAGTCCTAACAAGCATCGATAACCAAGATGTCCAATCGCCCCACGAAGTACGTAAACGCCTTATTATGACAATTGCCTTTGAATCACTACTCAACATGCTTATAGCCCTGCAAAACACTATAGGCGTACAGAGCCAGAACCTCATCTTTTACGGCAACATGCAGCAGGCATTAACAAAGCAGATGTCATCTGTTCCAACCTACATTGGTAAGCCTGATGACTCCGTAAAAGTACCAACCACCGTTGCTCCAAGCTCAAATGGCGTTCAGACTACTGACTGGGCAAGCTTTAAGTTTGGTTATAACAACATTAGCGTTGCAAACATAGCAGACTGGTGGGCTTCAAATTCACTAAACCCACCTCCTGGCGGAGCTACTCCATTTACCATGACAAGCCAGGCGACACTTTCTAACTCAAACACCCCTCTCTTTACCCTTACCTTCACACCACAATCCGGAAACTCAGCTGCAGGATCTATAACCTGGAACTCCCAAGGGTTTGGTAGCGGCTCGGTCACTATCCCCATACAGCCGGATGTACTTGCGTTCTCGGCCGGCGGCCCTCAAAGCCAGCTCCAGCAGGCTATAACACACTATGCATCATCATTTGAAGATGCCTTTGCTGCTGCCTGGAATAACGGCCCAAATAGCCTTAACAATACCCTAAACGTAAATACGGCGTTTGTAAACCTAACTCCGGGCACTCTGAACCAACTTAACTTACAAGCGATCAATGCAATTACCCCAACAAGCAACGGCACAGCCATTGAGCCTCGTTCTACGACTGACACAAGCTCAAGCTCTAGCCTTGAACTTCCATGGCAGCATGGCTATGTTGTGCCCGCTGGTCAGTATAGCAACGCAAGTGATGGCAAACCCACTGTAGCTGGTAAGTACTCTGACCAGGCTGCAAAAGCCCGTGGTGACATAAACTCTCGCCTACAAAACTTTATCGAAAATACCCGTTCAAGACGCCAAATCATCCAAAACCGCTCCCAACAGCTCCAAACTAACCTTGACCAGTCAAGACAGACCATCTCCAACCAATCCGACATCATGGACGACCTCCTTTCCAACATAAATGACATTATCAAGACCATCTTTAGATAGCTTTCCTTGTATAATAAAAATCTTTTTAAAAATAAAGTATTGATGTACAATAGAGGTAGAGGGAAAAAAGTCCTTATACCAAGGAGGAGCTACATCTATGAGCACTACCGGCCGTAACGACTACGAGAAAATGGACCTGCCAGAGATCCAGGACAAACTACAGCGAATTAACTTCGGGGCCCCGGGGAAAAAGGCTGAAGCTGCCGTTAAGCAGATAATGGAAGCTGCCCTCAAAAAGGGCATTATGCCTAAGCAGGCGCTTCAGATAAGCGACGACACCATGGAAGCGATCTACACCCAGGCCTTTACTCTCTACAGCCAGGCAAAATATCGCGATGCCTCTTATATCTTTAGGCTTTTAATGCTCCTAGACTTTACGACGCCCAAATATGTTTTGGGACTCGCAGCGTGTGCACACCGCGTACAAGACTATACGAACGCTGCAAACCTTTATTTTTTATGTGCCGCACTTGATCCGAAAAATCCGTTGCCGCACTTTCATGCTGCAGACTGCTACATACAGCTAGGAGCTATTGCAGTTGCTTCTTACTCGCTAGATATGGCTATAGCAGTAGCTGCAGACCAGCCACAGTATCAGGCAATTAAGCAAAGAGCAGGCCTCATGAAAGAAGCTATCGACAAACAATTAGAAGACCAAGGTGTAGCTGCAACCGCAACTTCGATGGAAGAAACACCTACTGGTGAATCGGCACAGTAACATGTTCTCTAACCATGGAGATTTATTAGTATGACAGGCGTAACCTCAAATCAACAGTATCAAGATCCATCGTGGCTTTCAAGCTTTCTTCAGCAGCATGAGGGCGATAAAATCAACGTCCAACAAGGCCCTGGCGGGGTGACAATCACCGTTGCAGGAGAAAGTGTCTTTATTGGCCCATCGCAAATGGGCGTGCTTAGCACCTTTAAGGGTCACGATGTCGTTATAACAGGCGCTGTAAACCCTGCCGACCCATTCCTGATGCTTCCAGAGACCTCTACATTTACCGTTAACCCAAGCTGGGTAAACTACTTTGTAAGTTTTATCTCGCAGGGAACTCAAGGAAGCGATTCAACTGATGGCCCAAGTTTTCAATCAGGAGGGGCAGACATACAAAGCGACCTGCAACTACCTGTACCTAAGGATCTACAGTCGCAAGACTCAAGCAAAGTCTTTAATGCCCTTCTCCAATACACACAGGTAAGTTCCGGAATGGGCTTAGACGACAACCAAAAAACTGCCTTCACAAATGCTCTACACCAGATGGCATCTACTATTGCCCTAAGCAATAAAGATGGCCCAATAGCTGAGCTTGGCTCAGGTAATGCGCAAGTAATAGCTAAATACCTTGCAAGCATCATGCCAACAGGAATGGGCCTATCAGATGGCGATATGGAGATATTTCAGTCAGCGCTATCAACTGCCGGCACAGGCATTAGCGCAGGTGAGCTTACAAGCGGCCTTAGTGCTACTGAAGGCAAGGATGTATACTCATCACTAATTGGCTTTACCGGTTTTGAAAAAGACCCAAATCTATCGGCCGACCAGCAAAAAAGCTTTTCGGCGCTACTAAACGACTTATCAACAAATATTGCCACACAGAATGCATCGGGAAAACCAGATCCTGGATTACAGTCCTTTGACGCTAAAACAATCGGCACTACCTTACTGAACAATGTAGATATATCGTCTTTAAGCACTGATGACCAAGTGCTCTTTAAAAACTACATAGGTGAAGCTTCACTAGAGCTTGCCTCATTAAACGCTGCAAGCGGAAGCAACCCTCCTATCAGCCCGCTTATGTCTTCAATGCAGTCGACAAATGAAACTGATGTACTTGGCGGCTTAACAAACATGCTTGTTTCTCAAGGCATGTCTAGCGACGATATAACATCGATACAACCACAGCTAAAAGCACTTGCTGCAACAATCGCTCAAGCAAATGACACTCCGGGCGGCTCTGGCCTAGATATATGCGATGCAACAACACTTGGCCAGGCACTTGCCAAGATGCTTGGTGCAAATAACGACCCAGCAAACGCTGTGCTACAAACAGCCATTGCAAACCTTGCAACATCGTATGCAGCAGAAAACACCACCTACTACAGCATGCTCGCGAAGTCTACTGATCCAGCAGTCGTTACTGATGCTCTTGTTCACCTAAGCAACGTTATGAACGACCCTAACTTAACACCAGCAGAGCGTCAGATGGCTGTAGACTACTTAAAAGCTATGGCACTTGCCTTAGCCTTTATGTCAAAGGTCCGCGCGCAGACATCAGAACTAGAAGCTCAGCTAAGACTTGCACAAAACGAAGGTAAGCGCTCAACGATTACCGACCAAACAAATGCGGCAAAACAGACATCAGAATCCGGCCTTAAAAACATCCAAAACAACCTAGAGCAGCAGCTTCATGCCATTTTCATGAAAGAGCTTATGGCGATTATTGGACCTATTGTGATCGTGATTATGGCGATCATTGCGGCAATTATCGCGGTATTTAGCTTTGGTACGGCTACAGCTGCCGCCTGCGCGCTGTTAGCGATTGTGATTGTCCTTATTGTGGTGGCCGCTGTTATCTCTATTGCTGAAATGGAAACAGGCTTCTTAGAAAAAGCAGCAAAGAACTGCGGCATCAATGATAAAGCTGGCCAAGATGCATTTGCAGCAGCTATTCAAGCTATAATTTCTGCGATCTTGATAGTAGTTACATTTGGTGCCGGCGCTGCTGTAGTTGGCGCGCAAGCAGCCGCACAAGGTGTCATCGCTGCTTTAAGAGAAGGTATCAAGCAGCTGCTAAGCCAGATCATGCAGAACCTCTCAAAAGTGATCCAAGAAATCGTTAGCCAGGTGCTTAACATCCTCATGTCGTCAGGTATTCTTGCCGATGGCTTTGAAGCGATGTTCAGGGCTTGCGGCATGAGCGAAGCTGATGCAAAAATTGCAGCTATGGTCATGACTATCGTTGTTAGCTTAGCTGCCGTATATGCATCGGCAAAAGCCGCGGCGTCTGCAGTTTCAAGCGTAGCAAAACAGGCCGAAAGATCTGCTGTAACAATTGCTGAAGATGCATCAGCACAAGCTGCTAAAGCAGCTGAACAGGATGCAGCTAAAGCTGCCGAAAAACAGGCAGAACTTGTTATTGAACAAGCAGATGATGCAGCGAAGGCTAAAAAAGGCGACCAAGATGTAAATATTACTGCCGCTCCCCCAGTAAATGGAAACACCTCTACCGATGTCGATTCAGTAGTGGCTGCAACGAAAAAGCTCTTAGCAAGAAAAATTGCAGAGCTTCAAGAGAGCCTAACACTACCAAACATCAAATCAAAACTCAAAGATCCAAACACATATCTCAATTTACTACAGTCAATTGGAGCATTTACTCAGGTAGGTGCAACTGTTGGACAAGCTGTTGGCTCAGTACAACAAGGTTTACTAGAACGAGCTCAAGCAGAGCTTGTACTTGCAAACTCACAAACAGAGGCTCTTTTAGCAAATCTTAAATCGGTTATATCAACCTTTGATATGACCCAAAAAGACCTTGATGCAAGCTCTAAAGACTCCTTAAAAGTCTACAATGACCTTATGTCGCTCTTTGCAAACATGGTAGCTTCTGCAAGCACCATCGTACAGAACACAACGCAGCAAGGATAATAAAAGAACACGAAAGAGGGAGGAACACTCCATGGGAGTAAATGTAAACAACAATGCCCCGCAAAACCAGTTTACGCCGGAGTCGTCTACTAAGCCTTCGTCTTCAAACTTAGACCCGCTGGAACTTCTTTTGCTTACAGCACCAGATACCCAGCGCGCAAAAGACGTTAAAGCGTTTAACAAGGCAAAAGAGGTACAACGAGATAAGATCGACAACACAAACTCAGCGCAAGAAGTGCTAAAAGAACTTGCCGACATATCAGGAAAGACCCTTATTAACCAACCCGTACTGCAAGAAGGCTCAAAAGCAGCGCTGCAAAAGTATATTGAAACCCTAATAAAGCAAGACGCTCAAACCCAAGACCCAACAACTACTCAAACAGCTCCAGAAGGCACTTTAACCGGGCAACAAGCGCCTCAAACACCTAAGGGTGCTGTATTCAGTGGCCAAACGCCAACAACGCCTCAGGATGGCACCACAAAGCCTCAAAACACGCCGCAAGCTCCCCAAGTTCCTCTCTCTTCTCTTGGAGTAAACCCCCAAGAGCTTCTTGTAAACGACCAAGCAGAAAGCCAGCCTCTAAAAGACCTTGGCAAGCTTGCCCACAGCATGGCAGCGTCCCAAGGTGGCAAGCTGACACAGGAACAAGTGACCCTACTTACCCAGACAGCAACTGACCTCTTTACGGCAACGCCAAGCGTTCTTACTGACGCCGACAAAACAATGCTTATGTCCTTTATGACTGCCCTTGGCGAATACCCAGTTTCTGACGATCCAAACGCTCCAGAAAATAAATCTTCATCTTCAACAAAAGCACCTTCTGATACACCGTCAAGCGCTGGAACTGAAGGCCAGCGAGCTACAAGGTCAGCAAAAACACCAGAAGCATCACAACTCCTTATGGACGCCCTAGGACTAAGCGATGAAGTAAGACAGCTTGGCCAGCAGGCATTTAACTATGTTCAAGGAAACTCAGGAAAGCTGACAAAGCAAGAAGGCGACCAGCTGCAGGCTGCAGCTGAAGCACTAATAAACGGCGGCGCTGAAGGCGACGATCTAGCAGCTTTACAAAACTTTGTAAAGACCCTTGCAACCTTTCCTCGTTCTGCAGCAACACAAACCGGATCTGCCCTTCTACTTACCCAGCAAGGCCTTGACCCCAAACTTGTAAGCCTTGCTCAGTATGCAAACGCGATGCTAAATGGCCAGGGAGGCACCCTTACTGAAAGCGAAGTTACAACGCTTAAAAACATGGCCCAAAACCTAATGGGAGAGCTCTCACCAGAAGATGTGGCAGTATTAAAGACATGGCTCACAACGCTAGGTGGCACAAAAGTTACTACGCCTCCACCTCTTAACGTCTTTCATGAATCTATGGTTTTTGGCGCGCGCCCAGCAAGTAACCCCTTTCTATCACCCGGCATTATGGCAATGCTTGCCCCCATACTTTCAGAGCTACTCAAAATCAATAACGACATCATCAAGCAAAGCTCAAAACTTAAGCAGAATATGATGCAGCTCTTTTCAGACATGGCTAAAGAAGCCTATGACTTTACTATCGCCGCAGGTAAAGCAAAAGCCGACCAGCTACAACTAGATGCAGTCATGAACTTTGCCCTTGCCGGCGCTCAACTAGCCCAAGGCTTCACCGCCCTTGCCGCACGAGGCTTCACAAAAGCCTCAGGCGACAAAATAGACAAAAAAATCCAAGACAAAACCGCTATGTCCAAAATGGAAAAATGGTCTAAAGGGGAAAATGAGCCAGCCGTGCCGCAACACATAAAAGATGGTCGTAAAGCAGACTTCAAGGCCGCACAAAAGGACGTATACGAACACGACGCAAACGGCAAGATGGTGCTTCAAGATGGGGAACCAAAATTAAAACCAGCTAATCCAGGTGAAGAGGGCCTAAGCGCAAGCCAACGAGTCTCTAAAGCTCTTAAAGATCGTCATGAAGCAAGAGCTCAAACTGACAATAGATTCCACCCAATAAGCGATGATGAAAGATCAGATTTCCACAAAGAAAGCTTTAGTGAGCAGCTAATGCGAGGCCAGCAGCGATCAACTGAGCTTCAGGCATCTGGCGCAACGGCATTTTCTGACTTTTCAAAATCAGGCTTTGATGCGCTCCAAAGCGCTATTCGCGGCGGTTTTGATCTAGCAAAAGTGCCACTTGTCATGCAAGAAGCTCTCGATAATGCTATGAGCCAAATGCTCTCACAGCTTATGCAGATTGTGCAGCAGACTATTTCTACTGCAAGTGATGACATGGCATCGGCACAAAAGAGCTGGGAAGCCGCTATGCAGCTTTATAAAGATATGGCAAGCGCTATCACTCAAGGTATATATAGATCATAACCTTAAGCTAGGGCTATTATTGCTCTTCCCCAAGCAATATAGCCCTTTTATTTTATTTACATTTGGTACATGGTTGAAAAATGGAGGAACTTGCCCATGCTTAAGGACTTTATTGAGAAAATTCAAAAAGAACTCGAACTCAAAGAACCGCTCACAGGACCTGATGACGCAAGTTTTGCTCTTGGGGTAGATGATGCTGTACTCAACATCACAGAAGCCCCTCCGGGCTTTAAAATCTCCTGCAACTTAGACACATTGCCCATTCAGCAGCAAGAGGACTTTCTCACCATGCTGTTAAGGGCCAATCTCTTTGGCCAAGCAACCCGCTTTAGCGCCCTCGGGCTTGACGAAAGCGGCAACAAGGTGCTACTACAGTACCTCTTTCCCAACAAACCAACCTACCAGGACTTCCATAACGCCATCGAGGACTTTATCAACGTAGTCGACTACTGGAAGGGGCAGATTAAATCACATCCTTCTCCGAGCTAAGACAACAATCTCGAGACCGAGACCGTGACCGGCTACATTACTTAAAGTACAGAAATGTCAAAAATTCGGTCTCGGTCTCGGTCACGGTCTCGGTCTCGGGTTTTGATTTACCCCCCAATTTTTGCAAAAATAATTTGCCAAGAACTACTCCAAAATGAGATAAAGAGAGTAAATAGCCATAATACTACAAGCGGAGTTCCTAGTAGATGGACGACCGACACGATACATTGTTTGATGAAGAAGAAAGCGAAAAGCCAGAACTTACACATGTGGATTTTGACCTCCTAGACACAACAGGAAGATGGTTCCTGAAGGTACTGTCAGGGCCAAATACGGGTGCTGAGTTTTCTATGCAAAGCGGCACAAGTTACCTAGTGGGAACCGACGCTAGCGCCTGCGATATCGTATTTCAAGACCTAAGCGTTTCTCGCCAGCACGCACGTATCAGCATAGATGCTCAGGATCACGTTGTAGTCGAAGACCTAAATTCCAGAAACGGCACGTTCGTAGATGGCGAAAAGCTCGCCGGCAGAAAGCCAGTTACTACAAATGCCCTAGTCTCTATGGGTACAACCACATTTATGCTTGTAGATAGAGAGGGAGAGCGCGCAACTATTGTCTCTCCGGTGCTAGCTCAAAGCCTAGAAAAAAAAGAAGAAATTAAGCCAGAAGCCGTACCTACAAAGACTCCCGGGGAAGAACTTGGCCCAATCCCGCAAGCGGTTTTACCTCCTCTACAGTCAGAGGTAGAGCGCATCAAAGAAGAAGAGCGTAAAGAAGCCCGCATCTCACACGCTATATCAGCTCTTGTCGTTTTAGCATCTATTACAGGCCTACTAGTTATCGTTGGCGTGGGAACGACGTTTCTCTTTAAGACTCAAGAAGTGCCTCAAGAGCACGCTGCAAACGCTGATACCCTCATTTCAAAGGCCTTAAAGGACTATCCGGGTATACGCTATAGCTTTAATCCTACAACAGGAAGACTTTTGCTTATTGGCCACGTATTAACACCTCTAGACCGCAGCAAAATCGTAGAAAACCTCCAGGACTTTAAATTTATCACGTCAATAGATTCTACAAATGTCGTCATCGATGAGCTTGTATGGAGAGAAATTAACCAAGTTATCTCCAAAAACCCCGCCTGGAGAAGTGTCTCGATCACATCGCCAGTAGCCGGAAAATTTGTTCTTTCTGGCTTTTTAAAGACAAGAAAGCAGGCTGAAGACCTCTATGACTATGTCTCACAAAACTTCTCCTACGTTGACCTCCTTGAAAAACGCGTGGTTGTAGAAGAAGACTTAAAAGCCCAAATTCAGCAAAAACTCAATGAAGCAGGCTTTCGCAGCCTTAAAATTGCCCTCAACAACGGGGACCTTACAATCTCAGGCAACATCCCAAATGGCGCTTTAGGGACCTATAATGGGGCGCTTGCCGAGATAAAGACCCTACCGGGCATCAGAACCGTCCAGTCACTCGTGAGTGAAGTTGCCCCAGAGCAGACCCTGGTAAACATCTCTGATCGCTACTCAGTAACCGGCTATTCCATACAGGGAAATAACGTCACTGTAGTGATAAATGGCAAGATCCTTACCAAGGGAGATATTCTCGATGGCATGACAATTACCGAGATCCAAAGCAACGCAGTCTTCCTCGAAAAAGATGGCGTACGTTATAGGATTGATTTTAATCGGTAATAGGAGTAGAATAAAGTATAGAGGGAAAGAAGTATCCACGACTCTTAATTAGGAGTTACTATGTTTGGAATGGAAAAGCAAAAGAAAAAGGGTCAGCCCCCCTTTCTCTTTGACCTAGAAGTAGAATTAAAAGACCCAGAAAAGCAAAAAGAATACGCTAAGCGTATCGAAGAGCGCGTGGGCAGAATTAAAGAATTTTTGCGAAAAGGTAGCAAAAAAGAGGAATATGATTATTTAGGCATACTGCTAAATGGCTATCATGCCTTAGCAGTCGTCCTGGGAAGAGCCTCTCAACAAGGCGCTCCCCGAAGATAATACATAATAAAGACGCTTGGCTTTAGAGATAGAGCCTCGAGCAGTTAGAAGGCAAAAGCCTTTTAGCACATTATAAAAAAATCTCCTTAAACATTGAAAGGAGGCATTAATGACAAACCCTGCATTTACTGATCCATGGGCAACGTTTGGAGCTACCATGTCTGGTGGTTGGCTTGCTAACCCACAACTTGGAATCCAGTTCAGCGTTCTGGTCAGTACAATCAACGACTTAACAGCTATTGCTAAGTCAAAAATTGCCATTATGCGTTCTAAGAAGAGCGCAATGAGCATTGCTGATATGTTTGACCTACAGATGGCTATGAACAAACTGACACAGTTCTCAGAGATGTCAACGTCAGTTATTTCGGCCATGAATACATCCGTAAACGATGTTGCAAGAAACATGAAGGGATAATACCCTTTAGGTTACTATTGCTTCTTGCTAGCACGAAGAAGCGGATACAAAGGAAAATTGAGAGTGCTGGGTTATTACAACGGAAGATGGAGCTTACAATATGAGCGAAGAAAGTCTCTTAGACTACTTCAAAGAAGATTTTGCACTATTTATCGAAGCTGGTTTTGTTGCTGTAAAGCAACTTGATGAAATAGCTGCAAGGCGGCTGTTTAAGTCAGCCGAACTTCTCCATCCGGATAATCCGGCCTCTCAATTAGGCCTGGGCTATATTGCCCTACACAAGCTGCAGGTGAATGAGGCAGCAAAGATTTTTGAAGGAATATTAAAGAAAGATCCAAATCATTACCTTGCTCAAGCCCTTCTTGGCATTTGCTACATGATGACCAAGAACAAAATGAAGAAAGGTGAAAAACTCGTGATGGATGCGAAAGCAAAAAGCGACAATCCTACAATTAAGAACCTCGCCGATGTTTGTATGGAATGGGCATCTAATGATTTGAAAAAGAAGAGTTTTTCCCCTCTTGCTCCGGCGCAAGTCGAAGAGAGTGAAGAGGAATAGTGTATCTTAACCCATTACTAGTGGGTATTTTATGGCAGAACAAGCATTTAAACAGTTTGAACAAAAAGTCGAAAAGATCGAAAAGGTCGAGAAGGTTAATCCTTCCCAATCGGCCATGGAGGTCATGGAGACTGAAGAGATTTCTGCCCCACAGAAAGTCAAGTTTGAAGACGCTCTGAATAGAGCTGATTCAAAATGGGATTTACAAAATCCCAAAACCAATCTTGTGGCAGCTGAAGATCCCGTTCAAAAACTAAGCCCCATCGATCAGATGAGCGTAGGCTCGCATAAGATCGAACGGCTAAAACCTGTCACAGTTGACCAAATTGTTGAGCAGGCTGAAGATTTACGAGCACGTATACAGACCCCTATCTCGTCTATCGAAGATGTGCAAAAAACACAGCCCGATGTGCGCTTTAGCCCTGCCCACGATGCTCTACTTACAGACAAGCTGATCCACGTAGATTCTAGCTTAAAAACAGCACTCAACAAAGTAGGCGTTGAGGTAACAGCGCAAGAGATCCACCAAAGCGTGGGTCAAAAGCCGCTTGTTAAGTTTTTGAACATGCTATCGAATAGCGACCGACAACTGTACACACTGACCAATGAGATTTCAGCACTACAAAGCTCAAAAGCAAACCTTGCTCCTGCAGATCTTCTAGCAGTACAGATCAAGTTAAGCTTTGTGACGCAGGAACTTGAATTCTTTACAAACGTACTGAACAAAGCGCTCGAAGGTACAAAAACGGTCATGAACGTTCAGGTGTAATAGACCTGAAGCAGCTTCCTGTAAACCAGGTAACATAGAAAAGGAAGGGCAATGACAAAAGAGCAAGAACTTCTAGAAGAATTTCACATAGATGACAATGTCGGTAAGATGATGGACCGCCTAGACGAGGTTCAGGTTACCACAGTGTCAGGTCGTATCACCGAAACCATCGGCCTTCTAATCAAAGCTATAGTTCCGCATGTCAAAATTGGCGAGGTATGCCTCGTCAAGCGCGACAACATGGAACCTTTGATGACTGAAGTTGTTGGCTTTACGAGTGAAGAGGTTCTCCTTTCGCCTCTTGGAGAGATGAAAGGCATTGGTCCTTCATCAGAAGTAATCCCCACAAGACTGCCCTTAAGCATCAAAGTAGGCCCAAAACTCTTAGGCCGCGTGCTTGACGCTTTAGGAAATCCACTAGACCTTGATACAAAGGGTCCCCTTGAGCTCACAGAGAGCGTTCCCGTCATCAGGAGTCCACCTGATGCCTTAAAACGCAAAATCATCGCAGAGCCCATTTCTACAGGAATTAGGGCCATTGACGGCGTTCTTTCTGCCGGCCTTGGACAAAGGGTCGGTATCTTTGCGGCAGCAGGCGGCGGTAAGTCGACACTGCTTGGCATGCTAGCTAGAAACGCTGTTGCCGATGTAAACGTCATTAGCCTGATCGGTGAGCGCGGAAGGGAACTTAGAGAATTTATCGAAAAAGACCTAGGTCCAGAAGGCCTTAAAAGATCAGTCCTTGTATGCTCGACATCAGACCAGGCCTCACAGCTACGCTTAAACGCTGCCTACGTTGGAACAGCTATTGCAGAATACTTTAGAGACCAAGGTAAATCCGTCATCTTGATGATGGACTCTGTAACGCGCTTTGCCCGCGCCATTCGCGAAGTGGGCCTAGCAGCCGGCGAGCCTCCCGCTCGCGGTGGATATACTCCATCAGTCTTTTCGACATTGCCACGCCTACTAGAAAGAGCCGGAAACTCAGATAAAGGCTCCATCACTGCCTTCTACACCATATTGGTGGCAGGCGATGATATGAACGAGCCTGTTGCTGACGAAGTACGCTCGATTCTTGACGGTCACATTATCTTATCAGCTGATCTTGCAAGACAGTACCACTACCCTGCTATCGATGTGCTATCATCTGCAAGCCGCGTGCTTACATCGATTACTACAAAAGACCACATACAGCTTATTGGTAGGCTTAAAGAGGTGCTTGCAACCTATAAAAAGAACGAACTGTTAATTAAAATTGGTGAATATAAGAGAGGTTCAGACAAAAACGTAGACTTTGCGATAGATTACATCGAAAAGGTAAACCGCTTTCTGAAACAGGGTATCGACGAAAAATGCGGCTGGCAAGAGACACTACAGCAGCTCAGGGCCTTATTTAAGTAAACGCGAGGGACAACAACAGTGCCAGAACTATCAGATTTACCTCCATATCCCTTAGGCCAGGTGCTGGAAGTCAAAAAAAAGCGAGTAGAAGACGCAGAACTTGTCGTAAAAGAAAAGCAGAAGGCTTTAGAGATAGAGAAAGAAAAGCTTGCAAAACGAGAAGAAGAGCGTGATAAAGTAAAGCATCACTACGAAGATAAGCTCCTGCAGCTTCGCCACGAGTATGATACTGGTACGACAAGCAACAAGATAGACCAAGCAAAGGTCTACATCAAAGTCGTGCAAGAAAGGCTAAAGGTAGAAGAAAAAAAGGTAAAAGACCAGCAGGCACAAGTCGAGGTTGCAGAAAAGAACCTAGAACTTGCAAAAAGCCAGCTAAAACAGAGACAAAAAGAGCAAGACAAGATCGAAATGCACAAGAAGGAGTGGATCAAGGACACCCTAAAAGAGCTTGCCGTCCTTGAAACGCGCGAAGAAGATGAAGTTGGATCGCTGATGTTCTTGTCAAAGTATATGCAGAATAAAAGTCAGGCTAAAAAAGAAGCCTCTAGAGGAGAGTGAGAGTCTATGATCCCGGTAAAAATAAATCCTCCACAGGATGATGAGCCTCACGATATTATGAGGACAGAAAAAAAAGACCCATCTCAGACAAGAACGACCGCGCCTATGGCCGATGACGGCAGGAAAAAGCGCTTTAGGGAAGTTCTAGAGCCAGATGACGACAAAAAATCGCGCCCTACAAAGACACCGACTGCAAAAAATGATGATGAGGAAGAAAAAATTTCGCCGCTAGAACTTGCTGCCGAAGTAAATGTACGCAAGCTAAAGCCTGAACCATCAATAACAAGCACAAGAGTATTTCATCAAGATGAGTCAACTGAAGATGCTTCAGAAAAGCCCTCAGTAGCTATTGTGGAAAAAAAAGAAGAAGTACGGACAGCAACACCTCAGGCTCCAGTTTCTAAAAACAAAGGTGAAAAAGACACTTCTAGCTCATTTGACAACAACATGGCCTTTGCCCCTGCTCCCCAAGTAATGCAGGCTAGCCAAGCTCCAGAAGCAATCAAAATGCCGGAGCAGGTAACTAGCGCCCGCGAGACCCTACTTGCCCTTGCTAAAGAGATGGTTGAGCAAATCCAGAAAGTTATAGAACCCGGCAAGACAGAAACCACCCTCACACTCAAGCATCCACCACTATTTTCTGGCGTAGAAATAAAAATCACCGAATTTGATACCTCACAAAAGCAGTTTAACCTCACCTTTAGCAACATACTAAACCCAGAAGCTCGAGCCCTGATAGAGCTTTCAAGCAACCAGGCAAGGCTCCAAGAAGCCCTCATCGCCAAGGGTTACACCCTCCAGATGATCACTGTAGAACAAAAAATCCCCGGCCTTCAGTCCACTCGCTCAAACGATTTCAATGAGCTGGCCTTTGGCCAAGATAAATACTCAAACCAAAAACAAGCCGGCACCGCGACGGATGATGATCAGGGGGATGTGACTTAATCCTAGCGCGCACACGCATGCTATTGCCCATAAGTTTAAAGAAACAGGATAAGCAGGATGGCGCGTGGGCCAAAATTAAAACACAGAGGCACAGAGACCACAGAGACGCTTCGCGTGGTTTGTAATGGTTTACTGGCACTGCTTGGTCATTTTTCTGAGGAAAAATGCCCAGAGGGGCCTTTCGCTGCCGCGAAAACGCTTCGCCCCACAATAAATGTATCTTCGCGAAGCGTTCTGCCGCGTTAAGCGGCGATGCCCAACTGGGCATTTTTCCTCAGAAAAATGACCAAGCGGTGCCAGAAGGCCATTGAAATCATCGCGAAGCGTCTCTGTGGTCTCCGTGTCTCTGTGTTTTAATTTTGGCCCACGCGCCATCCTGCCTATCCTGCCGCTTGCGATCCTGCTTATCCTGTTTCTTTAAGACTTATAGCTAATAGGATGCGCATACGGGCTCGGGCACCATGGGCTATTTTTGACACTCCGATAAAAGCAAATATCTTTGTACATTTTTCCTTCTTCAATTTATCTTATCTGTGTTATATCGAAAAATGATCGTACATTTTAGGGAATTTATACTGTGAGCATCGACACAAAAAGCTCTGCTACTACTTCTGTTGCTTGGGACTGGCTAAAATCTATCAGTCGCGATCTGTATGCGCTTGATCAGGTGCCGCTACTTGGCTCAAGCCCGCCTTTTCCATGGGAAAAGCTTTCTCAGGAATTTGCCAAGGCTTTTTCGCTCGATACCTTTACGATCAGCCCCGGCGAACTTGCCTGGAAGGAAAAAAGCGCCATACTCTCCGGCATTACAATGCCTGCGCTTGCAACAGAGATTGCCGTAACAGGGATGGATGGCACATGCACCTTTTGGATAGGCACCGAAGACGTTGAACACCTTATGGCAAAGGTGCTTAAAATCTCTGAAGTTGTCTCTGAGCTACAGTCTGAGGACCTCGTCTCAAGCTTTCATCGCTTTTTGGGCATAGAAACAATATGCTTACTCAACCAAGTTGGCTATGATTCTCGCCTTTCATTCAAAATAACATCCTACTCTCAAGAGCAAAAAGAAGCGGCCCTTTGTCAGGACGTGAAAATTCGGGCAAATGGCGAAGAAATTGTCGCACGCCTTGTTATATCCAATGAACTTCTGCATTCGTGGCGTACCTTTTTCCAAAAGCCACAAAAACAAGAGAGCATAAAGTCACAACTAAATGCAGTAGAAACGACCGTACATATTGAAGCCGGAAGAACAACCTTAATGCTGCAAGACCTCTTGCAGTGCCATGCAGGTGACTTTTTAGTTCTTGATGAGCTTTTTTATGATCCAAATCCAGAAAAAAGCCAGCTTCTCATAACGTTAAATGGCAAATCCCTCTTTAGAGCGCAACTGACTGATGGTTGCCTCAAAATCCTCGAAATACCATCACACAGCGAGGTACAAACAGCTATGGTAGAAAATGTAGATCCTGCAAAATTAGAGCCTATGGATCAAGCCCCACCGGATGTTCACGAAGAAGAAAATCCCTTTCCGGAAGAAGAGGAAGAAGACGAAGACGAGGGCATGGAGCTTGTAGAGCGAGCAAAAGCTGAAGCCCCACCACAAAAGCAAGCCCCAGCCAAGCCTGCTGTAAAACAGACTCAAGAGACATCCGGAAAGCCATTATCTCCGGACAACATCCCCGTCACGGTCAATGTAGAAGTGGCGGCACTAGAGCTTAGCGTACAAAAGCTACTTGATCTTGCCCCAGGTAACCTCATAGACCTACAAATAAGCCCAGAACAAGGCGTTAACCTTGTCGTAAACGGCAGAGTCATTGGAAAAGGCGAGCTTTTAAAAATCGGCGAGACCATTGGGGTTCGCATCCTACAAATCGGTGTATGAGCCAAGACCAAGCTCCAATACCGCTGCCTACCCAAATTGGCAAATATAAAATCGAAGGACTCATATCTCATGGAGGTATGAGTCTTTTGTATGTAGCTACTGATCCTGAAACGCAAAATACAGTGATCATCAAGGTTTTGCTGCCAAAATTCCTCTCAGAAAAAGATGTTGTGGCCCGCTTTTTGAATGAAGCGCGCATTATATCGCTTGCAGATCATCCAAATATCGTTCGCTTGCTTGACTCCGGAGAGTGGGAAGGCGGCCTCTACATTGCCATGGAGTTTGTAAAGGGCACCTCACTAAGAAAGGTCTTCCAGCACCAGCCATACTCATTAAAACGGGCTATAGAAGCCCTTTTGCAAATAGCCTATGCAGTATCACACCTACACTCCCATGGCGTCGTACACGGCGATTTAAAGCCAGAAAACATACTCATCAACGAGCACGGCCAAGTAAAGGTAATTGACTTTGGCATAGCCCAGGTACTTGCCGACCAAACTCAAGAGGCTCCAAGGCGTTTTTTAGGAACTCCCATTTATATGAGCCCGGAACTTGGCGTAGATAGACATAACCTCTCATTTCAGTCTGATATGTATGCCCTTGGCATTATCGCCTATGAACTTGCTATCGGAAAGCTCAGCCACGGCAGAATTATCATCTCCTTAGCTCCTGTTGGGCTTCAAAAAATTCTCTCAAAAGCTCTTCAACCGCGGCCGATTGATCGCTATAGCGACATGTGCGACTTTATTGCTGATATTACAAATTACTATCGCTCTCAAGCCCTTGAAAAAGACAAGCAAGGCTCAGATTATCTACTTGAGACATTCGAAACTCTTGAAAACATCCAAAAAAACCTAATTCCCCAAGATGTTCCGTTGTGGCCACAGCTCAAAATGGACTTTGCCTATGAGCACGAAATGGGAATATCCGGTCTCTATATTGACTTTTTTGATATCGACGATGAAACAAAACTCATTTTTGCTGCAGCAAGCAACAAAAAAGGCGCTGAAGCTCTCATCGACACCTGCAAACTTCAAGCCGCACTTCATACACTACTTGCAACAAATAAAACTCTTGATGAAGAGGCTCTTTATAAGCATGTTGGCAAAGATATTTCGTTTGCATATGTACTTTTACATACTCGCCAAAAGAAATTCACCTATAGCCAAAAAAATTACGGAATATTTTTTGTCAATTCTCTGCCGATTCAGGAAAAACAGGGATCTTATCAAACACAAGACACGCTTATTTTTATCGGAATTAAGCACGAATATTTAAAAGATTTAGTTCTAGAAGACGTCGTAAAAGACATGCCCTCACAAAGCAGTCAGCTTAACGCTGAAGCAATCCTGCGCAAGGTTCGGATAAAGACCGAATCAAAGCTTATCGAACAGCCCCTTTCAGTTATTTTGCTTAAATCTGCCTAATTCTTATGGAAAAAAAAGGGCTCCTCTGAAATAAATGATGCCTAACGATCCTCGCGTACGAGGCTAACAAAATAAAAGTTTGTACTAATGGCATTACGTAAGACGCATCAGTTTTCAGTTTATCTCTCAGCATTTGCAATATTTGCATCGCTTGATGCAACAGCCCCGCAGCCTATCCGACCATCGTCGGTATCTTGGAGCCTCACTGCATCTGCAGATGACAGCGCACTTATTGCGGCAAATGAAGACGCTCAAGCACAAGCCCCTACAAATCTTTCCCAGGCCCAAATCGGTCCAGGACAAAATCAGGGCAAGACTCCGCCTTCTCAAGCACTAGGGCCTGTAATTAACTTTAATAACGTCAGCATCACTGAGTATTTACGTTTTGTTAGCCGTCTAACAGGTAAGAACTTTATCTTTGACCCACAGCTGTTGCAGTTTCCCGTCACCATTATCTCAGAAACGCCAGCATCGCTCGAAGATATTATGGCTGCTCTTTTACAAAACTTGCGCATCCATGAATTTTATTTAGTTGAAGAAGGCAATAACTTTATCATCCACCAATCTCAAGATGTTAAAGCGCCTGCCGGCCTTTTACACACCAACGAGAACGGTGAAAAGGGCCCTGAGATTGCTACGGCGGTCTTTCAGGTAAGTAACGTCTCTACAGCTCGAGTTGCTTCTATCGTTAAGACAATGATTTCAAAAGATGCTCTCGTTGAGTCTATGGACGAAACGATGCGCATCATCGTCACCGACATTTTGGCAAATATCGAAAAGATTAGCGACCTCATCAAAAAACTCGACACGCCAAATAGCGGTCTTGAAATTGGTCAGTATGTTGCTTTAAATAACTCTCCTGCTGCATTGATATCGGTTGCACAGAGAATCATCACACCGGTCGCTTCTGATAAAACACTTATACTTGTCCCCTATCAGGCATCAAATAGCATCTTTGTTATTTCTACACCCTATCTTGTAGAAAAGACGCTTGCCGTACTTCAGTCTCTTGACCTTAACCAAACCACACTTGCCAATGGCACTATCTTGGAACAAGGCCTTTTACCAGGCCAAGGACCAGGTGCAGGCGTTGCAGGCATTCCTGGACAGGCAGGCATTCCCGGCCAGCCAGGAGCTGCAGGCGCAGCCGGTGGTGCTGGCGCTGGAGCAGGCGGACCAGGAGGAGCTGCAGGCGGAGTAGCAGGCCAGGCAGGTGGTCTCGAGCAGGGCAACCTTCCGGGTGGACAGCGAGTAGGATTTGCCGGCGGTTTGCTTCACTTTGACCAGATGAAGTTTAACCCAGACACAGCTATGGAGCTACAGCATCAGCGAGCCCTAGAGTCACAAAAACTTCGCCAAACGCCAACGCCATTGTCCCAAGAAGAAATTGACTCATTTACACAGCGTGAGCGCAACGCTATCATGGCTGTAAAGGGCTATACACCAGAACAGATAGGCAAACTGACCTCAGACCAAGTTGTACGCATCTTAAGAGAGCGCGGCATTACTCCGGAAGAGCGCCAAAAGGTATTTGGCGAGAAAAAGAGCATCTACGAAAGCGAACTTCCGCTCGGTCAAGCTGAGTCTACTCAGTTTTACATCCACAGATTGCAATATAGAAAAGCAGAAGACATTGTAAAAGCTCTGCAGTCTATTGCTGTAAGCTTGAGTGGTGTTGGCGCATCCTCTGGTGTGCAGCAGACAGCTACTTCACTAAAGAATTTTGCCCCACCAAGTGACCTTGTTGTTACCCTTAACAGTATTCAGCCAATTATCGAAAACAACTCGCTTGTTTTCACGGGCACAAGAGCCACGATACAGCGCGCAAAAGACCTTATCAACCAGCTTGATGTACCTGTCAGACAGGTATTCATCGAGACATTGATTTTAGATACCACAATCTCTAATACCCTACAGTTTGGTGTTGAGTGGGCAGCTAAATATCAAATGGCAAACTACGCCTACTCTGCAGGCTTTTTAAATGGTCAAGGTACTGGCGGTCTCAGTAACATTGCAACACCGCTTGCTGCTGTAGCGCTGCCAAACCCCGTTCCTACAGTACCGCCAACGACTTTAAGCGCTATTAACATAGCAGAAGGTCTAAGTGGATCAGCAATTGGCCGCAAAATCAAGCATAATGGTACTGCCTTTAGAGCATTTGCTGCCTTTGTCAACTTCTTGAGAACAGATGCTGACGTTGATTTGATCTTAAACCCAAAGATCGTAACAGAACACAATGTGCCTGCTGAAATATTTGTGGGCCAGGAAATTCCAATTAAGGGTCAGTCGATCGTAAACTCTACTGCCAACAACGCCACAAACACCGTTTCGACAAACTATGAAACGCAGCGTGTCGGTGTAGACCTCAAGGTAACGCCGCTTATTAGTGCCGGCGACATGGTAACCTTAATTATCGAGCAGTCCATTAGCAGCGCCAATGCAACACAGGTTGCAAACCAAGGTAACAACAACGCGCCTCCGGCAACGATTAACCAAACGACAACCACAACACGCGTACACTTACCTTCAGGCTACTTCCTCTTTATGAGCGGTATCTTGCAGACGCAGATAAATAGAAACATCACGACAGTTCCTATACTTGGTCAACTTCCAATTGTTGGCTATTTCTTTAACAACAAGAACATCACAGACCAGCGGCGCAACGTCATCATGTACATCCGCCCTGTGATCATCGACACCCCAATCGACATCGAACGCATCACGCAGCACCAAGAACAGGTCTGCAACGAAGCGAACGACCGCGCCGGCGGCTGGAGAAAGGGCATGAACGATCTTAAGGAACTCCTTAATTTCTAATAGTCCAAGCACGTATGCCTTTGCCGAAAAGGGACTCTAGAGACGAAGTCGGCAGGTTGTACTGAGGGTAGATTCTGGAGGAGCTTTCTGGGTGCAGAAAGTGAAGGGTGAGGTGCTTAGCATCCGGAACATGGGTAAGGCTTTTGCCAAGCGTTCTTAGGTGGTTTATAAAGTTGTAGTCTTCACCGTGAAACATATCCCCAAACTGACAAGCAAGGCCTGAAGATTTGGCATATACATATGAAAAACCAAAACCCCAAAGCGTGCGGTCTATAAAAGCCTCTTTTTCTTCCTCTGTCATCGTTGTTGTTGGATCACCAATATCACAATTTGTATTGTTGCCTGCGATGATATACTGCTCTTTGGCTAGGTACGAGGCATCCCACTGCCAGAGGGTAGCGTCATTTTCTCGCCAAGCAAGCCAGGAGGATAGTTTGACAAAGTCACTCTTTTCTAAGTAAGGCACCATATATTCTAGGTAGCCAGGTGCGTAGTAGTCATCATCATCAAAGTGGGCAATGATCTCCCCTTCAGCCTTTTGGATAAGAAAATCTCGCTTTAGCCCAAGCGCAATGCGCGATGGAAGGTGAAAATAGCGCACGCGCGGATCACTAAGCTGCGTAAAAAAGTCAGATGGCTCTTCAGAATCATCAAAAACAAGCAATTCCTTATCTTTATAGGTCTGATGATCAAACGCAATAAAAAGATTTTTATGGCGGTCGGCACGGTTATAGGTAGGACAAATTACACTTACTTTCATGAGCTTAGGTATACCTTTTTTTGATTGTTATTATCAAGCAGGTAAGGTATACTTTTTTCCCTATGAAAAGACTTATTAGAATTGCCATAGTTGGCAGACCAAATGTTGGAAAATCCGCACTTTTTAATGCGATTTGCAAAAAAAAGATTTCGATTGTTGATGAAGCCGAAGGCGTAACACGCGACCGTCTCTATGCAAAGACAGAGGCTTTTGGCAACCAATTTGAAATCATCGATACCGGCGGTATGGGCAGAAAAGATGACCCCTACGGTGAGCATATACTGCGCCAGGCCCAAATTGCCATCGCTGAAGCCGATACCATCATCATGGTTGTTGACGGCAAAGCCCCACCACTTGACCTTGACATGCAGGTTGCGAGGCTTTTACACCGCTCAAAAAAACCACTTTGCCTTGCCATCAACAAGATAGACAACTACAACATGCATGGCGCCATACATGAATTTTCCTGCCTTGGCATAGAGCAGATGATCGCAGTCTCTGCAATACATGGCTTTCAGATTGCAGAGCTTATCGAAGCTGCCTTAAAGGACGTCACCGTCCCGGAAATGAGTGAAGAAGAAGAACCTGCATTTCCCCAAATCGCCATCATCGGACGGCCAAATGTTGGTAAATCTACCCTTCTTAATGCCCTTGTAGGCGATGAGCGCAGCATTGTAAGCCCACTTGCCGGCACTACGCGCGACAGCATAGACACCGAAGTTGTCTTTAAAGATAAACCCTACGTCTTTATCGACACTGCAGGCATACGCAAAAAGCAAAAAGAAAAAGAAGTAGTCGAAAAATTTGCCGCCATCAGGACTGAAGGGGCAATAGAACGCTCAGATGTATGTCTACTTATGGTAGATGCTCTAGAAGGCATAACAACCGAAGAAAAAAAGATCGCAAAAGAAATCGAAGACTCTAAAAAAGCCTGCATCGTCCTCATCAATAAGTGGGACCTTGCAAAAGGCTTTCGCATGGAACACTGCCTTAAAGGTGTTGAAGAAGAAGTCCCCTTTTTGGCGCACTGCCCAAAGCTCTGCATCTCAGCGCTTACAAAACGCAACCTGGACAAGATCTTTTTAGCCATCGACGAAGTACTCAATGCCTACCAGATGCGCATCTCGACAGGCCCATTAAATAAATGCCTTTCTCGCGCAATGCAGCTATATCACCCGCCGGTTTTGGGCGGAAAGCGCCTTCGGGTTTACTACATGACCCAAATTGCTACAAGGCCTCCACACTTTGTTCTCTTCGTAAACTCGCCAAACCTCTGCGAACCGACCTACCAAAAGTACCTCATAAATACGCTACGAGATACATTTGGTTTTAAGGGTGTGCCCTTAGTCTTTCAACTAAAGCCAAAAGCGCCAATGAAAAAGCGTGGCCAAGCATCTGAAAGCCACTCTTTTGACCGCGATATGCCTCTAGAAGAGTACATGGAAGATCTTTGACACACAAAGCACCTTACCCTTGCTGTCGATAGCCTTTACGAGATAGTAGGGGTATTGGCTCACTTCGATCGCTGTTTCAAACCCAGTTTTTTCTTTACAGGCAATGCACGAAAGCTTGTTGCGAGATGTGCCTGCATAGACTTTCCACGTCTTAGTTTCTGTAGTTCCGTTCCAAGAAACATAGAGAGTGCCCTCATCTACAACAACTTTTGGGCGATTACAAGGCCTTCCCTTCCAGCAGTGCTTGTAGGCTCTATAGGTATAGTCTGTGCTTGGTATTGCAGCATCGTAGAGAAAATTTACTGAAGGATCTCCCTCAGTATTTCCCGCCCCTCGAAACTCAGAAAAATACTGCGACTGGCCCCAGCCAACAAACTTATTGCCATTTGGTAAGCTTTGAGTATTTCCTTGAGAGGCCACTGAGATGTTGGGATCATGATAGTAGGAACGATAAAGATTTGCCGTCATTGTGCCAAAATCGAGCTTGAGCATCAAACCGTGCGATGGCGGAATTGTTGTAGAGCCGTCAGAGTTATCGTCAAACATGCTAATTACGTTATTAGGCAAAAAACGAGCATCATGCTGCCAAGAAAATTCAGCTCCAGACGCAATTGTAAAGTCACTTTGCTTGCCACCAAGGCGCCATATGATGTTGCCTGTTGGCTTGTTTATCTTGTAGATTGTCCACATGCTTCTAGAAGAGAGTATGATATCATCTTCACTTTCTGTAAGGCCGATAGAATTACAGTGATAGGCATCCCAGACGCTCCCGGAAGATGCTGATTCATACGAATCAAATAGTGATATATGTTCTAAAGCATCCCAAAAAAACAAAAGTTCATTTGTCTCTAAATCAATCTCCTGGATTGCAAAATCCTGCACATAGCCATTTGCAGGGCCACCATATGGTGTTAGGTCCATCGGCACAACCTGTGTGGATAGAAGTAGGGCCGTGTTCTTTGGAGTTATAAGAAATTCATGAATATCTGACGTAAACCCACGCTTAGCACTAACCGTTTTTATCACCTTGTACCTGTCGTTAAGGATGTAGTAGCAAGAACCTGGCTCTGATGATCCTCCCGGCACATTTGTATAAGCTGGCGGCGTAGCAAGCGTTCCCTGCCAGAATGTCAGCACATTTTTGCCCTTATATGTCTGGACGCGAAAGTCTGTATTCATCAAGTTAGGGCTAGCTAAAGCTCGAAACCAGATTGGATTACCCTCGCTATCCATGATCAAAGAGCCTGGCTGACCATACATGGCATCCTCAGAAAACCCATAAGGTGCAATAAAAATGTGCCCAGGCGCACATCCTGGCTCATTCTTATTAACGACAATCTTTAATGGATGCAAATTCGGCTCTGTAACAAAACTCCACACCTCAGGCGAATCAACAATTGGTGAAGGCGTAACATAACCGGTATTTGATGGATAAGGCACCTCGCCACACTTTGCAAAAAGAGCCCCCGCATACACGAGCGCCACCACAAAAAAGCTCCTCATCATCCTAAAACTCCTTCTATAACCCTTCTCGTTATAATGAGTTTTAAAATTTACAGCAAGATCCTAGAGTTTATCGGAATCAAGCCAATGAGCAAAAGAGCTGCCAAGCACATAGCCCCCACAAGCACCCACACAGCCACCGAAATAGTTAGCGATACTCAAAATAGAAATAGGCACATCGCCATAGCTTGCTACTTTTGCAAATGAGGCTAAGGCCTTAGCGCCTTCAAGACTCAAGATTTTGGCCTGGTTAGCTTCTTGAGCATTGGCTGCCAGGGCATTTACAGCGCCCTCTAGCACGCCATGACTTTTTATATTTACATCTCGCGCTTTTACAAGTAGGGCATCAATAGCAGCTAGGTGAGCTCGCACAGCAGAATCATTACTTGTAGGCAAGTTGCTGAGATCTAAAGGTTGAGGAACGCCATCCTTAACATGCTCTGAGAGCATTGAAGCAGCTTCGTTAAATAGAGCTTGTTGTGTACTTTGGCTTCTCTCAAAAAATACGACATAATTTTGCGCAAGGTTGGTGGTATAAAATCCTAAGAAAAACCCGGCGACAGCACCTATTTTGGGACACCAGTACAATAGCCTTTCTCTACCCAAAACACTAACAATATACCCTTTCTTTGTAGGTGTAGGCGAAACGAGCGGCAAAGCCTCTTTTTTCTTTTTGGCGATAAGCCTAGGACTTTTTCTCAGAGGCTTGCTAACAACAGTAGTCACTTCATCCGTAGTTTTCGTGATGACTATAACCGTAGATTTTTCGCGCTTTTGCACGTAGTGTTCAGTCATCAGGCGAAATACGGCAGTTGCCGTACACATAGCCACTGGCAAAGAAAAAATCGCTGTGAGAATAGTCAGGACTATTATTACTGCTTTTTCTCTTTGCCTTATCGTCTTAAAATCGCGATTTGCATAGTGGCGCGCTGATACGGGATTAAAGTACGAGCTTGTAGGATGCATATTTACCCCCACAACGTTCTTATGCCAAGGCCCACGACCTTTGCTGCATATTTTGAAGCTACCGCACAAAGACCGATTCCTGCAGCCTGTAGAAGTCCAGTACCATATGTTGCGACATAGACCGCAGAAGCTATACCCAAAAGGTTCCCTATAGCACGTGCTTTTGAATCATCAGCATTACATATATGCCTAGAAATAGTCGCCCCTGCATCTCTAACCAAAATACCAACTCCTACGCTAGCGCTCACAGATGCAAGGAAGCTAAGAGACTGCTCAGCAAGAGAATAGTCCTTCCATGCACCTGATAGGCTGTGCGTGTCAGGAAGCGTGGTACAAAACACACGGAGCTTTGTAAGAAAATCCTGCCCTTTCATTGCATTATATGCCTGCTCCATAGGCTCAGAAAGCTTTGTAAAATAGGACACAAAGTTTGCACAGACATCTAAACCTGCACTCTTAGACTTTGCAAGTGCAAGTTCTTCTATGAGTATTTGTAATCGAGCTTGATAAGCTACCTTATCGCTAAGACTAGAATCCTTTATAAGTTCTTTAATGTGCGATATGGCTTGGCCAAGGTCTATAACATTTGCTGAAGCCTCCGCGAGCTGTTCTACGCAGCGCTTACTGATCTCGCTTAGCTTATCTAGAAAAATTTTATGAGCATGAATATTGGCTGCTAAGGTAACTATGTAACGATCTAAAAAACCTGCAAAAATCGACATGCCAACAGCACCATTTGACCCAACTTTTACAAGTGAATCTGTTATGTCAGCGATCGACTTAGCCTTAGGGTCAAAATAGGTTATCTTTGGGCTTTTACCCGTAGTGTTTATATCGCCTAAAACAATCTGTTCAACAGCTTGCTGGTAGTGTACGTTATCTCCATAGGTAAGCTCCACAACCCTGCCATAGCCATAATCAAGTCGTACACCACCTAGTGTATCTTGAATTGGAGGCTGCTTGCCACTTTCCAAATGAAAGGCGACTATGTTCATAAAGAACCCCTAGTTAAAAATAATATTATATACTGCTAGGGGTTATTTTTCAAGTATTTATTTATACGAATCTAAGCGCGCAACGAGATTTGCTCTTAGTTCTTGGGGAACATGCGCTAGGAGCTCCTCTTGGGAGGCAAAGTACCTGTAGATGGCTTCGCATTCGCGATTTTTTAGGTATTCTAGGCACTGAGCTTTGCCGCTTTGGATGTAGGCTTGCTCGTGCTTTTTGGCTTTTACAAAGTCTGTCGCCTTGAGGTCCACAAGTAACGGAATACAGCGCGAGCTATAGCGTGTACGCATTTCTTCAAGCCTGTCGCTTCGCGTAAGCGTGTTGCGCTCCGTTGTGTTAATTTTGCCAAGACGTTTAGCTACGACATCTCGCACAAGGCGCTCTATTCGACTATGAGGATTATATATCGCCTTTTTAGGTTTTACTTCATGAAAGGGAGACTGCTCGTGGGCTTTTCTGCCTGTTTCATCAAAAATCAATGCAAGGGTCTGCAAGTTTTGGCCATCATCGCCCGCATGCATCATCTTGTCGTTTTCTAGCACGACTACAGGAATGTTATCTAAATAGCCTCCATCAACAAACGTTACAGGATGATTGTGTGGATAGCCTGGCAGAAGGTCATTACCATCTATCTCAACAGCTTGCAAAATACCCGGCAAAGATGCTGAAGCCCTACAGGCAAGTGCAATTTCAAGGTTTGGTGTGTTATTGTGGTCAAAGTAGTAGGTCTTCCCCGTTTCGCGACATGTCGCAGTAACAATCAGCTCCTTATATTTTTTAGGATCTTGCATATGTAGCTCATGGAGCATAGCAAAGGTAACCGGCCCCTTTAGGCCTGTTGCAGCCTCAAGGTGCGTACGTATAAAGGCAAGTAATGGGTTGCCATCTTTATACAATGGGCCATAGCCTTTTCCAAGAAGCGCTTTAAAGTTTTCGCTACTTGTAGCTTTGATTAACTCTTCAGCCGTTATGCCCGCTGCCAATAAGCTTGCAGTAAGAGCCCCTACTGATGAGCCTGCAATCACCTCTAGCTGTTCTTTAAATGAAATGCCATTTTCTTGATGTTCTTCAAATGCCTGAACAGCACCAAGAAGAATCACCCCCTTTGCGCCGCCTCCGCTAATTACAAGGTTCTTTATGGCAGGAGCAGGAGAAATATAGGTATATGTGCCATCTGTAGGGGTATAAATAATAGAGTGTGTAGGCGAAAGCTCTATTTCAATTCGTTTAGTTTTTTTTATAACTTCAAGCGGTGCACTAGTTGATTTTTGAGGAGCACTAATCCCTAAAAGCGACTTTGCAACCTGAGAGACCTTTGTCTTAAATGACTTAGCTGCCGCAGCAAAATTTGCTACAGTACCACGTAAAGAGTGTAAACTTACCTGCATGCCCGCCTCATTAAAAAACAAAATATACCATAATAACCGCTTACTTGTCAACTCTAAAAACTCCCCTTATTAAAGAAATAAATTGACAATTCGGCCGGAAATTTGTATTATTAGGTTGAGGGGTTTTGCCCCTCCAACTTTGGGGGTTATATGTTGAAACATGCATGCCTAATTTGCAAGATCGTTGGAGCGATTGCAATCATAGGCGCCCTAAACTGGGGCCTTGTAGGCTTCTTTAGTTTTAACCTAGTAGACTATCTTTTTGGCGTAGGATCGATTGCCTCCCATGTTATCTATAGCGTGGTTGGATTATCGGGACTTGCCCTTTTAGGTAGCTACTTTATGGCTTGCCCACTTTGCAAAAAGTGAAAAACAGGGCGCCATGTTACTCATGGCGCCTTTCTGATCCTTGAGAGGCATTTGTATGTCTGCCGTTGAGATATACCCATTCAAGTTCAGGAGTTGGTTTTTTACAAGCCTGCTATCGACCGATCTAGAATTTTTACATGACATGACTGTTCATATTGCAGCCCTCGTTCGGCTGTTAGTCAGACAAGCCTCCAGAGGAAAAAGTTACAAAAAGTATTCCCCAAGACTTCAAAAAAAAGCACCCTCAACTAAAAAGCCACCTGGTGACCCTACCAAGTATGAACCTGGAAGCTTTGTCATGTGGCGCTCGCAAGATCTCTATCATGAGGGAGATAACTGACCTAACTACTTTTCCATTTGAAGTTCTGGCTCCATAAGTTCAAACTGAAGCTCATCATAATCATCAAGTGCCTGAGGGCTTTCTTGTTGAGAATTTCGCTGCTGCTCGCGGTTTTGATACTGGCGTTCTAGATACTCATTTTCTTGTTGTCGGTTTTCATATTGTCGCCTTTCATATTCCCGCTCATCTTGTGCTCTATCATATTCATCCGATAAAAGCACTTGGGTGCAACATAATATCCACACTGCTATATGGGCTAATTTACTAGTCATTTAGATTCCTCGAATATTTTCGCATTCATCGCAGGTTGCAATAAATATGTCAAACATTTTGCTCGGACTCTATTTCAGCACGGCATAATAGAGATTCAACAAGTTCGTTATAGGTTTGAGTTTCGAGATCGCCATCAGCCAGTTACATTACAATGTATTTCTAAAAATCCTTGCGCCATTTTTGCTGTTTTTGTTAAAAAGATTCTCTGATCAAAGGAGAAAAAGATGAGTATCCCACAACTATATGTCGACCGCCTAATAACAGGCCCAGTCAATGGTTTTTATCCAAACCCACTTTCAAGACCAAAAGAAGCAACTGATGACATGGTTACTGTAGCAGAAGCCGTTGTAGATGCCTTGATGGCAAGTGGCCATATGTGTGGATGGGGTGGCGATCGCTCTTTAGAGTTTAAAGCTACCGCAGTGGTCGACTTGCTAAATCATTTTGTAGATTTTGCTTATTCCGGTAAAAGAATACATCCAAATTACGTCAGAAACAACGCAAGCAATATGGATATGTATTCCTCAGTAGGCGCAGCGATTATCAATCAATATGCAAGATATCTTGGATATTCAATCACATGGAAAGCAATAGAACACCCTTATGTAGTATCTGTCGAAGAGCTTCCTAAAGCTAGCCTTTAAAGGTATAATAAAGCTATTCTTACCATTAGCAGAACGCATTATGTTGATTTTTTCACTATCTCTGATTTGAGCATCATTGGTCCAAATCCTGGGACTTTGGCGTCGATATTATGACCGTTGACAGGATCTGTAATGCGTATCCCTTTTACTTTGGTTCCCGCTTTAATAACAGAAGAAGTGCCTTTGATTTTGATATCTTTGATAATAGTTACGCTATCACCATCGCTGAGGATATTTCCGTGGGCATCTTTTACAAGAGCGGTGCCTTCAACGACTTCAGGATCTTGTTCTTTTGACCATTCATGAGCACATTCGGGGCAAACATACAAATTTCTATCTTCGTACGTATATTCAGAGCCGCATTTAGGACAACTTGGTAAATTTTCCAAAATTCTCACTCCTTCTTTGTTTTATGGACAGCATATCACAGCCGTTCATTGTTTGTCACTTGAGCCTATATCAAAATTTTGCTTCTCTAGATAGCAGTAGCGGTTAGATAAAGTTAAGTCGAGCTAACATCTTTCCAATTAAGCCGGGAGTAATTTTTGGATTTTGTAGTTTTATGCGTGCAACTTTTGACTGCTTCTTGTCCTAAAATTACACAAGGAATAGCCATAGCACCTGCACTAATAGCTCCGGTTACCCCTACTGCTGCATAGCCTGCAAATTTAGCAACAGCTATCATTGTTGACACCATAAATCCATCTCCTTTAATTGACTTTTGGGAGAGAAAACGTCGTAATGATTACGGTATTTTGCCTGAACATTTTGCTGTGTAAAAAATTCCCAAAAAAGGCATAGACAAGGAAACTAGCACATTCATAGCTAGTAAATTTTTAAATGAGAAGGGTGAGTTATGTCTGTATCAGGTAATTTTAACATGAATCCACTTGGAAACATGAATCAGGAAAAATCAATTGGCACGATGACTAAACAGGAAATCGTAACTAAATACAATACCACGAACGATCTTACTGGTAAAACACAAATCGTGAAAGATCTCTGTAGGCATGCAGGAGAAAAGGGTGATACAAAAGAGGCCCGTGATTTATTTATGATAGCTGCATGTCTGACTCTTGATACGTCATCGAATCAGTCTTCACGCACCTTTTTGCATAATGCTTTATTTGAAATGGCGGGAGGAAATAAAGAAACATTTGATAAATTTCATGGCGCAATTACTGCAGCAAGAGCTATGCAAAGTTTCGACTCCAGCTACGCAGCAACTCTGCAGGAATATATTAAGTAGCGAACGCGGGGTCAGGCCTGGCATTCGGGCATTTGTTGCTTTATTCCTATCTTAAATGCCCGAAATGCCCGAATGCCAGGCCTGACCCCGCGTTTTGGAAGGCGGCGTTGAGGATGTTGTTTTTGAGGAGTAGGAATGAGGGGGTGATGATGGAGTTTGGTGGGGCTTGGACTGTGTCGTCAGATAGGGCATTGTAGAAGGCCTTGTAGTCTGCGACGAGGTCGGTAAAGAGGGCTTTTAATTCGGCGACTTCCTTGGGAAAGCGGCTATATTTTTCGAGCACCTTGTCAACATCCTGTACTTCAAGAACGCTGAGGTGAAAAAGGGCAAGATCGGACTTTTCCTGGGCTCTTGTTCGGTAGTTTTCTAGGCCCTGTTTCAAGTTTTTCATATTTTGTTTAAAGAGCGTTTGCATTTCGGCGATAACTTCAGGCTTAACGATATAGCTAATTGCATCGCGAAGTGAAGTAAAGGGCACTTCTCTTTTGTTCCACGGTAGCGCTAAGCGATGAAAGACATCTAATGGGTCTAGTAGATCCGTCACAAGCATCAGGCCAACGATATAGCGGTAGTGATTTCGTAAGTGCTCTGCAAGATAGCTTAGGCGGTTTGTGGGAATCTCTTTTGCCGGCAGGCGGTAGCCAGAAAGATGCATCATGGGGGCTCGAAGGTCAAAGCTATACTCCTTCATCGCCGTAAGATAGGCTTCTTCTTGACCAAGAGGAACATTAAGACAAAGCTTTGGCTTTGTTAAAAGCCCTGCCATGCCGTGCCTAAAAGGCTCATCCTTCCACTCGTGCTGGAGGAGAATATCAGATGATCGCTCAATCAGGTAGTCGAGGTTAAAGGTCGTCTCTGTATAGGTCGTACGCCTACCTTCCATCCAGCCAAAGCGAAAGAAGTACTCATCCTTATGCTCCCAGGCAAATAGAGCGTCGCTAAAGGCTGTTGAATAGGGCACATATACATCATCATCTCCCATGTGGATGATATTTGGGCCCATTTTTTCATCAAGCACTACATCTTGAAAGTCCTGTTCAGTGATGTCATCTAGTGACTTACGGTAGCCAAGAAGCGGCATAAGCAAAAAGATGGCATTTCGCGCTCCCCCATAGCCAAACTCCCCATTTGGGCCCGTTACAAGGAGCTTTTCAATCCGCAGCTTCTTTGCAAGCTCTAACACCTTATCAACATCAAGGTGGATAATATTTGGGCTGAGACTTTGGCAGTATGCTGCATTTTTTGCAAAAAGGGGTTTTTCAGACTGGTCAAACACAAAGATAGGAATGGTATTTTCTATGCCAAATTCTTTGCAAAAGCCCTGTATAGATGCCACAATCGATGGCAGCCATGCAAGCAGGCTCAAATCTTTACCCATAGTTGGAAGCGCATAGGTAATCTGTTTCATCCCCTCTAGATAGTATTCCGGATGTTTATCAAGTGCTTCGATGTGGCGCCATACAGCCTTGTAAAAATCGCTTGTCTTATCTACATGAGCTAGCTTTTCATCAAGAGCTCTATAGTCATGTAGATCCCACTGCTCTTTTGGCACCTGGTGATCATAAAGACCAAAGATAGAACAAAACCGGTCTACAGCCTTATTGCTGCCAGGAAAAAAGGCTGCAACGTGCTTGACCTTTTCTTCATCTTCAACCTTAAAGCCGGCATACTGGATAATCCTAAATGCCCCCTCGTCAAAGTTCTCTAGACAAAAACGTAGCGCTTCTTTTGTATAAAAGGCCCCAATAGTCTCAACACTTGCTGTTAAGGCTAGTGTGCGATAGAGGTAACAATAAAGTGTTTCAGAAGAGACTAGATGTTCAAGGGTTAGGTTACGATGCAGGATGTGATACATAAGCTCGCGTAAAAATGCTTTTTGCTCTACTGCTGGCACCTTTTTCAAAAAAGCAGCAAAGTCAAAGCCGCGTACAAGCTTTGCAAAAAGCTCATTGAGTATAATTTCTGCTTTAGCTTGTACTGAGAGGTCATCATATCCCTCTTGCAAAAAGCACTCTTCAACGATATCGCGCAAAAGTCCATAGCTAATCTCATCAATGAGATACTCTACAGACAGCCTTTTTGCTACATGCTCGTTCACATAGCCTATAAAGCTCATAATGTCTCCTCAGGAAAACCCTCGAGTAGCGAAATAATTTCCTTGCGAGATAGCCGCTTTACAATCTGGTGATCGTCAAAGAACACAACATCTTCTAATAGAGTTGCCTTCCTCGAAATCAAAGCGTCTATGCGCTCTTCGATCGTATGTTTTGTAAGCAGCTTAAAGACCTGTACGCCGCGGACCTGCCCTATGCGGTGCACGCGGTCTGTTGCCTGATTTTCGCGCGCAGCATTCCACCACCTATCATAGTGTATTACTATAGATGCGGGCGTTAAGTCAATACCAAGACCAGCAGCCTGGAGTGAGCCCAAAAATATTTTGCAGTTAGGGTCATTATGAAAACGCGCAACTTCATCGCCTCGATTTTTTGTCTGGCCTCGAATCTGCGCATAACCTATGCCACTTTTTTTAAGGTAGAGCTCGATGATATCAAGCATCGCCAAAAACTGCGAAAAAACCACCACCTTCTGCTCACTTTCCATAGCCTCTTCTATAAGCTCCTGAAAGGCTTCCCACTTTCCTGATTCATAAGACTCATAGTTTGCAACATCTTTTAAATAGGCTGCAGGATGGTTACATACCTGCTTTAGGGCCGATAACACTGCAAAGATGTGCATATAGGGAATGGCGGCACCTTCATCCTGCAGCTGCCTGATAAGCGGCAAGGCCTGCTGCGAAGAGACTGTCTGGTAAAGGCTTTTTTGCTCGGGAGCAAGCTCTGCGATGTATAGCTCTTCAGTCTTTTCAGGAAGGTCCGGCAATACATCACGTTTTCTACGTCTCAGCACAAATGGCCTTACAAAGCGCGATAAAAGCTCTTTACGCTTTGGGCTATCGCCTCGCTCTATAGGCTTCATAAAAAATTCGCGATAGTCTGAATCTTGCGGCATATAGCCAGGCAAGACAAGGTCAAAGAGGGCCTTTAGCTCTCGTAGGTGATTTTCAATGGGGGTGCCGGTAAGGCCAACCTTTAATGAAGCATGCACCTGCAAAAGGGCGCTATGGATCTGGCTTACATGATTTTTTGCAATTTGTAGCTCATCAAAAAAGGCAGCATCAAAATGGAACTTATTAAGCTTATTACTCTCATTTCGCCATATCCCGTAGCTTGTCAGCAACACGTCATAGTCGCCTTCAAAGTCTTCAAGCGTTCTAGAAAAGCCTGTGTACATCTTTACCTTAAAGCTCGGAAGATACCGTAAAAGCTTATCTTGCCAGTGATAGATCAAGCTTGTGGGGCATACGACAAGAAAGAGTGACTTTTCACCATTTTTTTGCTTAAAGCTTTTTACGCCATCCATAAGACCCATTGCCTGGTGAGTCTTTCCAACGCCCATATCATCGCATAAAAGCCCTGAAAGGTCATTTTGATACAAAAACCAAAGCCAATCTACGCCATTTTTTTGATACGGCCTAAGATCTGCCTGCAGGGCAGAAAGCTCAATATCAATATGTGGCTTTTGCACCAAAAGACGCTCTAGTAGCTGCTTAAAAGTCTCTCGCGACTTAATGCCCTTAGTGTCCACATGAATGGTATCATAGGCAGCTGTTCGCAAAAAGTCTGCAGCGCTAAGGACAACCTTTGTGCGTTCTTTAACGGTGTCAAGCCACTTAAAGCGATCTTCCGATAGGTCTATAACGCCTGCATCTGTTGGCAAGTAACGCTCTTCACGCTTCTTGGCAAGCACAAGGTCCTTCATGGCTATAGCGCCTTTCTGGCTCTTCCACGACACATCAAGCGACCAATCAGAAAGCCTCTCCCCCTTTTTGTCAGAGAGCTCAGTAGGTGCTACAGTTAAGGCTAAAGCATCTGCTGCCTCTAAACGCTCATCTACGATACATTCATACTCCGACTTCAGCTTTGGCAAAAGCTGCTCAAAGAAGTCGTTCCAGCTTTTTGGGTCAGATGATGATACCGTGCGACTAAGGTGTGAAGGTCTTTCATGCGCGTTTAAGCGGTAAAAGCCCTTATTTCGGACAAAGACAAATTCATCATAAAAAAACGAAAGGCCCGCATCTTTTTTTTGCTTCCAGACATATTCTGGCAGTATTTCAATAACCCCTTTCTTTTTGAGCATGATGCGAAGACCAACGCTCTTTATAGGAGACTCTTCTGCAAAAAACCCCGGCACTGCCTGTAGAAGTTCAAGGTGATGGCGTATATACTCGGCAACAAGGTAGCTTTGTATCTGCCTTCCAAAAGGAAGTGGCGGGTTATCTTCAGTAAAATTTTTTACGTAAAAGCCATCTTGCTCTACATAGAGCCAGTCGCCAAGCTCAAGACACTTCTTTGTTGCAGGCAGCTTTTGCAAGACGGAACGAAAGGTAAGATTGCCGCTACCATCTATCTCATATAACACCTGCTCTTCAAGCTTTGCTACGTGCACGCTAAAACCAGGAAACTGGCTAAGCCACAGGCGATGCATCATAAGAAATGAAGATAGCTCTTCTTGAGGCACTATTGTTACAATACTATCGAATTTACGAGAAGCAAGGCGTATAAATTTGCCGCTAGAGTAGACCCAATCTCCCCATACGTGGGCATGAGCTAGGTCGTGAGGCTTTTTAAGATAGGCCTCAATGTGCAGCTTTGCCTTTTTGCCAAAGTAGATGGCATAGTGCACCTCTTGGGGCTCTTCGATGATTGGGTGGGATAGATACTTTTTAAGGACTGGCAGTGACTCATCAAAGAGTTTAAGAACCTCTACCCGTTCTTTTTTGACGATCTCTTCTTTTGGCTTATGCGTAAGCGAAATAAAGCCCCGCTTTGGCAGGTAGCGCCATGGACCGTAGGCAATGCCCTCTTTTTTCGCTGGAGGATCTTGCGCCTCTAGATGCACGATAAAGGCACCCTCTTTTTCATCAAAGGCAACCTTTGCTATTTGGCCACTCTCATCAAGCAAGCGAAGGTTAGCGTCTACCGTATTAAGTGTGCAAACAAGTGTGAGCATATCTACATGCGCTATAATGCGTAGATCCTTACAGGCTATTTCTACTTCGCTCGGAATAGTATCTACCGGGCTAAAAGTCACCTTGACGGCATCTTGTTCAAAGAGCCACTTAGCGATATCTGAAAGAAAGGAAAGCTCATAGCGAAGTCGAAGTGTAGGCCTTCCCGTACGATAGCGCTCTAAATCAGCTTCTGATAGATTCGAGAATTTGATTGAAGTCTCTTCTGTCTCTTCAGGTTTTGCAGAGAGAAGCTCTTTAAAAGCACTATATGCCTGGCCCTTACCCTCTACTTTAAAGAGGAGCTTACCATCCTCTGATGTAACCTCAAGGCCATTTTTTGTGTTAAGCACTTTTGGCTTTTGGGTGGCAAGAGCTTCTTGCATCTGCAAAAAGAGCGCATGCCAAAAACTTGCCTCAAAGCGCTCGTGATCAGGTTTATTATATTTACGATAGACATAGAAGCAGGCTGCAGCCATATGCTGGCAGGCGCCCTTTTCGCTAGATTCTTCGCAGCTACAAAAAAGGTCTTTAATTAGCCCCTTCTCATCAAACTGCAAAAAGACCCAGAGCGGATTTGTAAGCTCAGGGTCTTCTACTTCTATCTGATAGGTGGGACCTGAAAACACAAGTCCCTTTATATTGAGCCTCCCGCAAGAGGCTCTATATGGTTCAAGAAAATCTGGAAGGTTCATTAGTTAAGAAACTCATCAGCCGGATGATACTCTAAACCAAGATCATGAGCAACATCAGGATGCGTCACCTTGCCAAGGCAGACATTAAGGCCATTTTTAAGACCTTTATCTTCTTTTAACGCCTGCTTGTAGCCTTTATTGGCGATCTTTAGCGCATAGCTCATCGTAGCGTTGGTAAGCGCTTCTGTCGAAGTTCTTGCGCAAGCGCCCGGCATATTCGGTACGCAGTAGTGTAAGACACCATCGATAACATACGTTGGCTCTGAGTGCGATGTTGCCTTTGATGTTTCGCAGCATCCACCTTGGTCAATAGCTACGTCCACAATCACAGTACCTGGGCTCATAATCTTAAGGTGTTCTTTCTTGATAAGCTTTGGAGCAAGCTTTCCTGGGATTAATACGGCGCCGACAACGAGGTCAGCTTGTCTTAAGCACTCTTCGAGTGTGCTTGGAGATGAGTAGCGCGTCTTTAAGCGTGGACCATAGAGGGCATCTAGCGCACGAAGACGGCTTAAGTTTGTATCAAGCACAGTAACATCAGCACCAAGACCAAGCGCCATACGGGCAGATTCTGTACCAACAACGCCGCCGCCAACAACGACAACCTTACCCTGGCTTACACCTGCAACGCCGCCCAGCAATACGCCTTTTCCGCCATTTGCAATCTGCAGAGCGGTAGCTCCTGCCTGGATAGCAATACGGCCTGCAATTTCACTCATAGGAGTAAGTAAAGGCAGCCTTCCTTCATTATCTGTCACTGTTTCATAGGCAATGCCAATCACTTTGCGCTCTAAAAGAGCTTGAGTCTGTACGGGATCTGGAGCAAGGTGAAGGTAGGTAAAGAGAATTTGACCTTCACGAAGAAGTGGATATTCAGCAGCTTGAGGCTCTTTAACCTTAATAATCATGTCAGCTTTGCCATAAACTTCTTGAGGAGTTTTTACAATCTCTGCGCCGGCCTTTTTATAGAGATCATCAGTAAATCCGATCTTTGCACCCGCCATTGTTTCAACAAGAACCTTATGTCCTGACTGAACAAGAGCATGCACTACCGCAGGTGTAGCACCTACGCGATATTCATGATTTTTTGTTTCTTTAGGTATACCAACAATGATTGATTGCCTCTCTGACATATATTGCTCCTTAAAAAATAATGTTTATGACTAGAGTATAGCACATTAAATAATTTTTATCTAGTAAAATTAATGTAAAACTTCACAGTAGCCGGCCGGGCTCTCACGGCGGCGGAAGTCTAATGCGATGATTTGCGATACACCCTTCTCAGCCATGGAGACACCAATCAACGTATCAGCAATCTGCATGGTTTTTTTATTGTGGGTGATGAGCAAGAACTGCGTGCGGTCACAAAAGTGCTTCAATAAGTTGCCAAGGCGCTCAACGTTTGTTTCATCAAGCGGAGCATCCACTTCGTCAAGGATGCAAAATGGGCTTGGACGAACGTCAAAGCAGGCAAAAAGAAGCGCTAAAGCTGTAAGGGTCTTTTCACCGCCGGAAAGTAGCTGCATAGAGCGCATCTGCTTGCCGGGAGGCTTTGCCATAATATCAACGCCGGCACCCTCATCACACAAGACAAGATCAGCTTCCCCACCCTGAAAGAGTGTTTGGAAGTGCTTTTTGAAGGCAACTTTTACCTCTTCAAAGGTTTTGCTAAAGGCTTTTGTACTTTCTTTTTCTAACTCGCCTACTATTTCGATAAGCTCGCGCTCTGCCTGCTCAAGGTCTTTTAGCTGGCTAACTAAAAGTGCGTGTCTCTCACATGCGGCTTCATGCTCTTCTACGGCAAGTAAGTTGACATTTCGCAGCCTTTCCACAGCATTCTTGAGACGAACAACATCTTCTTCTTTTGGAGTCTCCCCAGTATAACTTGCAACAAAGTCCTTATACCCATCGGGCGGCGGCTGCCTAAGCGCAGTATCATAGCTTATTAGCTGCTCTTGGATGTGTTCTAGGTCTGCCTGCTCACTAGAGCTTGCCTTGATGAAGGCCTCTTTTTTAGCCTGTATGTCTTCTAGCTGCTGATCGATTGCTTTTGTTTCAAGCTCTAAGGCATTTTGAGTCTCTTTTTGGCGAACAAGGGCCTCTTTTAGCTTTTGTAGCTCTTCTTGTCTTTGCTCTAGCTGGCTCGCGGTATCTTTCTTTTTACCATCTAAAGATGCGCGCTCTTGCTTAATGGTCTTTTGGAGCTTTTCTTCCTGTTCAAGGCGGCTTGTAAGCTCTTTTCTTTGTACGGCAAGTAACTCTAGCTGATGGCGATCTTTCTCAACAGCTTTTAGGCAGTCTTCGTGCCTAAAAAAGGCTTTTTGCTTGCGCTCATTTACTGTAGAGCTTTGGCTGCGAATGCCGGCAGCTTTCTTTTCGCATGCTGCAAACTCGAGCTCTAGCTGCTCTAAATCCTTTTTAGCCTGCTGTAGCTCTTTATCTTTTGTTGCAAGCTGCTCCTTAAGCTTTGTTGTAAGCTCATTGAGGTTTGCCATGTCAGAGTCTTGGCGCAAGACATCGCGGTCTATCTCTTCGCACTTTTTGCTGCTTGCCTGCAGTTGAAAGTTGATGGAGACAACCTGCATATCCTGCTTTCGCATCTCTTGCTCTTGTCTTTGGAGGTCTTGCTGGAGCTTTTGTCTTGTAGCGTCTAAAGCTTTACATTTCTCTTCGATTTCAGAAAACACCTGTGATAGTGAATCGATGCTTTCTTGCAGACTTTTAATTTCTTTAGAGCGAGAAAAGAGGTTTTCGCCTTTTGCCTTTGCGGCGTGCAGCACCCCAAAGCCATCTATATAGTACTTATTCTCAAGCCACGTTTCGCCTGTAATCTTTTGTAAAAAGTGGCTCTTAAGGTCTTTTGCTTCTTTTACACCAATCATCTCAAGGCATACAAAAGAAGCATCCTGGCTCTTTTGCTGTTCTGATATTGATAAGGCAAGCTGTAGATCTTCTTTTGTAGCAACGAGCAAGCAGCCATCATATAGACGGCCAAGAAGCTCGTGATCTAGCGTTACAGCATCAGCTAAAGGCACTATTTTGCCATATAGTAAAGACGCCGGCTTTTTAGCTTCTTGTAAAAGGGCTTTAGCACCCCCTGTATAGCCTTCCATGTGATCGGCAAGCTGTGATAGCGCTTTACAACGAGCACTTTTTTCATACAGCTCTTGCTTAATCTTGGTGCCGCGCTCTCGTTGTTCATCTAGCTGGCGCGTGATGTCTTTAAGGGTTGCAGCCTGCTCTTGAAGCTCACTTTTTCTTTTTTCTACAGCTTGAACCGCTTCATTTAGCTCTTGCTTTTTGGCTTCAGCTTCTTTTAGAGCTTCTTTTTTCTGTGTCTCGAATTTTTCTTTTTGCTGGAGGCGCTCTTTTACCTTTTCTTGAGCAACTTCTTCTGCAAGCTGGCTTTTTTTAAGGTCAGATTCACATGCCTGCATGCGGCTTTGAAGCGAAAAGCGCTTAGAGTAAAAGTCCTTGAGGCTATTTTCTAGCTCTTCTTGCTCTTGATGGACTTTTTGCCATTCTGCAAATGTAGTTTCTTTTTGCTCTTTATAGCCGCTAAGCTCTTGCTCCTTCTTTGCAAGTTCCTTTTCGAGCTGCTCTTTTTGACTCGTGAGGCTCTTTATGCGCTCTTCAAAAGTTGAAAGCTGGGAGGTAGATTCTTTTTCTTGGCTTGAAAGCGTGTTCTTTTTTTCTTCGCAAAAGTCGATGTCTTTTTTTATTGCCTGGATAGATCTTTCAAGGGCGTGTTCTGCATCCACAAGCTCGCTATAAGCTTTTTGACACTCTTTTAGGGCCTCTTTTTTCTTTTGCTGTTCTAGCTTTAGCTTGGCATCTTTATCTTGGGCATTTTTAAGTTGGTCGCTAGATGCTTTTGCCTGCGCTGATAGCCTTTGAGATGCTTTTTTGCATTCATCAAATCGGCTTTCTGTGAGCATGCGCTCAAAGCAAGCAAGCTTGAGCCTCTGCTCCTGAAAGCGCTTTGCCTCTATAGCTTGCTTTTCAAGCGTCTTCATCTGGGCTTCTACTTCTTGCGTGATGTCTTTTGCGCGAGAGACGTTTGCTTTTGCAAGTTCAAGTTTGCGCTCACTTTCTTTTCGCTTTATAAGAAAGTGGGAGATGCCGGCTACTTCTTCAAACAGTACGCGCCTATCGTGGGGGCTTTGGCTGATGATTTCAGACACCTTGCCCTGGCCAATAACAGCAAAGGCCTCTTTACCTACGCCTGTATGCGCTAAAAGCTCTACGATATCTTTAAGACGAACCTGCTGGTTGTTGATGAGGTATTCAGACTCTCCGTCTCGATAAAGCCTACGCGTGATGGCAACTTCGTGATACTCTACAGGCAATAATCCATTTTCATTTGTAAGCACGACAGTGACTTCTGACATGCTTGCCTGCTTTCGCTTTTGCGAGCCTGCAAAGATAACGTCTTGCATAGAAGAGGCCCGCAGCGTCTTTGCTGACTGCTGACCAAGCGCCCATAAAAAGCCATCGACAATATTGGACTTTCCGCAGCCATTAGGGCCTACGATAGCGTTTACCCCATCGCAAAATGAGATCTTTGTGCGCTCCGCAAATGACTTAAAACCAAATATTTCAATTTTTTTTAGGGGCAAGGTTTCCTCTGTACAAAAGACTAATTCTATCTCTAAATCGAGTAAAAGTAAAGCGTGAAGAGGATATATATTTATTTTTAATTATGAATCAGATACAGGGAGAGTTTAGGGAGACTGTATATGTGGATACATGAAAAAGGCCGCTTATGGGCTGAATTTGACAATAAGCCAACTCACGGTGGGGTAACTAAAGCCACATCGGGCAAATTTGGCATTAAAATCCCCCTAAATGACACTGACTATGTTGTTGTCGATAGAGCAAGCCTTGCCAAGTTTGAGCTAAGAAACGAAAGCATGGACGAAGAAACCCTTGCAAAGCTGCCAAAACTTGTTCAGCAACATATCCACCAGCTTCAAAAAATAGAAACTGCCGATAGCTCAGAAATACGAGTAGGAGACGTTCGCAGCTTTGTGACCCTCATGAAAGAGGCCCACATACCTGTCCCAAGAGAAGTTAAGAAGTTTCTGCTAGAAAAAACAAAAGACGATTCTAAACCCCCGGAAGCCATCGTAGCAAAACTAAAGAAGGTAATACGAAAGTTCTCAGGAAAAAAGGTAATAGTCGCAACAGTCGATGTTGGAGCTGGCGCCCAGGAGTCATCAAGTGAATCAACCGCCGTTGTAACAGAACCCAGCCTCTTTGAAGCTGCCCCCACCTCAACTCTGTCAGAGACTAACCCCATAATCCTTCCCGAAGAGCCAAAACCGGAAAAGCCGCCCAGCATACCCCCTCCATCGGAAATCGAAGAACCACCAAAGACCCCCGATGCCCTGCACCCATCGCTCAACCAAGAACCCCCACCCGAAAAGGACAAGTAGCCTATGTGGATATTTGAATCAAACCGCCTGTGGGCAAACCTTGACACAAACCTCCCAGAAGGCCAAAAAGCCGGCGTCAACCAATACACCTTTACAATCACCCAATTCTTCGCCGAAAAACTAGGCTACGCCGTAAAAATACCCACTGGCGACGGCCAAAACTACATCGTAGTAAACAAAAAAAGCCTCCAAAAATTTGAAGAGCGCATGGCAAAAGCCACGAGTGCCAATCTGGAAAGCCTTCCCGCACTCGTTAAAACCCATATAGCAAACTTAAAGCCACTCCCAGAACCTCTGCCTCTACCCGCAACAACTGATCCGCAACGTGAATTTCAAGCAAAGCTCCAAGAAGACTTACGGCAAAGAACGGAAGAGTTACAACAAAGTATGCAGGCCCGTTTTCAACAATTTGCTAAGCCCCAAGAAGAAGCACCTCCACCCTCGTCTGTGGCCCCAAAGCGGGTACACAGAACCGATAGTAAGAAACGGCGCAAAAAAGCTGGAGGCAAATAATCTCTAAAGCGAGTAGACTCGCTGCTTATGGAAGTAGAGATTATTACAGTATTTCACCCTCGTGAAGAGGTGCTGCATCAAAAGACTATGCCGCTCAAAGAAGATGAGTTTGCTGAAAGTCTTGAGATTGAGCAAAAGCTTTATGCCGCTTTAAAGCCCTACTTTCCGGCAGCCGGGCTTGCTGCACCACAAATTGGCATTTTAAAGTCGGTCTTTTTATTTAGCTATGATCGCGATCCGGCACATCTAGAAGCTGTGATCAATCCCACATTTACTCCTATCGGCACCGAAGTAACCACGGGCTGGGAAGCCTGCCTTTCTGTCATCAAAACATGCTACAAAATTGCAAAAGTACCTCGCTATAAAGCTGTAAAAGCTGTCTACTACACAAACCGCGGCAAGCGCGTTGAAAAGACGCTTCAAGATTTTGCCGCCAAGGTCTTTCAGCACGAATATGACCACCTACAAGGAATCCTCAACATCACCCGCCCCGACGCCGAGGTAAAAGAATTTGCCACCAAAGAGGCCATGGATGCCTTTTTAGCCGAAGTTAAACGCCAAGACGCCGCCGGCTACAGCGCCCCAATCCAAAAATTAGAATAATTTCTTGTAAAATACGGCTATTTTTAAGTATACTCCAAAATAGACGCGTCTATTTTTAAGTAGAGTAACAAATAGCCAGGCTTAACCCATGAAAAGATATCTCGAAGAATTTGTTAAAAAAGACCTTATAAAAAAAATGGTCTTCTTAGGAGGACCGAGACAGGTCGGAAAAACCACAATGAGTAAAAGCTATCTCACTGGAGACTGGGAGGATGGCGAATATCTAAACTGGGACATTGATGAAGAAAAAAGAATCATTCTAAAAAAACAGTGGCTTAAAAGCAGCCCACTTATAATTTTTGACGAACTGCATAAGTACCCCCGGTGGAAAAGCTGGATCAAGGGAGTATGGGATTCAAAACCTGAGCTCCAAACCTATCTTGTTACTGGTTCTGCCAGATTAGATGTATATAAAAAGGGTGGAGACTCACTTATGGGGCGTTATCACTATTGGAGGCTCCATCCATTAACCCTGGATGAGCTGCCACATGGAATGAGCAGCGAAACAGGTTACCAACGCCTTCTTACACTTGGAGGGTTTCCTGAGCCCTTTCTTAGCGGAGACGAACGCGAGGCAAGGCGCTGGCGTAAAGAGCGTTTTAATCGCATCGTCAAAGAAGATATTCGCGACCTTGAGCACATCAGAAATCTCCAGATGCTCGAACTGTTTATAGATGCCTTGCGCACAAGAGTCGGTGGCTTAGTTGTCTTATCTAATATTGCAGAAGATTTGCAAATTGCACCTAGGACTGCCCTTCACTGGCTACAACTTTTAGAAAAAATGTACGTTTCTTTTGCTATTTACCCGCACACAACAAATGTCCCACGAAGTATCCTTAAGCCGCCAAAAGTCTATTTTTTGGACAATGGTGATTGTATTGGTAATGGTGGACAGCACCTAGAAAACCTTGTAGCAACACACCTTCTCAAACGGCTACATTTTATCGAAGATTATCATGGACACACCTGTAGCCTCCGGTACATTAGAGATAAAGATGGACGCGAGGTGGATTTTGTCACAGTCATTGATGGCAAAGTCCAAGACCTCATTGAAGTAAAAGCAACAGATGCCACGGTTTCAACAAGCTTAAAATACTATCAAAAGCTTCTCAAACCCCAGCGTACAATACAAATTGTAGGAGACCTTCATCGCCCTTTTGACCAAGATGGAATTCAAGTAACTACCCCTATTCACTTCTTTACTAGCCCCCCTTGGAAATAAAAACTATTCTACGACGGAATTTGAGAAGAGGTTGATGACGAGGACGCCTATGATTATGAGGGCCATGCCAATGATCGCAGCGGTGTCTAATACCTGGCGAAAACAGACTAGGCCAATAACGGCTATGAGGATAATTCCGAGGCCAGACCATATCGCATAGGATATGCCAACGGGGATTACCTTTAGCGTAAGGCTTAGGCAGTAAAAGGCTACTGCATATCCTGCGACGACAACAAGGCTTGGGATGAGCTTTGTGAACTCTTCGGAAGTCTTGAGGGCAGAGGTGGCTATTACTTCAGCCACAATCGCAATAAATAAATATATATATGCTTTTACCATAATATTGCTAAACATATGCAAAGATGTTATTCTAATCAATCGCAAAAGGGGTATATGTACAAAAGACTTGTTTTTGGATTTCTTTTTTTGCTTTCTACTTTGAGTGCTGCAAGCATAAGCCAACGCGATATAGAAAAAATGGAAAAAGAGCTTGTTCAGCTAATTAACGATGAGCGCAAAAAAGAGGGCCTTAAACCACTTGTAGAGTGGAATAGCCTCACCCGCATTGCAAGAGACCACAGCAAAAACATGGCTGATGATGCTGTAGACTTTGGCCACGACGGCTTTGAAGACCGCTTTGATGACATTCAAGACTATGGCTACGTTACCAGGTTTGCCGAAAATGTGGCCTTCTCCTACAACGTAAAAGACCATCTCAAAACAGCAGTACGCGGCTGGATGAGAAGCGAAGGTCACCGCAGAAATATTTTAGATGCCTTTGAAGAAACAGGCATCGGCATTGCCTTTAATAAAAAAGGCGAATTCTACGTAACCCAGCTTTTTGCAGTAAGAGAGGAATAGACATGCAAATACAAAGGATAATTGCCAGTGTACAGGGAATAGGATCCGCAATAGTGGGAGCTACAAGAGGTTTTATCTCTGGAAGAGCTGTAACAATTCAAACACCAACTGAACGTGATGATCGCACTAATCGATTTTTTCTCCCGGAACTTACAACATACGTTATTGCTGATAGCCTCTCTCTTGGCCCTATAACAACACTTGGGGTAGCAGCCGGCATGATGGTCGCTTCTCTTGCTATGAACGAGGGCTTTAGAAGCGCCTTTTCTATGCCTGTAGCACCACCTCCTAGCGATTTAGATAAGGCGTTAGGTCTATGGAAAACACTTGCCCCTCAAGTAGCTACACTGCCCCTCACCGTGGATCGAACGTATCACTCTGACACCATTAGATTTTTGAAGAAACTTACTTCAACTGCAGAATATGCCAACGAAAAAACGCGCGGCATACTTGCATACCGTATCTTAACTATCTGCAATGCGATGGCACAAAATTCTGAACTAAAAAATGCCATCCTCATCATGATGAGCGATAGTTTAGTATCGTGCGATGATCACGTCATTGCAGCTCTTGATACTATTGAAATCCTGATCGCTACCCATACACTTGAGCAAGATGAAACGCTAGATGAACATGGGTTACGAAAGGCGGCAAAAGGGTTTTTGCTGCTTGATATGATAACAGCTGAAGCTGAAGCTCACATTAACAAGCCCTGCCTCTTTGCACCTGATCCTCTTGAAGTACTGCTCGCATTTCGCATCCGCCTAAAAGATATGCTTAATCTGCCGGTAGAAACAAAGCATATGCGTTTTCGCGACTTAGCCAATATATCGAACGAAGACATAGATGCAATAGGGATCAAACTTCTTAGAGAGTGTACGGATGAACGCCTTGATGCCTACCTCAAAACATGGGGCCCATGGACTACTTTTAAGCGGCGCACGGCCTTGCTACCCTATGACAAGCTACCAAAAGCTGCTTGCAAAAAGGAACGAACCTGCTGCATTATGCAAACCCCTACCAAACAGCCTGTAGAATATCTTGGCAACATCTATGACTACAAAACCTTTAGACGTTGCTACATCAAAGATGGCATTGATCCCTTCACAAGGCTGCCAATAGAACTAGACAAGCTTATGAAGATTTAAACTCCATCGCTCCTGGTCAGCTCTTAATTAGTAAAACACAATTATTCAGCAACTTGCTATAGTTTTTACTTTTTAAGAGGCTTATATCTTCAATTACATTTACTAAATTTTCGACGGTGGACTACGTAACACCAACAGACCCCTCAACCTAATTGCAAATATGGCTCTGCCAGTATTTGGTGCCCCGATGGAACCCCGATTGCTGGCAAAAATGATTTCCTCAATAGCAACAATCTTGGCCCAGAATGCACTCATTTTCAGGCCAGCCCCTGACTTTGAATTTGAACAGTTTGATCCCGCAAGGCCGCTACCAAACCCAATTCATACAGCACCTCATCAAGAACTAGACGATGATCGCACCACAGAGGAAGAACAAAAAGTACAGGTAGAAAATTATCAAATCGAAGATGTTGATTAACTCTAATGAGCAATTAGAGAACAAACCATCTTAATCAAGATCAAGAGCTTTTTGCAAAACTCAGCTGTTCAAACGTAACATGCTTTAAACAGGCGTACAGGTCGGGGCACAATGTTGTCAACTCAAGGAAAAGTGTATTAGATAGAGGCCCTGTCTTCAGCCTGTAAGGCTGGGTTTTAGAAGCCTAGGGCATCGCCCTAGGTCTGGTATTAAATCAAAATCGGCAGGGTGAAGCCCTGCGTTATAGTAAGCGCTGAAAGTGCGCTATATTGTTGTGTGCGAATACGTTATATCACAAATTCGCACCTTCAGTGCTTGCTATAACGCAGGGCTTCACCCTGCAAAATCTTTATTGCAGAACACCTAGGGCGATTGCCCTAGGCTTCTAAAACCCAGCCCTACAGGCTGAAGACGGCGCAATCAAAGCTATAGAATTTCCCTAAGTTGACGCCATTGAGGCTGAGACTACATTTACTTATTTACAAAGTAGCTGTGGGTGTAGCCGGCATCAGCTGCGGTTATGTTTTGAGAAAGTTCCGGCTTTTCTTTGTTTTGGGCAATGATTTTGGCTTTTTCTGAGGCGATGCGCTCCATTTCTTTAGCGCAATGCTCACCATATTGGGTGACGATGAATGAACGCTCTTTGTGATATTCCATCACATATTCCGGGTGGCCGGATGATGCTGTAAGGTTAAGGTAAATGAGCGACAAAAAGACATTTTTGTCCTGATGTTCACACCTTTGCTTTATCTTGTTAAGGGCAGGGGCAAAGCCAAAGGATGCAGACGCCGCAAAGTATGTATGGGCGCGCTCTACATCGATAGAATTGCCATTTTGGCCCAAAAGGTGGTACATCCCAAGGACATAGAGGCCTGCAGGATCTTTAGAAAAGCTTTCCACATCATAGGGCGCATTTTTCCAAGATTCTATTTGGGTGTGCTCAACAATTGAGAAGGTAAATTCTGTTGCAGAAAGAGTGCTTGCAAACGCTAGAACAGAAGCTAAAAATGTGTTCATAAGTATACTCCGTGCCCGAAAACGGGCACGGCAGCCCATGGGATTAAGGGTTATTTATTAGGCTCGTCTTTATCGATGATTTCCACTTCTGCATCTTCGATAGTGTTTTCATCGCCGGCTTTTGCTTGAGGACCGTGGCTTTCTGCACCAGGTTGTGCATGGCCATCAGGTCCTGCAGCTTGAGCGCCTTGCGCTTTTGCCATCGCTTCGCCAATATGCTGCATATGATCTTCAAGCTCTTGCCTTGCAGCTTTGATGCGACTTGAGTCGTTAGACTCAATTGCCTTTTTAGCGTTGTCGATCTTTGCTTGAACATCAGATGCGATATTTGCCGGGATGTTGTCCTTATAGTCGCGAAGAGCTTTCTCTGCACGGAAGACTACAGCATCGCACTCGTTTTTCGCATCAATTGCTTCTTTTCGCTTTTTGTCTTCTTCAGCATGCACTTCAGCATCTTTGATGATGTTTTTAATCTCATTCTCATCAAGACCAGACTTTGCCTGGATACGGATTTTTTGTTCCTTACCGGTGGATAAGTCTTTTGCATGTACGTGCAAGATGCCGTCCGCATCTATATCAAACGAGACTTCAATCTGAGGGACGCCTCGTGGTGATGGTGGCAAGTCTGAAAGGTCAAAGCGACCAATTTCTTTATTAGCCTCTGCCATTGGACGCTCTCCCTGCATAACGCGGATCGTAACAGCCGTTTGGTTGTCGCCAGCTGTAGAAAAGACCTGCTTTTTTTGCGTTGGGATTGTGGTGTTGCGCTCGATGATTGGAGTCATCACACCGCCTAATGTTTCAATACCTAATGTTAGTGGTGTAACGTCAAGTAGAAGAATGTCTTTTACTTCACCTGCAAGTACGCCGCCCTGAATAGCTGCACCAATAGCCACAGCTTCATCCGGGTTTACGCTCTTATTTGGCTCTTTGCCAAATATAGAGCGCACTATCTCTTGCACTGCCGGCATACGTGTCATACCGCCAACGAGGATTACCTCTTTGACATCATCCTTAGATAGGCCTGCGTCCTTTAATGCCTTAAGGCATGGCTCGCGAGTGCGCTCGGTAAGGCTGTGCGTAAGCTGTTCGAGCTTTGCACGTGTCAAGGTGAGGGTAAGGTGTTTTGGACCTGATGCATCCATCGTGATAAATGGCTGGTTGATCTCTGTTGTCGTGGTGCCAGATAGCTCAACTTTTGCTTTTTCAGCAGCATCTCTAAGGCGCTGCAAGGCCATTTTGTCTTTACGAAGATCTATGCCTGTATCTTTCATAAACTCTTCGACGAGCCAGTGTAAGATAACAGCATCGTAGTCATCGCCACCAAGGTGCGTATCGCCATTTGTAGAAAGCACTTCGATAACGCCGTCGCCAATTTCGAGTATCGAAATATCAAACGTTCCGCCGCCTAGGTCAAATACCGCAATCTTTTTAGCTTCATGCTGTTTATCAAGGCCGTAAGCTAGTGCAGCAGCTGTAGGCTCAGGAATAATGCGGCGCACGTTAAGTCCTGCAATGCGGCCTGCATCTTTTGTAGACTGACGCTGAGCATCGTTAAAGTATGCCGGAACCGTGATCACAGCATCTGTAACCTTTTCGCCTAAATAGGCTTCAGCAGTTTCTTTCATCTTGATAAGGACGTATGAAGCCACTTCTTCTGGCGTGATGATCTTGCCACCGACTTCAAAGGCTGCATTGCCATTTTGACCGGCAACAACTTTGTACGAGACAATCTTTGCCTCTTCACCCACTTCAGAAAACTTGCGACCGATAAAGCGTTTTGCCGAGTAGATAGTGTTTTCTGAGTTTGTAATAGCCTGACGCTTTGCCGGAATACCAACCAAGCGCTCATTGCCCTTAAAAGCAACGACTGATGGCGTTGTGCGCGAACCTTCGGCAGAAGGAATAACAACAGGTTGGCCACCTTCCATGATGGCTACGCACGAGTTTGTTGTTCCTAAGTCGATGCCGATTATGCGCTGTTTTTTTGTTTGTTCTGCCATATAATTCTCCTAAAAATAAATCTATTAACTTTTTTTTACGTTTTGGGACCTGTTGAAACCTTGACTTTTGCCGGACGAATAACGCGGTTGCCCATCTTGTAGCCGCGGGTAAACTCCTGTATCACGGTACCTTCGGCAAAGTTTGGGCTCTCTTCAGTTTCAATTGCCTCGTGAAGGTGGGGATCAAATATCTCACCAACTGCTTCAAACGTTGTAATGCCATTATCCTGAATCACCTGCTTAAGCTGCTGGAGAATCATGCGAAATCCAATTGCCCAGTGCTTAATTTCATCAGATGAGTTTTGTGACGCATTAAGAGCCTGCTCAAAATGATCAAGCGGCTGTAAAAAGTCTAACACCACATCCTGAATAGCAAAGCTTTGAGACTCTATCTTCTCTTTTTGCAGGCGCTTTCTTGTATTTTCTATCTCTGCAAGAGCGCGAAAGTACTTGTCTTTATACTCTGCAAGCTCAGCGTTTAACTTGCCAAGCTCATCTTGAGGCTCTTGTGGTGCTTCATTTGTCATATATCGTTCTCTTCTGTATGGCCCTCTAAAAGGGTTTGTGGTTTTGGTCCTAAAAGCAGCTTGCGGGTTTGATAGTCAAGTTCATATCCTGCTGCCTGGGGTTTTCTAAAGTCAATCTTGTACTTAAATAGGTTCTTATCAAGAACCTGGGAAACTTCTTTTGCTACAGAGTCTAAAAGCAAAAATAGCTGCTTGTAAGGTACTCTCATAGGCCCGATAATGCCAACTGAGCCCACACACCTGTTGCCAATATGATAGGGCGCTGAAATAAGAGAGCAGTTTGCTTTACTTGTCAAAAAGGCAAATAGGTCTTCACCTATCCAGCATTTCATCTTGCCGGCGCGCTGCACATCGCGAGCTAAAGAGCGAAGGGCGGTGAGGTTTTCAAAGAGGCTTAAACTTGATGCTAGGCTTTCTGCTTCTTGAAATTCCGGATAGCGTAAGAGCTTAGAAAACCCTGTTCTAAAGACATCTTCAGAGCTAAAGTTTGCATATGTTACAAGGTAGCGAGCCATTGTCTCTTGGTAAAAGCGAAGGGCAAGTTCATGCTCTTCTGGCGAAAGGGGCTCTAGGACACTTTCGTTATTCATCAGACGGCTTTGAAAGTAGCTTTCGATGCGAAGAACGCTATGGGCGCTAATTTTATGCGGAGCGTGCAACACTTCGGTATAAACCTGCCCAAAGCTTGTTAAGATGACTGCAAGACAGCGGCTAGAATCAAGTGAAAAGAGCTTTATGCTTGTAACAAAGTCCTGGTCAAAACGAGGGGCTGTAAGAAAGGCGGCACACTGGGCATGCTCTGCAGTTGCCTCGGTGATGCGCTGCAAAAATAGGGCTATAGCTTTTAGATTTTCGGCATCTTCTAAAGAGGCTATATGAGATGGGGTTTCTGATTGCTCAAAGTTATCTAAGCAGTTTAATGCATAGAGACGAAAGGCAAGCTCTGTAGGCACGCGGCCACCGGAAGTATGATGCTGCATAAGGTAGCCATCTTCTTCTAAGCTAGCAAAGTAGTTACGAATGGTAGCTGAGCTTAGGTCCGGAAAGCCCACCTCTTTAAGGGTATTAGAACCTACTGGTTTTCCTGTTTTGAGGTAGTACTCTATCAAAGCAGTAAGGACACGAAATTCCTTATCGCGCTTTTGGCGCTCTTTCTGTGATGCTGTGTCGACGAGCTTCATCCGAATTTTCCCTCTTTGCCCTTATTCTAAGACAAAGAAGATTTATCGGTCAATAGAATTTAGCACTCTAGCGGTCAATCTGCTAATTACTCATCCGTCTCTTTATACCCGTCAATCACCTCTAATTCATAGTCCCCATAGAGCGTCCTTTTAGGCGCGCCGGAATGCTCTTGCCTCACATCCTTAACTCGACTTGGCTGAACAACAGTGGTTTGTGTGGGAGTTGTTGGTTTGGATTTTGTTAGACTTCGATCAACAACAGCTACCGGGGCAACAGGCACCGCAGGAGCTAGCGGGGTTGTACGCAGCCTTTGGCTAGCAGCTACAGGCGTAGAAACAACTTCTGTCGGAGGGGTTGTTGGGGTTTTTCTTAACCTTTGATCAACTTGCCCCTTCTTTGAAAGCTCAACATCCCTAACAAGGTCTTTATGCACCTCTGGGTCTAAACTAAGTTTTTTAATTAACTCTTCTGGAGGCAATTTATGAAAAACGTCCAGAAGCTTAGCACGAATGAGCGCCCTATCAGGCACCTGGTCAACATGAAACTCCGTGTACACACCAGGAGAGAGGCTAAAAGACTCCACATGGTTGAGATAGAGCCTCACATAAGTCTCAGCAAGCTTTGCATCGCCCGCAAACGAACATCCCAAATTTCTAAAGTGCTGGTGCACTCGTCCATAGAGCAAAAGCTCTTGCACTATCGGCAAAAGAACAGGCACACCCTTTTTTATTAACGATTCACCCTTTGGCTGAATGGCAGCCGAAAACGCCTTAAATGCCGCATCTCCGGTAAGCATAGAGGCAAAGGTCTTAAACTGCTCTACAGTAATGCGTCCATAAAGAAACGTCGTAACCTCCTGAAAATGCTGCTTACTTTCTTTTTCTGATATCGCCTCTTTTTTATGATCCGGGGTAAGCAATGACTCCACAATCACATTTAAGACGCTTAATACCGTAATTCTCGAAGAAGAGTGATAAATAAGCCCCACAATCCGTTTTGCAAGATGTACTAAAATGTCCGACTGGCTAGCAAAATCCTGCTTTACCCTTTCTGCTAGCGTTTCATGAGGTTTAAGATCACCTTTTAGGGACTTATAGGCATGGACAGTAGCGCTGATAAGCACCTGTAGAGCAAAATTTGCAATACCGGCAACGCCGAGCTTGCTCTCTAAGGGGGCTTTATCTTGAGAAGTGTTCAGATTTTGCCCCATTGCCTTTTTTATCATTTCATAGACATACACAGTCAAAAGATCCCTAGTTTCCCGTCTCTGCTCTAAAGCAGAAGATCCTCCACAACCAGCCTTAAGATCAGCTTGTGTAACTTTTCTCAAAATCGATTCAGAGTCAGGCCGCTCTTGCAACGACTCGCGCAACATGCTTTGCGTTGTATCAAAGACCGTTTTAGATGCACGAAACCCAAATTTATCTAGTTCTAGATGCTCTATCTTATACCCCGCCGCAGACAAGATGAGGTTGCCAAGCGAGTGAGGATTCACAAGCTGATCCACACCAAGCTCTACAGCCATAGAAGAAAAGATCTTTATCAACAAATCCTTGCCTTCGAGCCAGTAGATCCAGTTATTGCGCATTTCGCTAGGAGCAAACTTATCTAAAAGTCGCTCCATAAGTTTTGCCATATGCTTTTCTAGCGCCTTTTGGAGCTCTACTGACAGATTATCCGGCGTAAGGATTGCAGGATCAGGAAGCCCCGGAGGCAGGCCTCCATTCTCTTTATGCCAGCTAAGACGCGCTATAAACGAGGCATTTTCGCCGATAAATCGCTTTTCTTTGATGTACTCTTCTGCTTTATCCTGGCGGGACATTACAGACGCCAACGCCTTGAGTACAAGCGCCACATTTTTTGGCACTGGAGATGTCTTTGAATCTTGGCGCTTTAGATCTTCGGCCATGTTGTTTTGCATCTCTTGCAGCTTAGTTACAAGGGTGAGGACAATATGCTCAAAGTCCACCCACGGAGATGTAAGCGACTTTCGAACCACGCCTTGAGTAAGCCTTGAAGTAACGCTTGAATAAGCGCGACCAAGCATCTGAACAAAGCTAGAGCCAACAAGACCATCGCGTACGGCTAGACGTTTTTGAACCTGGTAGTTAACATAGCGTAAAAAGGCTCTCGGTAAAAACGGCACCATGTACCACGCAGCGTACACGGCATTCTCTTCTGCTACGGCAGGAACCGTCCCCAAAATATCTGCAGCGACGCGCGGAATAGATTCATCAATAAGGCTCCCGGAAAGCTTACAAAGTGAAAGGCAGTCTTTAATAAGCACAACATCTCGCCCTTTTTCCTCAGCACTTTCTAGCGACGTTGCAAGAAAGACTTTTTTTCGCTCAACATCTTCTCTACGCTGCCTTTCTTTGATTGTTAGGAGTGTCTCTTCAGAAAATAAGGGGGTTGAACTGAACACCTGAGCAACTTTTGACACAAGCTTTAAAGCAGATCGAAAGCCAAGGTCTATTTGACCAGCTAGCGGCATACGTTCAAACAAGCTGCACACTCTACTACCCGTAGCGGAACCGACTTGCATACATCCCCCTTTAATTTCGCCAAACTAGCAAAAGGGCAGAATCAAATCACTACTTAATTATGTTTTTTATTGTTAAAACAACCTGCGTCCATTTGGAACCTGCTTAGTAGGCTCTAAAAGAACAACATGATTCTCAGCATCCGGCAGTCCAAGTGTGAGCACTTGAGAAATAAATGGGCCTATTTGCTTTGGGGCAAAGTTAACAACTCCAATCACCTGCTTGCCAACAAGCTCTTCTTTTTTGTAGTGGGTGGTAACTTGTGCAGAAGACTGCTTGATACCCAAATCTCCAAAATCAATGTCAAGTTTGTAGGCAGGCTTTTTAGCTTCAGGAAAGTCATAGACAGCTACGATAGTTCCAACACGGATATCTACTTTTAAAAAGTCTGAAAATGCTATTGTATCCACCTAGTCCTCCATTAATTTTTTGTGTAAAATGTATCCATCTTGATAGCTTCCATCGGCATTGCAAATGGCTTCTGGAATAGTGCCAACGATACTAAACCCAAGTTTTTTATAAAGCTCTATAGCCCTTGTATTGCTGCTAAGCACCATATTGTACTGCATGGCCCTGTAGCCTTGTTGCAAGGCGATTTTTAAGGAGGCATCCACCAACCTCGTGCCAAGGCCTTTTCCTCGATAAGAGCTTGTAATCATATAGGCAGCATTTGCTATATGCTTGCCTCTTCCAGAGAAGTTGGGCTTCAGATAAAACCCGCCCACAATTTCTGAAGTGGCAACTAGTTTGCAGACAAAGACGCTAGAAGCTGCACCAAAAAAGAGGTTTTGAAACTCCTGAAAGGTACCACTTTCGTTTGGAAAGTAGCCATCAACACCAACTACCTCTTGAAAAATGGCAAAAAGAGCCTCCTCATCGCCTTGGCAAAAATGCTCAAGGATAACCCCAGGTGATAATGGCATACTAAAACCTTGCTTAGAACTAATCTTAGCCCCCTGCAAGCGCAAATTTTGCAAGCCCTTGGCATATAAATCTACGCCCCTTGCCACAAGCTCAGCCTCTTCAGGCAAAAGCGAAAGCAAGGCCCCATGCGTTTGTCTAAAGGCAATAGGCTCAAATGCATTAAGGGTTTTGTTCCCAAGTTCAGTAAGGTGAATAAAGCGCTTTCTTTTATCAGCCTGATCTTGAGAAGTGCTGATGTAGCCCTTCTTTACAGCCCTTGCGATTAGCCTACTTACGGTAGACTTTTCAAGTAGCAGCCTTTCTGCTACTTCCTTCATAGTAGGCCCATCCATTTTCGCAAGCTCAATCAAGAGATGACGCTCAGCAAGCGTAACCCCAATATCACCGTAGGCATCATTTAAAAGCCCAAGCTCGCGCACCACGCATCTTGCCCTCTCCCGTAAAAAATTTACCCCACCTACCGTCAACGCACTCATAACCCACCAATATAGTTGTATTATACAACCATCTTAGCCAAAGGACGCCAATTGGGTCAAGCACTTATTTCTTTAGAATGCAGGAGGTAATGTGCGGATCTTGGATCAGAAATGGGAGCACATCGACAATTGACGGGGACCATTCAAGGCCCCTTAGGTAGACGATCTTTGAGGCAATCCATGCAGCGATGATGGCCTTTTTGTGGATGTCGGGGATGGAGGCTTTTAGAGATTCAGAAAAGTTTTTGTTAAGTAGCGGCAGGCAAAAGTCGGTAAAGCAGCTCATGTAGGGGCTATTTTCATCTAAAACAAGCGGCTGTAGGTAGTCTCTAATTTCAGCGCTATATTTATTTATCCGCTCAGAGACCTTTCGCGAGATGCGGCTACAGTACTCTTTAGTTTCGCTATGCGTTGCAAGGACAAGCTTTACCTCGGCTCGGGCATACTCTTGCACTTTATGCAAAATTTCCTGAACAATCGTTTCCTTATGCTCTAAAAACTGCTCATCAGTAAGCGATAAGCTTGACAGCACTTCATAGGAGGAACATATCACACCCCCCTTATTGGCAGTTGCATCCTTGATGATGATGGTTCCCTTATTTTCTAAAAATTCGCGAGCTTCAGGTGTGAGGTAAAGGTTTGCCCCTTCGATAATAGCCTTTGCAGTGGGCTTCATCTCCTTATCCAAAAATTCATGCGCATTAGCATGGTTAAGGGTTGCCGGGCGTCCACCTGCCGGGATAAATACATCAGCACTCGTCTTATGTACAAAAGTTCGCACTATCTCTTGCGCTTCACTGCCGGAAAGCCACTCTTCGCGTAGGTGCTGCCCCACCTTTTTTAAAGAAAGCACCTTTACAATGTGTACGGCCTCTTTTTTTTCAGTTCGTAAGTCGAGCAAAAAACCACCGTCAGAGAGCTTTTCAGGGGGATAAAAGCGTATTGGCTTAGTTTGAGAAAATAGCTCATGTAAATAGGCAAGATCTAGACCATTTGGGTCATAAATAACTCCAGACACATCTATCAGTGTAATAAGCTTTGCCGTATCGGGAAAGTATTTTCCAAGGTTCACGATCTGATTTCCCGCAACGTCGCCATCCGGTCCACCTGCCATCTTTACTGTGAAGCGATCTCTAGAAGGATCTAAACCAATGTAGTGAAGGGTCTCTTCCATGCAGACATTAACGCCATGTGATGTAACCCCATAGCGTTTGTGGTTTATGCCAATTCTTGGCTTACTTGTAATAAAAGCACTTCCCGGGGGGTACCTTATCTTTTTTGCATATTCCGCAATCCACTCGATCATCACATCGTGCATATTTTCATCTGGGCCAAGGTAGAGATACTCTGGAAGCCCATAGTAATCTACAATAGAGCTATCAAGAGCCGTCACAAGCTGTAACAGGCTTGCAACAAAGAGCCTTTGGGCGCGATAAAGCGATGTTGTTGCAGGAAAAAGTAAACAGACAGCCTTTGAGCCCCCTTCTGGAATATCTTTATTTTTCTTTTCTTGCGTCTTGGCAAGCTGGTAGCACTCTGAAAAGGTAAAGGGCGCCTCATCTAAACTTTGGCTCATAGTCCTCATGGCAACGGTGCGAAGACCGCCTCGACTTAGGTCCTGAAAACGCATGTGAAAGCCAAAAAAATCTCGGCTATATATGTAGAATATCCCAAATGGTACTACAGGAAATACATCAGCAAGCTCCTTCATGAACGAGCATTCAAGACGATAGGAAACTGCCCCTTTCTTTACCGTGAAGAAATTAGTTTTTAAGATGCTATCTACAAAGCTCACACCATATCTTAGGCATGTTTTTCTGCGGATATCGTTATTTTCTTTTCCGGTATCTTGCCTGTCGATAAGCTCTAAAAGCTTGAGGCGAAGAGGGGCGTAATCCTCTAGGTTTTTCTTGTATGGATCACAGCGCAGGCAAAAGAGCGCAAATAGGCTCTTTGCAAGCTCCGGCCAGTAGCAAAACGACTCTTGTACATTATCTAAGGCATACATATGCGGGTCTTTATGGACAAGAAGCTGGTGGATAAAGCAGCTTACGCTCCTAAAAAAAAGGAGGCTCTCACCATCACCAAAGACCTCTTTTGTAAATATCTTGTTAAACTGATCTTCACATGCAAAGTCATGAACCGCAACAAGCTCTCGCACAAACTCCTGCACATCCACAGTCTCCCAGCTAGCATGTAGGTCAGCCTCCATATAGAGGGTATCTGTCTCCAAGAATGCTATATACAAAGAGCCTATCTCTATTTTCCACTCCTTAAGTGCCTTAAGGATATTTCCAACATAGCCTTTTTGTGGAGCTTCTCTTGATGCAAGAGAGAGCTTAAGAATATTGTTTGAATCCGCATCGCGTACAAGCTCACACTGCGTATAGTCTGACTCTTTTGCTTGCATAACAATATCTTTTGCATGTTCCGGAACAGCAACATCGCAAGAGCCAAAAGTAAGAAGAGAGACTCGTACCTTATGATTTTCTTCTGGAAGAGGTTTATTAGATACAAAGGTGTGCATCGTACGGATAACGCGATCTTCATACTGCTCAAAGATTTTTACATCGCTTCCCGGCTCATCGCGGCTTAGAAGAATGCTCGAATCTGCAAAATTAATCGCGCTAAAGTAACCCTGTAGTTTAAATCCAATAAGGCTGTGAGCAAGTAAGAGGATTTCATCTTCGCTCACCTCTTTATAAAACCCTTCAGAAAATGAGGCTTTCAGCCAGATATATAAAGCGCGAAATTGCTCGGTTTCCTTAGCTAAAAAACTCTCTGCGTCGAACATGCGTTTTCATCCTTCGCTACATAATCCGGACTATGCCTCTACTTCCTTGTTTTCGTAAAGTATTAATTTTAGTTTCGTAGGAGGCGAATGGCGTTGAGGCCGACGAGGACGGTGCCGCCTTCGTGGACGATGACAGCAAGCCACAAAGGCAGCATGCCCATGAGAGAGGGTATTGTGCCGCAGATAATTGCGACTAAAGCGATAATGAGGTTTTGAACTACGATCTTACGGGTTTTTTCGGCCTTTATAAAGAGCCAGTCTAAGAGTTCAATATTATCATGCAGCAAGATAACATCTGCAGCGCCTCGCGCGGTTGCGCTGCCAACCTGGCCCATGCATATACCAACGGTAGAACGAGCTAGCGCAGGAGCGTCATTGATCCCATCTCCGCACATTGCAAGGCCTTCTTTTTCAGAAAGCTCTGATATTCGAGCAAGCTTATCTTCAGGCTTTAAGTCTGCTTCAAAATGCTCTAAGCCAACCTGTGTGGCTATTGTCTTAGCACTTTCATAGTGATCACCCGTAAGCATGATAAGCTTTTTGCCAAGGCGCTTTAAAGCATCTAGCATCCGCTTTACACCAGGGCGAGCCTTATCTGAAAAAACAAGCAAGAAGATAGTGTCATCTACAGATAGTGCGCAGGCAATTTTACTTGCCTTTTGATAGGATTGAATTGCAAGAAGGTCTTTTTCAGACAGGGTCTTTGTAAGATCACCTATAAAGACCTTTTTTCCTTCAACCACCCCCTGCACGCCGTAACCCGGAATCACCTGCACTTCGGACGCTGCAAGGTATGAAAGTCCCTTTTCTTGGGCAGTATTTACAATAGCCTTCGCAACAGGGTGAACGGCATTTCGCTCAAGGGATGAAGCAATAGCAAGCACCTTGTCCTTTGATAGGCTAGCGTCAGTAAATGGACCCACGATATCTTCAAGAACAAGCTCGCCGAGAGTAAGAGTACCTGTCTTATCAAAGGCAACGACTGAACAGCGCTCGAGTGCATCGAGCACAACGCCGCCCTTTAACACAATACCCTTCTTAGCACATGCTCCAAGAGCGCTCAAATAGGCTATCGGCACTGCTAAAATTAGGGCGCAAGGCGATGCTGTAATCAAAAAGGCAAGCGAGCGATAGATAGAGCCTTCTCTACCTAAAAAATCTATTCCAAGTAGAGCTGGAAGGCTAAGGGCAAAGAAAACAAATAACCCAATAATCGTTAATGCATAGACCCGGCTAAACTTATCAAACCAGCGCTCGAGTACAGGTTTTGCCCCTTGCGCCTCAGTGATGAGCTGCACAATGCGGCTTACAGTAGAATCTTGGCTTAGGTGCGTGACCCTCACAGTAAGAAACCCGTCGATCACGCGGGCTCCGGATGGCACTTCGTCACCCACTGCCTTACGAACAGGTATACTTTCTCCAGTAAGGTGCACAAGGCTAACCTGTGATGCTCCATCTACCACAATGCCATCAAGAGGCACAACCTCTCCTGAGCGCACTAAAACTAAAGCCCCAATAGCTACATCTTGGATAGCGCGCTCTTTAGTTTCGCCCTCTTCTAGGACATAGGCCGTTGTGGGCACTATCCTATGCAGCTGGATAAGGGCATTCTTTGCTTTTAAGGTAACAGCATCTTCGATAGCGCCTGACAAGGCAAATAGCACTAAAAGAAGCGCCCCTTCAAAGCCAGAGCCCATAAAGATCGCACTAAATGCTGCAAGAGTCATCAAAACATCAATATTACAATCTCTTCTGAGGACAAGGTCTTCAATAGCGTTAATAAGTGCAGGCACGCCCACGATAAGATAGACTGCCGCTAAAAGCATTTGAGCAAAAGGAAACGACAAAAAATAGCTTATACAGAGTAAAATGGCCGCGACAATAGAGGTCTTCAGTGGAAAATTGCGGCTAATTCTACGCGCAAGAGGAGTCAAAAAGGGACTTGCACTCTCTTCAAGGCCCATTTCAAAGAATTCACGCACAATAAACTTGCGGTTTCTTCTTCTTGCTATTGGAATTTTTTTATCATTTGCTGTCATAAAATATACTGCATACAGAAAAAGGCAATTAAGTAGGTAAAAAGGCCAAGACCTAAGTTCCAGACTATCGCTGGAATAATTTTATTATGCTCTCGTTTGGCAGTTATATAGCAACTTGCAAAAAAGATGAGCCCGACAGCTACAAACAGCACAACCTGGCTTTGAGCAACAGTTGCTAAAAGCACTACTAAAGCAGCTAGTAGCGCCCCGGCGCCGGCTCCTAAGCCCTGGACGAGGGGGTGCTCATTTTCTTCTAGGCGAAAGCCCATTTCTTCTTCGAGCATTACCCGCAAAGCCCTGTCTCCATCGGCCATTAAGACGTCAACAACCTCATCTAGGAGCTTTCCCTGAAAGCCCTTGGCGTTGTAGAGGGCTTTAAGCTCTTCTCGCTCCTGGGCGCGATTGTGTTCAATTTCGTGACGCTCCTCGTCCATCACCCTGTGCAGTCTCTCTAGGCGCGACCAAGAAAGCCAGCAAGCCCTACCTATCTTCCAGACAATAAAGCCCGAACTAAAGGCCAAAAGCATGATAAATACCTGGTCACCAACAAACTCAAAGTGACTAAGTATTAAAGAGATAACAAGCAGGGCAAGCGCCATCTCGCGAGCGGCATCAGTAGCTGCAAAGAGAAACCCGGGGGTTTCTGCCCCATGCACCTCTGCCGATGTAAGCTTTCCTTCAGCCTGCACCTCTACCATATGCTGTAATGGGCTTTTACCGTGAAAATGATCGTGAGCCATAAAATTCCCTATAAGAGAGATAAGCGTAGCAAACTCCCCCTTATCTCTCAAACAAGTTATTCCAATTATAATAATTTTTTGATACAATAGAGTTGTAGAGATATACGACTACGGAGGACCAAAACATGGGTAATATTGCCGACCTCGGGATGAATTGGTATGTAGATACAAACTGGACAGGCACGATAACGCCGGCCATATCTACAGCTCAAAACAACTTTAATCAAGCCTATAATACCTTACAGACTGCTGCAACAGCGTACAAAAACGCAAAAACCGCTTTAGATGCAGCTATAGCTGCAAATGACACAAATGCTATACAAACTGCACGGTCTACCTTTAATAGCGCTCAAAACTCCTATAATAGTGCGCTATTATCTACTGAAACTGCGCAAAATGCGTTAATAAGCGCAGAAAATGCCGCTCGCACAGATATAGATTCCGGCCTAGACACCAACATGAGCCACTTTGCAAGCCAGCTTCACACGCCGCTAAACACACAAATAAATCTCTTGGGTAACGCAGGAACCGGAACACTTGGTGATCAATTTGTAGCAGCTGACGCTACACGCATTAACGCAAGAAATACGTTTCAGAATAATCTAACAAATTTTTACTCGTCACAAAGCGCACTTAACCAGGCAAACGCCACACTGCAGCAAGATAATGACAGCCTGCTTCTTGCACAAGCTCAGCTTGCTATAGACCAGGTAAATAACCCCTCGAACGTTCCAAACGACCAAACCGCCATTTTTACGCTGCAAAGCCAAATTACACAAGACACTGCAACAGTAACCTCACTACAAAACCAAACAAATGGTTTACTAGCACTTGTACAATCAAGTTCAAGCACATACCAAGCAGCTATTTCTGCTGAAATTGCCTTGTTACAGCAGGCAAATGCCTCATCACTTGCTCAGCAGTTAATCGATATACAAAACAATGCCTTCACACAAGAACAGAATGTTCTTACAACTAAACAAGCAGCCGATCAAGCAGCGCTTGCCCAGCTTGTTCATGACTTTCCGACACTAACCGGCAACGCTGTAAACGTTATAAGCGCGTTTAATGATGCTCTTGATTCATTAAACACTCAGGCACTAGCAAATGTTCAGGTAAACCCCGAAATACACATACCAGCACTTCCTGCCACTGGACAGATGTCTATGAGCCAGCTTATGCAGTTTATCACCCTTGCTGAAGTTCTTCTTGACGAACTAGTCCGCGAAATACGCCGAGCAGATGCTGAAGTAAACGCCGCACGCCTTGCTATCTATGCAAACTCAGGCTTTGCTGCAGGCTCTGAAGCTGCACAACTTGCAGCATATGGATTAAAACTACTTAACGCGGAACTAGCTTATAACGCACAAGTATCAGCTGACAACAAAACTACCTACGATAATGTAGTGAGCCAGGTGGCTGCAGTCTCCAATAACTCCAGTGTGATTTCCGGTGCTGCAACCCAGCTCACCCAAAAGTTGTTTCAGCAAAAAAGCATTGCGGATGCTGCCACACAAGCGCTTAACTCTTCGCTACAGATGGGAACAGACGATGCAAAAATACAGCTATGGACCGACTATGAACAACTTCAAAGCTATCAGGCAAAGCTCCAAACACTCATATCGTCTCTTCCAAATAGCGACCCTACGCGAGCTAGTCTACAAACAGTCAATACTAGTATACTCACAGTACTTGCCGATATACAGGGTGTAGCAACCCTCTTAACAAAACCACTCGATCAACAAGCTGTACAGCAGGCCCAAAATACACTTGCAAATGACCAAACCGCTCTTACAAATGCCATTAATGCCTTACCTTCCGGTATCGACCCTCAAGCCCAGTCTGCAATAAATGGCTTTTCAAGCTATATAGCAACCGTTACTAATGATCTAAATGGCATTCAATCAACACTAGCAACAGCATACACCAGCGCAAGCGGTTCTATCATCTCACAACTAAATTCATTTAAGACCTTCGTAACAGCTGCAAGAGATGGCTTTTTGACAATTCAAGCTTCAAATAACTCGCCATACATAACAAGCACGCTGAATGATTTAAACGCTGTACTCACGCAGGTAGATTCATACTTACTCGATCTAGCAAATTCTGCTGTGGATGTTACTACTCTTAGCAACGATCAGAATCAGCTCCAGTCAGCGTTTAATCAAGTACAAATTATTGGATATACGTTTCAAGGTAGTAACTTTCCAAATGCCCAAGTGATAGGTGATAGCGTCGCAAACGCAATCACAGTCCTGTACTATGAAAACCAAGATGTCAGTACCACCTATTTTCCCTCTTTAAATCCAGCAAGTCAAATAGCTAACGCTATAATACCTCCTCTTCTTATAGATACAGGACCAAATTTAGGAGCATTTACCTACCAAAACACGAACGCTATATCTAATTATAATTTTACATTTAACAACAGTTTTACGAGCCGAACACAAGTAAATAATTTTACAGCTGCCGCTCAAAATATTGGACAAGTGCTATTCAGTCTTCAAACGACGCTGAACTCGTTTCCAATAAATACATTTACTCTCCAAAACGCGCTTCAGCAATTAAATAGCTCTACACAAATCCTAATTGCCAACAGCACAGATATTATAAACGGCATGAGCCCTACCCCCCCTTTCGATATCGCAGCTGATATAAATAATATTTTAGATGCAATTCCGGCGATACAATCACTCTATACACAGCTCTCTAACCAACCAGTTACTATTGCACCCCCAGCATTACCTCCCACACTACCTACCCAAGAACAAGTGCCAGTAACATCGCTAGGAGCTCCGCCCATCTATAATTTCAATCCATTAGCCTTAAATAACCTTACTCCGCCCCAGCCTGAGCAAGGTTCCTACTTCTTTAACGTCACACCTCAACCGGATGTATCTAGCTTCAATTCACAAGTGCTTGCTCTAGATAAACAAATCGCACCGCTTATCGCACTCTTACAGCAAAATAACCCCAACTTAAGTTTCTCACTTATTGATCCAATTTTTTACCGCGATTACATTGGGGTAAACCCAATAGCAGGCTCTTCAATAGACTTTGGGCAACTAATCTCTATGATTATTTTGTTAACATCGCTTCTCTTACAAGCTAACACGCAAAAAACAAACCAAGCCCAAACACCTACTGAAGCGCTATTTTCAGCAGCACAACTTATCGGCAAGGCTAATCTTGCCGGCAGCGAGATGGGCGCACAATCTGTTGGTGCCGGTACCGGTATAGGAGGTGCCAACCTCTTTAGCGCAGCTGGTAACATTGCGCAGTCCCTTACAAATGTGGTCAGCAATACCGGTTTCTTTACATACGTTCAAGGTCTTCTTGAAAATGCAGGCGTCGTTGGTGGCATTGCAGCTCTTGGAAGTTTGACCCAAACAGCACAAGCCACGACAACTCGCTCTCAATTTGGCGTAGTAACAAATCTGGAAACACCACCGGAAGAACCTGCAGCAGCAACAGGCCTCACACAGCCTCAAACAGCCGCACTGACAGCAGGCGTAAAAGAACTTGTAGGAACAGCAACAAATGTTCCACAGCTAAAAGATGACATTCTCAAGCTCCTAAAAGCAATTGGCTCCAATGAAGCGGCAACAGTAGAAGAAATTAAGGCGCTTATATCGCTGCTACTCTTTCTTGAACAGCTTGTAGCGTTACTCGTAGCAGCTGCAGCTACACAAGGTGCTCAAGGAGTTACAAACATAGACAACATCGTCCAGCAGGCCTTTGAACCACCTGTACCTACTGAACTTGCCAAAACGGTCGCCAACCTTGCAAACCTTGGTGTTGCCGGCATTCCTCAAGGCATAACACCCGCTAACCCTACCTTCTTACCAACGTTCTTTAACGCCGTTCAAGCTGCTCTAGCTCCCGCAGAACAAAATGGCTTTGTAGCACAAGTAGCGGCTGTATTTACAAATCGCGGCTTGACTCTACCAAACGTCACCCCTATAGGAACAGCAATTCAACAGGCCTTAACACAGGCCGAAATTGGCGTTGCAGCAACAGTTCGCCAGGATCTAAATGCCCTTGCCCAAAAAGAAGGTGATAATCTCCGCTCTCAAATACTGCACGATGAATCAAGAAGGCCAACAATAACAAACCGCATCAACGCCATAAACCCAACAGGACTATCAAATATCCCCAAAGCAAAATCTGAACCGATTGTAAATGCCCTTAACCTTGGCGCCCCAACTATCCCAAGTGTAAAACCAGAAGAGAGAAACAACCTTGTACTTGCAGTGGCTAATAAAGTTATCACTCCTGAACAAGCTAGAGGCATATTGAATCAGCATCTACAGGAAGAGGCGCTAAAGACAAATCCGGTAGTTGCTAACCTTCTGCCAGAAAAGCCAGGCACACCTGCAACACAGCCAGGAACAGCAGGAGAGCTTCCTGACACACTAAGAACTGTTGTTGAAGGCTTTAAGTCCGTTGCAAAACAGTCTAGCAACCAAAACTTTGCCCAAGAAGTGGTCACACGCTTTGCAGATTCTATCCGCAACCAATCAGACTTCTTCCAAAAATCTCTTACCCTCATACTAAACCCTGCAAACACCTATGTGAAAAACTTCTCCATTGCAACAAGGCAAACTACAGGTCACGACACACTGGGATCTATATCTCAAATCCCAATATCTGGATAACAAAAGGAGAAATGAACTATGGACCCACTGGAATCCCTTCCTCCAAGTATCTCAAGCCAAGCAATAGCTGTCTGGAAAGATGTTGCAGAATCCCTTACTGCAGGTGACATAGACAAGTTAACACAAGCCATCAAAGACTTTATAGAGCTCTCTCCAACTGATAAAAGAACTATAGAGGACATGGCAACTACGCTTCCATATCCGGGACTTCCCCCACAGCTTATTACGGAGATATTTACAAACCCGGAAGTATCGATAGGTGTAATAGAGCGCCTCGGATCAGAATCTAATGAAGAGGCATTTATTAAAGAGCTTGGCACATCAGAACAGGCTTTAGTACTTGATGCTCTTATCACCTGGCTAAAGTCTGAGCAGCATATTTCACAGTCTATTGCCAAGGCTACTAGCTCTCAAAACTCTGACAGCACTACAGAAACGGCAAATAACGCTACAAAGACAACAGTTGTTACAAACATTCCAACAGGTGTTGTAGGAGCTAGCGTCGCAGGCGGTGTTGGCGGTAAAATCGCTGCCGGCGCTACAGGCACAAACCCACTAAATCTTGCTCTACAAAACTTTATCGAAAAGGGAACTGCCTTTACTAATGGCCCATTAGACTTAAGCTCGCTTCAGTTTTTAAAAAGTAATGCCATAAGCCTTGCAGGGCTGCAAATTGCAGACCCGACCCTACTTAGTAAAGCTTACGAAATAGCCTCACAGCAGCTCTTAATAAGCCTCCTTCCCGAAATTAACACCCCGGTAACGGGCTCTGAACAGGCAAGAAGCAATGTCATACAGCATGAGCTTGTAGATAGCATCCGTAAAGCGCTGCAAGATAGCGCAATCCCCCTCAATATGCAGACATTCTTGGTGCTTTGGACAGCAATGTCACTTCCTACAATCAAAGAGCAAATTTCTACAGAACAAGTTACAAACAAGCCTGTAGAAGCAACCATTGAGGGCATGAAGTCTGCAACAGGAACACTCCCATCAAGCCCTATAGTTGCTAGCGTGTTAGCGAGTTTTCCGGCACTTTTTGCTGAACAAAACTCTCCCACCGTCTTGACGCTCGTAGATCAGCTAGGCATGCTTAGCTATATCTATTCACAGATGGCACCTTATTGGTCTGGCCCTGCAGCGGTTTCGCTCATGACACAAAAAGGTGTTGAACTATCAGATCAGGCAAAAACTGAAAGCGCCGTTCGCGCGTTTGCAATCGCCCTTGGTGCACTGTTAAATGACCCAACATTTGATAAGATACTTGCCTTTCTAATATCGACAAAGCTTGCCAACCTCTCTCAAGAGCAGCTTAAAACATTTATTGCCGCAATGAAAGTGTCAATACTTATGAACGCCCTTGTTGCACTCAACATAGTCTTAATGCGCAAATTACAGGGCCAGTTTAGGGCCGATGAGCTTGCAAAGCTTATCCTTGGTCCTACGCTAGAAGAAAAAACCGAAATCGACGACCTACAGTCTGGACTAATTAAGGCAATTCAGGTCGAGCTAGAAAACATCCCTAAAGAAAAGCGCGAAAAACTCATCTACAGCCTACTATCAACCTACTCAAACGACACCGACGTCAACGCCCTCATCGACCCCACAAAGCAGTTTCTAAACCTCATCGACCCCAGCATCAGCATCGACCAAGCCTCAAACACCAAAGGCTAACCCCGGATCGTGGAGGTCAGACCTAGGATGTTGATTCAACGCTGTTTTACAACAAGTGCTTAATGGTAAAGTGTGTCCCTTCGTGCCCGTGCCCGTGCCCGCTAATTTAAACTATTCCGCTAGAGCCGCTCTAAGGGGCGATTTTCTGACGGCAACGTTTTATGACCTAGCGGAAAGATTGAAATAAGCGGGCACGGGCACGCGCACGGGCTCGGGCACGAAGGACAATTTTTGACATTAGGTATCTTTCGGAAAAAGCCCTTAAATCAACACCCCAGGTCTGACCCTATTTTTTTCGAAACATCTCTAGAGGGACGGCGGAAAAGCTAAAGCCTATGCCTGAAAGACCGTGGATGAAGTGGTCTGTTAGTTCGGGAATGTTGGAGGTAGTAGTTTTACGCGTGCAGGATCCTGCTGTGATAAGCTTCCAGGAACCTATGAAAAAGCGATTTATGTTGGCAGTCATATTGGCAAGATCTTTTGGATCTGCATAAGAAGAGTTAAAGTTTGCACCTTCTGTTGCGCGCACAACAATGTGCGCCTTGTCGCCATCAAGAACAGCATCCCATACTGTTGTATGAAGGTTTGTGAGGTTTGCAGCGCCTACTAACTGCTTTATGTGCTCTAAACTTCCATAGCGCTTTAACGCTGAAGGTATAGTACAGACCCAAAGTGTGCTCACGCCTGTTACTGGCACCTCGTTCCACAAGGGCTTTTTGGAACCTTTCTTAAATACCTGGTTGTGGCCAAGAGAGCCAAAAAAGGAATCTACGGAATATGTCATTCCATTTTCAACGACTGCAAAAGGGGCTTTTGTCTCTTCATCGATGTGAAGTTCAGAAATAGCTGCCGTTCTCGCTTTGAAGTTAGGATATTTTTTAGAAAGATACGCCACTATTTTGGTATCCACATTGGCATAGAACTTGCCATCTCCATATACCTTTAGGCCATAAAGAGGCTCATCCTCTTTTAAAAGCGTATCGCGATAGAGCTCTTCTTTACTCAAGAATTCTGTTTTAATGCCAAGTGCTTCCCAAAGAGCTTTTTTTCGCTCTATGCCAGCCTTGTCACTTGCCCATATAAGCCTATAGCTAGAGCTAAAGGTGGGCTCGCCACCTGCTTTAACTATCTCATCACTCAATTCCTGATGAAAGGCAAGTGATGCGCGAACAGCTTCGCACTGCCAGCGATCATCCGGCGAGATATTATTCGTTGATCGCAAGGCGCGCATAAGTTTAAAGGCAATGTTGCAAAGAAAAAGACCCGGCCTAATCTTTGAAAGCGGAAAATGGACATATGAGTAATTCAACACATCATCGGGTGGTGCAATAGGCATCAGGTAGAGGCTATTAAGAATAAGCTTTGTAAGCTGCCATGTGCCAAGCTCCGGAGTTGTCCACTCTGTTGGGTGTACGTGGCCCTGATGAGCTGACTGAGTAGACTTCTTTATTTGGCCATCTTGTACATAGCAAACATGAGCAAGCGGCTCCTTTTGCAAAAGCCGCACTGCCTGCATAAGCGCGGGCAGCCCCCCAACAAAATAGTGCCCCGCAGTTTCAGCCTGCGGCTCCTTCTTTTTTGTTACAAGCACAACAGGGTTTGGCTCTTTCCAAGGCTCATCAAGAGGCACATCCGGCAGTATTTTTTGTATAGCTGGCTCTAAGGCACACTGACTCTTAGCCCTATACAACACAAAATCATCTTTCATCATTATCACCTACATACATTTTTACACTTGATGATGCAAGAGAGTTTTGTTATAGGGTATATTATGAATAAAGGCACCCATGACGAGCAGATTCTCACAAAAGAAGCTCTTGATTTTTTAGCAAAGCTCCACCGGGCATATAACGACACGCGTCTAGAGCTACTTGAGAAGCGAAAAACGCGCCAAATAGCCATAAATAATGGTGAAAGACCTGACTTTTTACCATCTACTAGTCATATTCGTAAAGATAGCTCATGGAAGGTAGCTCCCCCGCCAAAAGACCTTGAAAAGCGCTATGTAGAAATAACAGGGCCATGTGAGCGCAAGATGATGATTAACGCGCTCAATTCTGGCGCAGATACCTTTATGGCAGACTTTGAAGATGCCCTCTCGCCAACATGGGAAAATGTCATTGACGGCCAAAAAAACCTGATCGATGCAATTGATGGAACGCTCTCTTACACAAGCCCGGAAGGCAAGCACTATGCCTTGCAGAAAAAACAAGCCGTCCTCATGGTGCGCCCTCGTGGCTGGCACCTTGAAGAAAAACACCTATATATAGATGACAAGGCAATTTCTGCATCAATTTTTGACTTTGGCCTCTTTGTCTTTCACAATGCAAAGCGCCTCCTAAATAAGGGATCAGGCCCCTACCTCTACCTTCCAAAACTTGAAAGCCACCTCGAAGCTCGCCTATGGAACGACATTATTACCCTAGCAGAAAAAGAGCTTGGACTACCGCCTAACACCATACGCGTAACTGTCCTTATAGAGACAATACTTGCCGCCTTTGAGATGGAAGAGATACTCTATGAACTAAAGGAGCGCTGCCTTGGGCTTAATGCCGGGCGTTGGGACTATATCTTTAGTATTATAAAAAAATTTCAAAATAGCAATTTTATCCTGCCAGATCGCGCCCAGATTACCATGACAGTGCCATTCATGCGCTCGTACACAAACCTCCTCATCAAAACCTGTCACAAGCGCTCATGCCATGCTATGGGAGGTATGGCGGCTTTTGTTCCTAGCAGAAAAAACCCCGAAGTAAACGCCGTCGCACTGCAAAAAGTTACAGAGGACAAAGTACGCGAATCTCAAGATGGCTTTGACGGCACCTGGGTGGCTCATCCTGATCTTGTGCCTATTGCAAACGACGTATTTACAAGCTATCTACAAGGCAAGCCTCATCAAAAAGAACGCTTGCGAGATGACGTAGAAGTTACTAGCAATATGCTGCTAGACTTTCAAGTACCAGGCGGCACCATAACCGAAAATTCCTTGCGACAAAACATCAGCGTCTCACTTCAGTACATAGACTCGTGGCTAAAAGGCTTTGGTGCTGTTGCCCTCTTTAACCTGATGGAAGATGCCGCTACAGCAGAAATTGCCCGAGCACAAATTTGGCAATGGATCCACCGTGGTGCAAAGCTCTCTGATGGGCGCGAAATAACGGCTACCCTCTTTAGATCCTTTGTTCATGAAGATTCTCTTGCAAGCAAGCTGCTAGACACCCTCGTCACGCAAAAAAAGTTCAAAGACTTCCTCACGCTTTTAGCCTATCCCTCACTTCCATAGAGAAAATTTTCTGGTAAGTTCTGATACTTTGTCCCAGTCGCCAAATAAGACAATGCCGTAATAGACTAACTCATCTTCTTTCTTTTGTTTTGTGCGCTCTATTTGCTCGGAATAGGAGCCTATTGTCATGGTGTCAAGAAAGTCAACACACTGAATATGAACACTATTTGCCGCCTCTTTTAAGGCTCGTATCTTATTTGAATTCGCCTTCAAGATCATAAATGGCATTTCGGATATGTAGGGATGGCAATTCTTATCAGCATCTACATACTCAGTAAGTCGTAGAAGCTCTTTTCCAATGTGCGCGCCAAAGCCAATACACATATGAGCAAGCGCATTCATAACTACCCCAGGCTCAACTTTTTCATTCATCACAGCAACGAGTTTATTTGCAAACATGATTCCTCCTAAATGTTAAATCGGGAAAAGCTGTTTTTCCAGTTATGTTCTACAGCATCCATTGCTGCTATAAGGTTTTTCTCCTTAAGGGCCCGAATAATTTTTTTGTGCTCATCATATGAGTGAGCAGCATCTTTAATTTTGTCAAAGTAGTAGAGATCAAGCCTTTTGAGTTTGATTTTGAGCCCTTCTATGATTTTCTCTAGCTCTTGATTTCCGGAAAGTGTGACATAAATAGAATGAAATTCATGATCCTGTTCAAGTGCTGCAAAGCGATCTTTAGCCTGCATATTTTCTAAAAACCGCTCATTTGCTTGGATCATAGCCTTAATATGATCGTCTGTAATATTTGCAAAGGCTTGCGCTAAAGCCAACCTCTCAAGCGTCCAAACAATAGAATAGAGCTGAAAGGCACTTTGAAAATCTATAGAGCTCACCTTTGTTGAATAATTAGGCTTTGTTTGAACAAACCCTTCATCTTCAAGACGAAGTAGTGCTTCTCGAATTGGCGTGCGGCTAACACCCAATCTCTCAGCAAGTTTTTTGTCATTCAGACGCTCTTGTGGGGCTAGCGTTCCATCTAGTATCCAATTGCGTAGCTTTATATAGGCTTCCTCGCGAACAAATGTCCTTTGAATTTTCTCTCCCATACCATTCTCCCCTTTACTGATATGTAATATATCAGTTGATCTACTATAAGTCAACGACGAAATGAGCCACTTGCAATTAAAGGTTGAATTTATTAGACATGATATAGCCCCTGCTGGTCTTAACTTGTGCTAGCCGGGAAAAATTAATTTACCTTGGAGTACCACATGAATCTTTCAAAACACAAATTCCTCAGCTGTATGTGGGGGGCAATTTTTGCCATCACATCACTTTCCGTGCCAGCACATGCTGCCGGCAAGCTTGCTGAGAAGAAGAGAAAATCAAGCTCTTCAAGCAGCTCATCTTCTTGCAAAAAATATGACTACGTTATTGTAGGGGCAGGAACTGCAGGTGCAGCCCTTGCTCATAAACTATCTGACAATCACAAAAAAAGCGTTTTTGTGATTACGGATGGTCAAAACAGAAATGACGACCCAGAAATTCTTGCAAGCTATAGCTCTCCTGATCTTGTTTCGGCTTTGTATAACATTGGTAGCGATCCACAGTATGCTGAATCGTATAACTGTAAAGTTATAGGGCCATTTCAAGTCTTTGCCTACACAGAAGGAACAGCTTGGGGCGGAAGCTCATCACATAACTACATGGTAGCAGTGCGCGGCACTCCTGATATTTACAACTCCTGGGCTGCAATTTCAGGCAACCCTCAATGGTCATATAACAGCATGCTGCCGCTGATGAAAGCTCTAGAAGACTACAGCCCCTGCGGAACGTTTGACCCTCTTCAGCGCGGCTCAAACGGCCCAATTAGCATCACGCAAAACCCGCCTGTGCTTACTGACCCATTGTCAAATGCGCTTGCTACAGCAACAACAGTTGGATTTATCGATGACATCAACAACCCCAACGACATAAGCTCTACCGGCCACTATAACCTAGGCTACACTGCAGTGCAGGCCTTTGCAACGCTTGGTGACCCATCCTGCACACCTGGTGTTGAACGAGCAGGCATCAGAAGCTGGTCCGGCAAGGCTTTTCTTGATGAATCTACTGTTACAAAAGATGGAAAAGGCGTTCATGGCAGAAAGCTAACAATTGCTTCTAATGCACACGCTAACAAGGTACTCTTTAAAGGCAAAAAAGCAATTGGTGTACAGTATGTCGTTGAAAAAGATGGCAATCAAGAAGTTCTAGAAGTGTATGGCAAAAAGATTATCCTGTGTGCCGGAGCAATCAACAGCCCAGCTATCTTGGAGCGCTCAGGTATTGGCGATCCAGCTGTCTTAGAACCTCTTGGAGTCGATGTACTCGTTGCAAACACTAACGTTGGCGAGAACTTGCTTAACCAATATGGTTCATATATACAAGTAACAGTTGGTACTACTGATTTTGCAAACCAGGCCTTTTGGAATTTAGCTCAAAACCCATCAAAACCTGCGTTTGATCCAGTCTATGTCTATCCTAATGATGATACAAGAAGAGTTCAGCTAGATATGTTGCCATTTGGCCCATCATTTACTCAGATAGCCACATTTGTACTTGAGCCTCAAAGTGTAGGAAACTTACATATCGTAAGTAGAAACCCGCTTGTTCAGCCGCTTATTAACTTGAACCTGTTCTCAGATGGAAGCTATCTCACTCATGGTACAGATGCAAACAAGCTTGTGACAGCTGCAAACCTCATTGCATCAGGTGTTGGACTAGGCAACATGGTAGCACCACCTGCTTCAGTGTTCTCAAACCCACCAGGAACAGATCCAGCAAATGATGGCAATCTATTTGCCACTCTGATTAGCGCTGACTGGCTCGTGCTTGCAGACCATATCGTCGCAACAACACGCATGGGCACATCAATTGCAAATGGCGTTGTAGATGGAGACCTCAACGTATTTGGCGTCAAGAACCTAAAGGTTGCTGATATCGGCGTATTGCCAGTATTGCCAAATGGCAACACTGCCTATGCCGCCTTTCTAGTAGGCCTTCGCTGCGCCACCATTTTAGGTGCTGAAGTGCCACCGGCGCTCTAAGAACCTAATCCAAAAAGCCCCCCAAAACCTTGGGGGGCTTCCGTGTTTCTGCTAGTAAAAAGCACCGCCAAACTGTATACGTTAGAAATATGTACCGCCTACAATACAAACAAATAGTACCAACATCTCTTGAAGAATGCTGGGATTTTTTTTCTGACCCCGCAAATCTCAAATTACTGACCCCTAAGCGACTCTCTTTTGTAACAACAAATGCAAATCTACATTCCAAAATGTATGCAGGCCAAATTATTACCTATAGACTGTGTCCTATTTGGAAATTTTCGTGTGAGTGGGTAACTGAAATTACTCATGTTGTACCGATGAAATACTTTATAGATGAACAGCGCTTTGGCCCATACTCATTTTGGCATCATGAGCACCGTTTTACCTCACTTGAAGAGGGGGTAGAGATGACCGACACAATCTACTATAAAGTGCCCCTAGGGCCTTTTGGAAGATTTTTGAACTATATAAAAATTGAAAAAGACATTACTGATATTTTTACCTATCGGCAAACTCAAATAGAAAAGCTCTTTAAAATACCCGATGAGTCTCCTAAGCAGAAACCCCTCTAGAATGATTTCTGCACAAAACATATAGTACACAAGCTGTCCATATCATCGACAACCCAAAGAAGAATTGTTGTCTACATTCGAGATGTTCACTGAATAAGCCGCTTTGCGGTGAGCAAGACTAAAAGAAAAAATAAAAGCGTAAGAAACGAAAGGAAATAGCCTACCAAGACAAATAGACCGTCATCCTCAAGCACGCCAAAGGCAATAAAGAGTATTGCCCAAGCAGCAAGTAGGTTAGATAGTGGAATAGGTAGCGGTAAAGCTAATACTATTCCAAGCATAAGGATCATAAAGCCATTAAGCTTTTCCATAAAGCTAGAGTGGCAGAGCCAAGGAAATCGCGGGTGGACCCAGCGTTTCATTTTGCGCACAAAGTAGAGTGTCTTATCTGTAATCGCATGCAGTATGTTTTGCGATATTTTTTTCTGCAGTAACCCCGCCGGCAGCCATATCTTCTTTCCAAAGACCATCCTCGCACCAAAAAACGCAATCATGATTCCAAATGGTGTTGAAAAACCAGGTATCTGAATGGGCTGACAAAAGGGCAAGCATAATAAAAGCACAATGAGTGGTCGACCCTTACCGGAAAGCACATGTAAAATTTCAGAAATAGAAAGCGACTTATCTTTTGCTTCTTCTTGCAAAAGGACAATTTCTTCTTCTAACGTGCGAAATTCTTTTACTTTAGGCATTGTAAACTCGTTGCCCATTCATCTGGAGAAAGATCTTGTTCAGGCAGGCGCATAACGGGCCCCTTATGCTTTGTAATGGCATATTCATATGCCTTATCATAGTATTCAAGCAGCAGCACAATAGCATCTACTAAAGAGCCTTGTTCAATATAGCTAAGCACAAGTTTTGTATTTTGTCCACCAAGTCGCTTTGCAAGTTTTTGCGTTGCAAGCATAAGCTGTTCCTTAGAGAACTTGCTGTAGAGATCCAAGATGCGATGAATACGCAAATCTAGAGAACTATTCATAACAACAAGTGTCGCTTGCCTCATGGCATCAAAAAATGGTGTAGGTATCTGGCAGCGACCAATTAATCGGCTTTCATCTTCAACCCAAACTGGGACTTCTTGATTGAACCTATACAATGTGTAGGCAAGTTCATTTTCAAATTGCTCAATAGACGGCTGACTAGAATCTAATAGCTCGCCGTAAACGCTGCCACGATGGCACGCTAGTGCCTCTAGGTCTACCGTTTGCGTTTGCTGTTTTGCAAGTGCCTGAAGAACTTCTGTCTTGCCACAACCGGTAAATCCTCCCAACACAAAAAGTCTATAAGGCTTTCTAAGCACCGAAAGGCATAAACGCCGATAGGCTTTATATCCGCCCTTAAGCTGTACTGTAGATATACCCGCAAAGTCTAAGAAGTAGCGAATAAAGCCTGAGCGCATGCCGCCTCGCCAGCAGTAGACGCGCGCACTTTTGCCATAACCATCTGCCTTATCGAGCATGGCAGACAGCTTTGGCCCAACAAGCTTCACGCCAAGGCGAATTGCAGCTTCTTTACCCTGCTTTTTATAAGCTGTACCAACAAGCGCACGCTCTTCATTCGTAAAAAGAGGCAAGCTAATAGCCCCAGGAAGCCTTGCATGCAAAAATTCCTGCGGGCTTCTTACATCAAAACAGGGCGCATCACTTGCAAGAAAGTCCTGGCATGAAAGGGTCATGAAAGACGGTCTAATCCCCCAAGATATGGCCTCAAAGCTTTTGGAATAATCACACTGCCATCTGGCTGCTGATTATTTTCTAAAAGAGCAACCATAAGGCGGCTTGTAGCAAGCCCTGAGCCATTTAATGTATGAACAAGCTCTGGCTTTTCGCCTTTTTTTCTGTAGCGAATTTGGCCACGACGCGCTTGATAGTCTGTACAGTTAGAAATAGACGATACTTCGTAATAGCGATTTTGCCCTGGCAGCCACACTTCAACATCTATTGTTCTACTAGAAGCAAACGACATGTCGCCTGTTACTAGCAGCATGCTGCGATGGTGCAGCTCAAGCCCCTCCAAAATACCTTCTGCGCGTCTTACCATCTCGTTAAAGAGGTTCATAGACTGATCAGGAGCACAAAAGGCAAACATCTCTACCTTATTAAACTGGTGCATGCGGATAAGGCCGCGCTCGGTTGATCCTGCAGCGCCAGCTTCTCTACGAAAACATGGCGAGTAGGCAATGTAGCGTAGCGGCAAAGCCTCTTCCGGCAGTATCTCATCACTATGCATACCGTTTAAGGCTACTTCTGCAGTGGGAATTAGATAGAGAGGATTTTCTTCTTCAGCAATTTTATACTGCTGGTTTTCAAATTTTGGCAGCATCCCTGCACTAAAGAGGATATCTCTTTTCACAGCAATAGGAGGCATAATTTGTTGCCAGCCATCTTTTATGTGAAAGTCAATCATGTAGTTAAGTAGTGCCCATTCTAGTCGCGCGCCCATTCCTGTGTAGATAGGCCAGCCAGAACCTGTAAGTTTCGATCCGCGCTCAAAATCAAATAGCTTGAGCTTATCGTTAAGCTCTAGGTGATTTTTGAATGTAAAGCTAAACTCAGGTTTTTGCCCCCAAATTTTTACCTGTACGTTTTCTTTGGGGTCTAGCGCTACTTTAATATCGTCCATAGGCAGGTTTGGAAGACGTGCCAAAGTGTCGATAAAATGGGCTTCAAGGCCTGTAAGTTCAGTATCTAGGCTATGAATTTCATCTGAGTGTTTAGCAACTTCTTGTACAAGATGATCTGCATTTTCGCCCTTTCGCTTCATCATGCCGATAGTGTCTGATGCGCTGTTACGGCTTGCTTTTAGCTGTTCTACGCGGGTTTTCTTTTCGCGAATCTGTGTGTCAAGGTCAAGTAGCAAAGAAATGTCTGCATCGGGAACTTTAGACTTTAGCTGTTTTGCCACCTCTTCTGGCGCTTTACGAATCAGTTTGATATCCAACATGAAATGAATCTCCAATTGTTTCGTATAGGATAGCAAAAAGTAGTGCAAAAGTAACCACTAAAATTCAATGATATAGTACTCTTTTGGCTATGAGTACCGTGACATCTGGAAGGCCACGAGCCTTAAAAAGGCGAAACGCTCGAATGAGCCACGAAAAGCTAACCGTGGGGCAGTATCTGCTTAAGCGGCTGCAGCAGCTTGGGCTCTTGCATTTTTTTGCCACACCTCACCCAAATCTTGAAAGTCTTTCTGCAACGATCCAAGAACATCCAAAAATTTCACTTGTCATAAACCCATCTATTGAATCTGCCGGCGCCATGGCTGATGGGTATGGTAAAGCAAAAGGCATTTCTGCATTAGCTATAGAAAGGCACGGCGGACAGGCACTTGACATATTGATGCGAGCATCCGTTGAATCTGTTCCCCTCGTCATGGTATTTGGTAAAAGCGAAAAAGACCTGCCCACCGATGAATCCAGCATTTTAGAAAAGCTCTATCGCCAGTATAGCGCATCGTGGACAGAGCTTTCTGATCCTGCACTTGCAGCAAAAAAAATAGATCGCGTACTAGACTATTGCCATTTTTTTAAAAAGCCGGTCTGTATAGAACTTCCGAAAGAAGTTGTAGACTGCTATATTCCGCAGCATGTCTATCAAGCTACAGAATTTGGCATATCAGATCCAGATACACTTGATGAAGTGCTTTTAGAGCTAGAAGCGCTTTTTAGTAAGGCAAAACACCCCCTCATACATGTTGATCGCGAGCTTATTGCCCATAAGGCAGAATCAGCGCTGCTTCACTTTGCTGAATGCTGGCATATCCCCATAACAAGCACGCGTGTGGCAAAAACATTTACACTAGAAGCTCACCCCAACTACTGCGGCACACTGACAGAAGACCTTGCCCACAAATCAGATCTCATCTGCGTAATCGGCCAAAATGGCCATAAGCTTCAGCACAAGGGCCACGACATCTTAATCACCGCTCAAGATGTAAAAATCGACTCTAGACACTACCCTCAGCTGTTACTAAAAGAAGTGCTAGTGTCCATGTGCTCGTTTGAGCCACATAGAAGGCAGAAGTTATGGCATACGCGCGAACAGCCAGACTCACTTCTTGAAGATGTCATCATCACCTCGCGCGATCCGGAACTATTAGAATGTATGGAACCCTACTTTACAGGGGATGTCATCTCAAGCACGATAACAGGCCCAAACTACAGCCTTGCAAGTGCCATTGGCGCCTGTAAAGCCCTGCCTTTTAAGCGCCCAATCGTCATACTCGATGAAATAGACATTCGCGCAAGCCTAAGCGAACTCTACCTTGCCCACGAAGAGTGCCTTCCCCTAATCATCTGCGTCTTAGGCAACGGAAGCTGGCTAAAGGGACTTTTTCCCGACATCCCAGTCTTTCGCCGCCGCATCCCCGAATCACTGCCTCACGAACTCGTCGTCATCTCTCTCGATTAAGCCTGCTTGCAAAAATTTACTGTACTTAGTACATAGAGACTATGGAAGAGTTTGAAAAAGCGGGCATTTTTTACTTAGGAAAAAATGTCACTACACAAGCATATGAGCTCTATGACTCAAAAGACCTTACCACTCACGCTGTATGCGTAGGCATGACAGGTAGCGGTAAGACGGGTTTGGGCATTACTCTACTTGAAGAAGCAGCTCTTGATAAGATCCCCGCCATCATTATTGACCCCAAGGGAGATGTTACAAACCTACTTCTTAGCTTTCCGGAACTTAGAGCAGATGACTTTTTACCATGGGTAGATCCGGCTGATGCCGAGCGCAAGGGCAAAAGCGTGCAAGACTTTGCTGCAGATACAGCAAAAACATGGAAAGATGGCCTTGCAAGTTGGGGAGAATCTTCTGAGAGAATCCGCAATCTCAAAAACGCCGTCGACATGGTCATCTACACCCCTGCAAGCAATAAAGGAGTGCCTCTATCGATACTCAACTCCTTTACCGCACCGCCAGAAGATGAACGAAGCGATATGCGCGACAAGATTATGTCGGTAACTTCAAGCTTGCTTGGCCTACTTGGCATTACCGCTGATCCAATAAAAAGTAAAGAACACATCCTTATCTCTACAATTCTTAACGATGCCTGGCAAAAAGGTGAAAACGTCGATATCCCCACACTTATACAGGCGATACAAAAGCCTAGCTTTGTAAAAATAGGCGCACTTGACATCGACACTTTTTATCCTCCAAAAGAGCGTATGGAGCTTTCGATAAGCTTAAATAACCTGCTAGCTTCTCCCGGCTTTCAGGCATGGATGGAGGGCGAGCCTTTAGATATCCAAAGACTGATGTATTCAAAAGATGGCAAGCCCAAACTCTCTATTATTTCTATCGCCCACCTCTCAGATAGCGAGCGGATGTTTTTTGTGACGCTGCTCTTAAACCAGCTGATCTCGTGGATGCGCCTGCAACCAGGAACGTCGAGCCTTCGCGCGCTTTTATATATGGACGAAATCTTTGGCTACTTTCCACCTACTGCTATGCCGCCATCTAAGCTGCCCATGCTTACGCTCTTAAAACAGGCGCGTGCCTTTGGCCTTGGCATTGTGCTAGTCACGCAAAACCCTGTAGACTTAGACTATAAAGGCCTTGCCAACTGCGGCACGTGGTTTATAGGCAAGCTACAAACAGATAGAGACAAAAAAAAGGTCATAGAAGGGCTTAATGGCGATATAGATAGCGCCATACTCGATAAGACAGGCAATCGAACCTTTATTTTGCGAAGTATCTACAAAAAAGAGCCAAGCCTCTTTCAGACAAGGTGGACGCTGTCTTACCTAAAAGGCCCTTTGACGCTTAATCAGATTGCCCTTTTAACAATAAAGCAGCCCGTCACTAAGCAGCAACCACCCGCACCCATAAAGCCACAAGCACATCCTGCAGTAGATGAATACTATGCAGATAGAGGCGCACAAAATCACTATACACCCAAGGTTCTCGTAGTAGCAAAGCTTCATTATGTTGATGCTAAAAGCAAAATAGACACGTGGACAACGTGCAAATTTGCCTTTGATGCTGATCTAAACTGGGACACAAAAGAAGATGTAAGCAATATAGCCCTTGCGAATCAGCCAAAAGAAGATAGTAGCTTTGAAGAGCTGCCACCATCTCTCATGCAAGAAAAAACCTTTTCTCAATACGCTAAAAGCATAGCACTGAAGTTGTATCAAAACGAAATGCTACATATGTATACAGCACCCGATTCTGCCCTCACCTCAACGTGGGGAGAATCAGAAGGAGATTTTAGGGCAAAAGCTGCAATCAATATGCGCCAAAAGCGCGATGAAGAGATCAAAAAGCTTAAAGCTAAATACGAAACGAAAATGAGCGCCATCCAAGAAAAGATGAAAAAAGCTTCTAGCTCTGTAGAAGATAAGCAGCAAAAGTCCTGGATTGGCAAAACGCAAGCTGCAATATCGCTTGGAGCTACATTACTTGGCGCATTTATGGGCAAAAAATCCTTAACGCGCGCTGAATCCACGCTTAAATCAGCAAGCCGCATTGCAAAACAAAGCCAGGATGTATCGCGCGCAGAAGAGTCTTACAGCGACCTTGAAGGCCAGCTAAAAGCGCTACAAAAACAGATGGACGATGAAATGCCCTCAATAACAGTAGACCCCCAGCAAATTGCCATCGAAACCATCAGCATCGCCCCCAAAAAAAGCGACATTATCATAGAAAAAACAGCCCTCCTTTGGTGGCCCATATAATGTTATCGAATTACAAATAAATTCATTACTTATTATCACTTGTACTTTTTCTAAGACAACTGTATCTTGCTTTCTTTTTTCTTAAGGAAACTACAATGTCATATCCAATACAAGAACGAACAAGATGGGATATCTCTGAAGCTGACCTTGACAAGAAGCTTGCAGATGTTGACGACGCAATTATAAACACAAAAGGTCAGCTTGGCTTGCGCCGAGATCAGACCATCTATGACTTAATAGCAGAATGTACAGAAAGAATCCGAACGTTTAAGATAAGGCCTGTAGTTACACTAAGTGAAGTAGCAGCCCCTCCATCACCTCCGGTTTTGCCTCAAAGAGAAGTTCGAGTAACAACACAGCAAAGCGAGGACACGCTCACCCTTGTTCACAAATGCGCTTGCAAGACATTCGTTCACATTGAACAAGTGAAAGTGCCCTATGTTTCGCTTACAAACCTGCCGGCAGCACCCGTATACTCGACCGAACAGTATCAAGGGACATTTGGATGGCTTCTCAATGGAATTAAATAGATCTTGAGTGCTATTGTTTTTGGCGACCAAAAACTAATGGAGAGAAAATGGCAAGCTATTTGAAGAGCATATCTGCGTTGTTTATTGTATGTGCAATGACAATTTGCGCCGCTAACGAACAGATCCAAAGACTGGATCTAGATATCATTTCGTATGAGAGTTTAGTGCAAGAAGAGCCCGTGAGCATGGCCAAGCTAAAAGCGGCCCTACTTGAAAAGGGGATTGTTGGCATTACAGGCATTCCAGGCTATAGCCAAAAGGTCAAAAACTACATCGAATCTGCGAAACTTTTTGCAGCTTTACCCGAAGAAGTAAAAGAACAGTACGCCCCAAATCGCGAAGCGGGAGATCTTTTTTTAGGTTATGAAAAAGGCAAAGAAAAATTCAAGCGCCCAGATGGGACATGGGTAATCGACGACCTTAAAGTCTCCTACTATGCATTTGTTCCGGACAATCCTTTAAATAAATGGCCAAAAGAAATCACGCTCAGCACTTCATATGAAGAACTTGGAACGCTCATGTCAGAAACGGCCACTCAAGTCATGCAAAAAATAGACCTGATAGGCCCTAGCACTGGCATTTCGCTAGATGGCGTACCGCGCGTGGGTAGAATGCTCTACTACCGCAAGGGAATAGAAAGCGCACAAGACAACCCCTTCTGGTGCGGGGCCCATTTTGATCATGGCCTGTTCACTGCACTGATTCCCTCTGTTTACTTTGAAAATGGGCTCCAGATTGAAGAGCCAATAGAAGCTGGCCTTTTTGTAAGGACGCGCGGCGATGAAGAGTACAAAAAGGTCGTAGCAAATGACCCGGAAGTCATGCTCTTTCAAGTGGGAGAATTTGGCCAGCTTGTGACAAATGATGCTATCAAAGCAACAGAACATAGAGTTCACAAGGCATCTAAAGGGTCTATAGAACGCTACAGCATGGCGCTATTTTTTGATGTGGCCATGGATACAGTAATCTATTCTACATCAGAACTTGCAAACGATGCGCGTTATGGCAATGGCCCGGGAGCACCTTGCTCTTATCTGCACTGGTCTGAAGAATCCTTTAAGCGATACATCGTAACAGAAGATTCTTGAAGCAATCGATAGATTGTGGCAAAACAGGAAAAAAAGGAGTTTCTCTATGTATAAGGCCCTTATTGCAGGCTTTCTTATGTTAAGTCCGGTAGCATCCTGTTTTGCCGATCAACTTCCCCCCTATGTACAGGTGCAAGTTGATAACCTGAACCAAGAGGTAGCCCAGCTTAAGACCCAGCGCGATCAGCTGATGAATCAGATGAGCGCCCTTCAAAACTCAAACGACCCCAATGCATCATTTGGCAAAAGCCAGCTTCAGGCTCAAATCGACAGATTAAACTCGCAAATCGATAACGTCCAAAAGCAAATCCAGGCACTTCAAAAAGGCTCTTGAATATAAAATTTAGTTGGTGTATCACAGATCAGAATCTACATTAAGGAGGAGATCTGTATGATATGTCCAGCCTGCCCTATCATTGCCATGACAGGAAGCGCTATTAGCGCCTATTTTGGCTTTGATCGTAAAGACTTACGCCCCTATGCCGTAGTCGCTACCACTATTTTAACAGGAATAACCGTTTTAGCGCTGAGAGTGCTACTAGGCATCTCTCTTTGTGACGGCAATGGCAACTTTAGCCTACGAAATATCGCACAAGTAGGTGCTATTTCTATTGTGTTTGGAGTTGTCTATTCTATTGGCATAAAATTCTTGCTTAACCGCCTAATTCCCCTGCCACAAGAGCAACAAGCTAAACCCTGCTGCTGCAGTAACAACAAACAAGGAGAATAGCATGTTATATACAATACTACTATCTATGCTCTTTGCATCATTTGATGCACCTATAATCGATACTAGCAAGGCATATACATGCCCACGCTGTCGTCGTAAAGAACCAAAAGGCCCTAAGAAACGTCCAGACCCTAGATATGTACCCGGAGCAAAAAAATCATGATAAACCGTAATTTCGCAAGTATCTTCTTACTTACACTTGCCACATGCCCACTATTTGCAAACCAGCAGGTTATGCAAGAGGTGATCCTTGGTGGCACCATTGAAAAATTCGTAGAACCAGTGCCTGTTTTTAACGGCAATAGAGTTGATGGCACAAAAAAACTCAAAGTCTCAGCTGAAGAGTTTCAGCAAAAGCTTTTGCCAACATCATTTTATAAGCACCTGCCATCTGCAGTTACCTATAGAAGCGTGTTAACCGGTGAGCCACTCTTTACGATCAACCCAAGAAAGGGCACCTACCAGTGGGGATATAAAATCTGCCAGGGCAAAAAAGTATTTGGCCCATCATATCCTGCAACCACTATTGAAGTAGAGCGTAACAAGCGATCAAAGGTTACATATAACAACTGCCTCACACCTTTTGTTGATATGCACGACAAAAAGTTAAAAGGCCCACTTTTACAAAAGTTCATCACACAAGACCTCAGCTTTCAGTGGGCAAACCCACTAAACTGGCCACAGTTTGGACAGGGCTTTGATACCTACGATCCAGTGCTCTATCCATTTGGTACAGGCATGCCACAAGGCAATTTTGCCCTCTACGAAGGGCCTCAGCCTATGGTACCTCACCTACATGGTGGAGAAGTACCTTCATTTTCTGATGGAGATCCAAACTCATGGTTTACTCCGGGCGAGAAGCTAAAAGGAGAATCCTATGTTACAAATAAATATATTTACCCAAATACGCAACCTGCAACAACACTTTGGTATCACGATCACGTTCTTGGTGAAGTGAGAACAAACGTCTTTGCAGGGCTAGCCGGTTTTTATTTTGTACGTGGAGAGCCAGAAGATTCTGTAAATCCACCACTTCCTCGCGGCGATTATGAAGTTGAACTGCTCATCGCAGATCGCCAGTTTGACACCTATGGTCAGCTCTTTTTTCCGGATGGCAACCCACTTACAGCCGGCTTAAATGGCCCTCCTGGCAACCCCTCTATTAACCCGTATGCTATTCCTGAATTTTTTGGCGATGTCATTTCATCGCAGATCGCCAGTTTGACACCTATGGTCAGCTCTTTTTTCCGGATGGCAACCCACTTACAGCCGGCTTAAATGGCCCTCCTGGCAACCCCTCTATTAACCCGTATGCTATTCCTGAATTTTTTGGCGATGTCATTCTTGTAAATGGCAAAAGCTGGCCCTATCTTGAAGTAGAACCGCGCCGTTATCGCTTTAGGCTACTCAACGGCTGCAACGCAAGGATGCTCGCGCTCTTTTTGACATCTAACAACAGCCAAACAGTTCCTGACATGTGGCAGATAGGTACTGATGGTGGACTGCTTGATACCCCTGTCAACATATCAAGCTTTGTACCATTTACCTACAACCCATCTGATCTTTGCCCACCGGAAGATCCAAACATTGGGCCTGTGTTCACAGATCCACGACTCTTTTTTGCCCCAGCAGAACGTATGGATATTATTATCGACTTCTCAGGATATGCAGGAAAGATCTTTACGCTTAATAACGACTGTCCTGCCCCCTTCCCCGGAGGCGGAACAGAGCTTGACCCTGACATCGAAGGCCTTGTCATGCAGTTTCGCGTGACTAAGCCTTTAACTTCTATAGATACAAGCTTTAATCCAGCAGCACCGGGAGCTACACTTCGAAGCGGCGATGATGCTATTGTACGCTTTGTAACTCCAGAAGGTGAACTTGCCCCAGGTGTAGAGCCTGACCTTACAAGAAGCCTTACGATTATTGAACAAGAAGACCCCTATTCTACAGCGCCTGTTGTCGTGCTACTAAACAACACAAGCTATGACGGTCTAAATCCCTACAATAATCAGCCTGTTCCTCAGTCTGTACCCTTTAACAAACGGTCAGTCTATGTAACAGAGCTTCCTCAAGTAGGCTCAACGGAGATCTGGGAAATTGTCAACATGAGTCCAGATGCTCACCCGCTACATATACACCTGATTCAGTTTCAGATACTAAATAGACAACCCTTCTATTTAGGAAACACCGTGCCGCCATTTAGCTGCCCGGACTCATATAGAGATCTCTATGAGACACTGTGGGATAGCTACCCAAATAGGCCAGACACCGTACCTCCGGGAACTGTCTATACATATGGACCACCATTACCATATCTAAGCACGCCAAAGCTTGGCGGCAATCCTGATGTTACACCCTATTTGCTTGGAGATCCTATTGCATGTGATCCGAATGAATATGGCTGGAAAGATACCATCAAGGTATTTCCAGCTACAGTAACTCGCCTTGTCGTTCGCTGGGCTCCTCAAGACATACCTGTCGGAGATGTTGTTGCGGGTGAAAACCGCTTCCCATTTGACCCAACAGCAACGCTTGGCGAGCATGATAGCTTTGGCTATCCAGGCGGAAGTGGCTATGTATGGCACTGCCATATCATCGACCACGAAGATAACATGATGATGCGTCCTTTCGAAGTCAGAAAGCACGCACAACGCTAATCTAACCGGAGGACCAGATTTTCTTCTGGTCCTCCTTATTTACACTAAGGAGAAATTATGTTAGTAACATCAGCTCTTACAGGGAGCATCGCCGGCTATATAGGCTTTAGTGAATGCAGCCCTTGCTGCTACCCCAAAAGAAGAGTCATCACGGCAATATCCGCTGCACTCTCATGCGGCTCTTATGCTCTACTCAGACAGCTATTTCAAACCTCGATCCCAGCCTTGGGCGCCTCCACCCTAGCTACATACCTCATCTCAAAGCATGTACTTTCCCCCTCAATCAAATTTGGTCTTCTCTATAAAGCATTCTATAGCTGACGTAAAGGCTCTTAATCTTAAGAGCCTTTTGCAAAACTCGGGACATTAGCAACAGGAGGGGTTCTGGGCTGGGATTTTGAGAATAATAAAAAATAACAGGATCTCGCTTCGCTGGC
>CAZEQY010000010.1:0-93833 GCA_964514655.1 uncultured bacterium
GTTCTAGGAAAAGAGAAAAAACATCTTGCAACTTTAATGCGCAATTAGAGAACCCCGTTTTTGACCCCGTTTTTCTGTATCATCTTGTGATTATTCGGCCTTATTCACCTTTTCGGGCAAAACATGGGAAGAAAATAGAAGCTTTGCCCTGCTTTGATGCATTCTCAGGAAGGTTCTTTTCTATTAATAAAAACAGGATCACCAGGATCAACAGGATAGGAAAAAATATTTATCTTTTATCCTGCATATCCTGGAGATCCTGGTGATCCTGTTTTTATTAATTGACCGCACACCGTCTCAGCCCACCCTTAGAGCACGGCGAAGCTAACTATAAGATTGCAATTTTTGTGACCGAATATTTCCAAAGACAAGGTGAACAAGTGCGATTATTCCTTCACAGATAGAGCCAATGGACATGTTAATGATCGCGGGCAGCTCCTTGTCATATAGGCATGGCCCTAACCATTCGGCCTCCTTGACTAAAAGATATAAAATAAGATATTATTTTTCTTATGACTTCTGTTTCTTCGTTAATACATCAGATTGAACAGTCCTGCGCTGATTGGATGGGTTTATTTCGCAAGAGTTTTGAACCCAATAAAGTAAAAACCTACACACTTGAACATCTGTATAACAAAGATGTGGCAACTACGAGTGCAGAGGTTGCAACTATGCAGCGTGTGCATAAAACGCTATGGGATGAAAGCGGCTTAGTTTGGGTGGGAAGATTGCCAGATGGCTGGTCAAAACATTCCGATTCATGGCGAACATATAACGTTGAAAACCTAGAATTTCCAGGTTTTATCTTTAAATTTTGTAAGGGCGCAGGTGGCCGCGGAGTTCCCGCAGCCCACTTCTTACGCGTTCCTAAAGGCCAAGAAATTAAACAAGTTATCAAAGATGAGGGCCTAGACGAGCTTGAACTTGTAGAGGAACGACTCATTGCTCTAAAGCCCCAACAAGAACTGCAAAAAATGAATGAAGCCGAGCAGTGCTGCCATTTTGTAGTTGCAAGCCGAAAGCTCAATCTAATGAGTGAATTTGAAACAATTGACGCATTAGCCGCGATGCCCGTGCAAAGACAGGTTAAAATTGCTACCCAAATCGCGCGCCTGATCTGCAGAACGGGCCTAGGCGACGTAGGCTTTCATAATATTCATATAAATAAAGAGACAGGTAAACCTGTGATTGTCGACACCGAGCCAGTATTTGGATCGTTACTCCTTGATGAACCACCAGAATTTTCCCACCAATACCCCCACACGCAAACCCTTTTACGAAGCTGCACAAATTCCGCCACCATCCTAGCCGGCTTAAATAGCATGATCAGACCTAGCCTCCAGCAGAAACTCCCAATTTTCCAACAAGTTGCAGAAATTTATAAAAAACACATCAACTAAGGTGATGTTATGTCCAGTTTTGTATTTCGATGTGCACATGCATTTAATGCCGCATATTACGAAAAAATTCTGCCAGAACCCTTACCAAAAAATAGCCCACTCATCGCAAGGGTGAAGCAAGCAGCATATGGGGTATTTGTAAGAATAGCCTATGTTGCCCTACAAGCAACCTACGCTTTTGCCTCTTTTTTAGAATACCTAGAGCCCATAAAGCCACATCTTCCTGATATGGACGAGCTCCTAACCGCCTCTGTCACTAAAATACAAGCCCTATGGCGCCTAAATAATGAAATTTTACTTGGCGTAGTAGCAAAAAAGAATATTCCCCAATTTGGCTTTCATGGAACCAATGGCACTGGAATGCAAGGAATTTTAGAAAGCAGGTGTTCAGGTACACATGCCGATGGGTATATCTGGGTTGCAAGTTATGACTACCAGCTAGACCCAATTACAGCACTTGCCGACTTTTATACCATCGGAGAAAAAGCGCAAAGCTACGCCTTAGCTGATGATACCGGCGGCACTTTCACAGTTCTTACAAGGCGCGACCAGCGTCATTGTAAATATATTTGGTGCTCGCAGCGCGACGTATTGTGGGGATGGGGAGAAGAACCGCAAGATAAGAAGCTGCTAAGCAGAGTGGAATCCCAATTTTTCTCTCTTATTTGGCGCAATAACATAAGTGACAATGCTAGTCGCACCGAAAAGGCAGATGAGATATATAAAGGCGTTCGCATCAGCACAAAAGAGCTTTTTCCCGCCGATGAATTTCACGTGAAATTTGACGAGTCTACTTATGATTCAGTCGTCAAGGGCCTCTTGAGAAATCAGGATAGAATATATAACTCCCACCTTATGAGGTCATTATTCTGCCGCCCCAACAGCCCAGATGCTCTAAGACGGTACTGCCTAGCAGGACGCTTTCGCGCCCAAGAGCTCCTTTTTACTGCTTTTGAGCATCTACAAGTCTTAACACCCGCCAAGCTGCAACAAAAATGGCCAAAATACCAAAAAATCGGCCACTCTCTTATGCAAAATATCGCTCACGTCACCACCATATCCCAAGAAGAGCTGCGTAAAGTGGTCTACGCGTAAAACCCTAGCCATATTTTCTGTTATTGCGCTTAGCTTTGCCTTAGAGCCCGTTTTTCTGACACAAATTCAGCGAATTTTGTTACTGACTTTGTGCAACTCACTTGCTTCTTGTAATTAGAAAACTCCGCGATGACGTGATGACTATTGGGGGTTTCTATGATACTGTGAGAAGCAGCTTCTCAGAGAACTGCCAACTAATGCCCAGCTAAGGTTGCTAAGGATTAAAAATTCTGTTCCCAAAACATTGTATGTCCATAATGATTGCTTAAGCTCTTCGCAGGAGGTAAGGTTGGCAAACATTCTGCCAGCACATGTAAGGCCGCAGTCATATGCAGCGGGATCTGCATAATTTGTAACAATTAGAACAGCTGTAGCAGTAGTCAGTAATGCAAGTGGCACAGCCCCTATGAGAGGTTGACCACAAACTTTCTCTTCCTTTTCATTCTTCGTCAACAAAAATCCAGAAAGAGTGCATAAGGTTGGCGTAAGGATGTATAAACACCTTGAGACAATTCCTGAATCACTTATGATAGCACCAGTCTGCCAAGAGCAGGTGCTATTAGTAAGTACTTCCTGGCATTTTGCGCCTATCTGTGTGATGTCATCTTGATTCCACGTTTCTACTACCTGTGTCATAACTGTTGCTGCAACTGATGCAGCCGCTGAGAAGATCCCAATCGCATAATTCATATACCCTCCATAGACCGTTGAAATGATGTGTGGATAGTACTATAATAAGGGATCTCATTGCACTATTTTGTTATTAAAACAGTAAGTTTTCCAAAATATCAGCCCTTGATGAAAACGGGGTCAGAAACGGGGTCAAACGGGGTCAAACGGGGTCCGGCCTGACCCCGTTTTTGACCCCGTTTTCTCTTTAACTTGTCGCTGGAAGGGGTACATGCCACTAGGCCTGTACTGGAAGTGAAAGGGTAAATTTGGTGCGGTGGGGGTGCATTATTTCTTGGGTCAGCGTGCCTTTGTGGTCGCGGGCGATGACTTTGGCAACGGCTATACCCCAAATATCTTTATCCGAGCTTACGCCCGGATGTTCTATTGTAAGTACAACAGTGTTACTTGACGAGAAGGCCGTAATTTGGATGGGTAAGTGCCGAGGTGCAGTTTCACAAGCATGTGTAAGGAGGTTGTGTAGCAAAAGTTCTATTCTAGAGCGGTCGAGCTTCATTTTGGGGAGGTGTGTTGTAATTGTAAGTTGGAGGATAGCGTCTGGGTAGTTTTTTTGTGCCTCTTCGACAAGCTCTTCAATGATATTTTTTATATTGACCGACTCTAGGTGTTGGGGGGCAATGCGTGCTTGAAATGCCGAATCTAAGTTAAAGGGAGTTGTTTTGCCAATTGCTAAGGACTCTAGCATCTGATCATAAATCCTTTCAGCCTGCGCTAAAAGCTCGTTTTCGCGCTCTTGTTCCTCGGTGAATCGTCGTTCAAGATAGTATGCAAGCTGCTGACTTGCTGAGTAGAGGAAGGTTCTTTCTTGGAATGAGAGAGGCTCATTGTATAAAGAGCGGTATGTTAAGACGCCTACAATCTCGTTATATCCCTTTAGAGGGATGTAGAGGTTACTAGAGGCAGCAAGGGTGTCTGTAGACCATCCAGCTTCCTTGCCATTTTCAAAAACCCAAGCAGCTGTTGCCTGCTCTTTGGGGTTAGCTTCAGCGTCAAATTGTAATCCATTTCCTTGACGTTTGATTATAAATTTCACTGTACCATCTAGGACGCTTTCTAACTGAAGCTTCACAGCCTCAACAATTTCTCTTGAGGTAGGAGAAATGGCAATAAGACGAACGATTTCATAGAGTGCATGGGCAGTTTCTTCTCTTTTGATAAGCAGTTCTCTATTTTTCCTTCCGCGGTCGGTAAGAGAGCCTGTCATGATGGCTGTTAGCATATAGAGCAGAAGAAGCACTGTGTCTTCGTTGTTGGTTATTACAAATGATCCCACAGGAGGGATAAAAAAATAGTCCCAGACAACTCCATAGAGGATAGCCCCAAAAAATACAGGCCCTTTTGTATAAAATAGGCTGAGTAATGAAATGCCAATAAGAAATACAAATCCCACAATTTTATAGCCCACGTATGGATCTAGAAATAGATTGAGCGCGGTAAGGAGCACCACCCACCAAAAGATCTGGATGTAGGGCACTTCAGAACCCGATCTTTGAGAGCTTTTTCGAGGCTTTTTTTCTTTATATACTCGCTCGCTAGCTGCCTGTCTTATGACATGGATGTCAAGGTCGCTACATTCTGTTGCTAAGCGGTCTACGATGGATTTTCGTTTCCATAACCCAAAAATTGGCTTAGAGGGTGAGCGCCCTACAATAATTTGCGTAACCTGCTTTTGCCTTGCAATGCGTTCGATGGCTGTAACAACGTCAGGATCTTGCGTGCTAACTACTTCAGCTCCCAAATCCCTTGCAAGAGCAAGGTTTTTGGTGAGCATCTGGGCATCTTCTGGTTCTAGTTCGAGGCCAGTATCTACGTGAACGGCAATCCATGGCGCGTTCAGCTGAAAGGCAAGTCGCCGTGAAGTTCGAATAAGCTTTTGAGAGAGGGGGCTATGGCTTACAGCAACTAACAGGCGCTCTCTTGGCTTCCAGTCATTTGCTCGCTCTATTGTTGAAACCATGCCTCGAAGGTCATGATCCACCTTTTCAGCTGCAAAGCGTAGTGCAATTTCGCGAAGGGCTGTTAAGCGGTCTTCCTGAAAAAAATGAACTCTTGCAATTTCTGCTTGATCGCCAAGATAGACCTTTCCTTCTTTAAGACGCTCTAAGAGCTCTTGGGGTGTAAGGTCGATCATTTCAATGTACGCGGCATTTTCAAGGATGCTGTCGGGCACTGTTTCTCGAATAGTAATGCCGCTAATTGTTTCTATAACTTCTTTCAGGCTTTCAATATGCTGTACGTTGAGTGTTGTTATAACATTGATGCCATTATCCAGTATTTCTTCCACATCTTGCCAGCGTTTTGGATGACGCGTGCCCGGAATATTACTGTGAGCAAGTTCATCAATTAAAACTGTGTCTGGCTTTAGAGCTAATATTTTTTCTAAGTCAAGCTCTTCAAACGTTGAGCCTTTATATTCAAGTCGGATAAGAGGAAGCACTGTAAGGCCATGTACTAGCGCTTCAGTTTCCTTTCTGCCATGGGTGTTTACTATGCCCACAACAACACCTCGCCCTTCGTTCTGAAGCTTGTGGGCAAATTCGAGCATGGCATAGGTTTTGCCAACGCCTGCTGCCATCCCTAAAAAGATTTTAAGCTGTCCTCGACGGGCACTTTTTTCTTCGTGGGTTACAGCTTTTAAAAGCTCATCAGGATTTGGTCTATCTTCTTCCATCATTTCAGCTCATCAAGAGCAAGATTAAGTTCTAATACATTAACGCAAGGCCGTCCGAGAAGCTGCTTTTCAATATGGTGGTCAACAAGTGCTATAAGCTTGTCTTTAGGTAGAGCTCTTGCCTTTGCTATCCGTTCAATTTGGTAGTATGCGGTATGTGGACTAATATGAGGATCGAGGCCACTTGCTGAGGTGTAGAGCAGCTCGCTAGGAGCATCGGAAGAATATTTGGCCTTTCGTTCATTGACTGCTTTTTTTAAGGCGGGGCTTATAGGGCCAAGGTTTGAGCCTCCAGAGGCAAGAGCGTTATAGTCACCATTAGAGGGTCTTGGCCAGAAGTAGTTATCGCTTGTAAATTTTTGAGCAATGAGTTTGGATCCAACATTTTTGATAAAGCTGCCTTCTGCTTTATGGTTCATTGTTGTTTTTGCGATAACCGTGATAACTGCAGGATAAATGATGCCTGTTAGAATCCACAGCAAAAGAAACATCTTAACACATTTCATACACTTGCTCCTAATGTGGTGAGGCAGGTGTCGATTATCTTAATACCAATAAAGGGAGCGATAATTCCGCCTACTCCGTAGATGAGGATGTTTTTTCGTAAAAGTTCATGAGCAGTTTGAGCTTCATAGCGAACGCCCCGAAGCGATAGTGGTATAAGGGCAATGATGATTAAGGCATTAAAGATTACTGCGCTTAAAATGGCGCTAAAAGGGGATTTTAGTGCCATTATGTTGAGCACACTTAAAGGGCCTTCACCGTGAGTTGCATAGAGGGTGCTAAAGATAGCAGGGATTATGGCAAAGTATTTTGCCACATCGTTAGCAATGCTAAAGGTGGTAAGGGCGCCTCGTGTCATAAGAAGCTGCTTTCCTACGTAAACAATGTCTAAAAGCTTTGTGGGGTTGCTGTCGAGGTCCACCATATTGCCGGCTTCTCGAGAAGCTTGTGTGCCTGTGTTCATAGCAACGCCAACATCAGACTGTGCTAACGCTGGGGCGTCGTTTGTTCCGTCACCAGTCATTGCTACAAGATGACCTAAGCTTTGTTCTTTTTTTATAAGGGCAAGCTTCATTTCGGGAGTTGCTTCGGCAATGTAGTCATCAACCCCGGCTTCAGCAGCAATAGCAGCTGCAGTTAAAGGGTTGTCTCCTGTAACCATCACCGTGCGAATGCCCATTTTGCGCATCTTGGCAAAACGCTCTTTGATGCCGCCTTTTACGATGTCTTTTAAGTAAATGATCCCCATAACGCGAGAACCATCACTTACAAGAAGAGGGGTGCCACCAGATTGCGAAATGCGTTGAATGACAGCGTCAAGCTCTTTCGGATAGGTGCCACCAAGCGCTTCTATGTGTGCTTTAATAGCGTCTACAGCCCCTTTTCGAATCGTGCGTCGTTCGTGATTGGAAAAGTCAAGGCCGCTAAGGCGCGTCTTTGCTGAAAAGGGAATAAAGGTAGACTTTGCAGGAACTAGTGATTCGGCACGTAAGTTGTGACGCGTTTTAGCAAGTACAACAATAGACCTTCCTTCTGGAGTTTCATCTGCAATTGATGCAAGCTGTGATACAGTTGCAAGGTCAGTTTCTGATACTCCAGGTGCTGGAATAAACTCGGTAGCTTGCCTGTTGCCCATGGTTATGGTGCCAGTTTTATCAAGTATCAGAACGTCGATATCGCCAGCAGCTTCTACAGAGCGGCCACTTTTTGCAATTACGTTGCAGCGAATGAGACGGTCCATTCCCGCAATGCCGACAGCAGAAAGAAGCGCACTTATCGTAGTCGGAATAAGGCAGACTAAGAGCGCTATAAGTACTGGAATTGTCACGATCTGTGAAAGGTCTTGCTTTGCAGCATCAGCGCTATAATCTGCAAAGAATTTTAAGGATGCTGTGGTTAATAAAAAAATAATTGTAAGACCTGAGAGTACGATGTGAAGGGCAATTTCGTTAGGTGTTCGTTGTCTTTTTGCGCCTTCAATCAAAGCGATCATGCGGTCTAAAAAGCTGTGGCCGGCATCTTGCGTAACTTGGATTGTTATTTGGTCACTTACGACCTTTGTACCAGCTGTGACAGCGCTTCTATCGCCGCCACTTTCGCGAATGACGGGTGCAGATTCTCCCGTTATTGCCGACTCATCGACAGTCGCAATGCCTTCAATGACATCGCCGTCTGCTGGAATAATGTCATGCGCTCTACAGATTACGATATCGCCTTTTTTGAGCGTTGTAGCCATTACCTGTATCTCTTTACCATCAACAAGCTTGTTCGCAGAGCTTACGCTTTGCGTTTTGCGAAGGCAAGCGGCTTGGGCTTTACCTCTACTTTCAGCAACAGCTTGAGCAAAGTTTGCAAAGAGAACCGTAAACCAAAGCCATAAGGTGATTTGGAGGTTAAATTGTGAATAGCCATTTTCTAAAAAGAGGTATAGAGTGCTAAAAATGGCTCCAAGATAGGTTACAAACATGACAGGATTTTTCACCTGCACTTGAGGTGTAAGCATCTTAAAGCTATCTTTAGTGGACTGTACAGCTTGCTGCAAGGTGATCATATACTAACTCCATGGAGCATGAGAACATGTTCGACAATGGGCCCTAAAGAGAGAGCTGGAAAAAATGTGAGTGCTCCTACTATGAGTATAACACCAAATAAAAGTGCGGCAAAAAGAAAGCATTCTGTTGAGAAGGTGCCACTTGAGGCTTGCGCTATTTTCTTTTTGCTAAGTAACCCAGCAACCGCCAAGCTTGGCACCAATATTGCCAGGCGAGCAAGGATCATGACAATGCCTAGGGCAATATTATAAAATGCTGTATTTGCGTTTAACCCTGCAAAGGCGCTTCCATTGTTGCCGGCAGCTGATGTAAAGGCATATACAATTTCTGTAAGTCCGTGCGGGCCACTATTGGCAAGGCTTGCGAGGGCACCTGATAGACTAAATGCGCAGGATGCGCCAATGAGTATTAATGCTCCGGGGGTTAGTATGGAAATGATGATCCACTGCACATCGCGCTTTTCTATTTTTTTCCCCAAATACTCAGGTGTCCGCCCTACCATGAGGCCGGAAAGAAAGACTGTTAGAAGTACATACATGAGCATTCCTGCAAGGCCAACGCCAACGCCTCCGAAAACTATTTCGCCAAGCATAATGTTAAAGAGCGATACGGCGCCCGCAAGTGGTGAAAGACTTGAAATCATGGCGTTGACTGAGCCGTTGGCTGAAGCTGTAGTGAAGGTAGACCAAAGAAAGCTAAAAAATGTTCCAAATCGCGTCTCTTTTCCTTCTAGCACAGGATTGGCAGCAAGAACTGGGTTTACAAGATGTTCTGAATAGGCCGCTAGGATAAATCCAATAAACCAAAGGGTAAACATCACACCAAAAAGAAGCCACGCGTGGCGCTTTTTTTCTATCATCACACCATACATATACACGGAAGCTGCAGGAATGAGCACGAGCGCTAGAGTTTCTAAAAAGTTGGATAAGCCGTTTGGGTTTTCAAAAGGGTGCGCGCTATTTGCGTTAAAGAAGCCGCCACCATTTGTACCAAGCTGCTTGATCGCTATCTGTGAGGCTACTGGCCCTAATGGTATTGTTTGCTTTTGGCCCTCTAGCGTTGTTACCTCTACATAGGGGGAAACGGTTTGGCAAGTGCCTTGACTTACTAAAATGACTGCAAAAATAAGGGATAGCGGTAGCAAGAGGTATAACACGGTGCGCACTAAATCCACCCAAAAGTTACCAAGTCCCTCAGTTGATTTTGCGACAATACCTCGGATAAAGGCGATAAGGGCTGTAAGGCCAGTTGCAGCACTTAAGAAATTTTGCACAGTAAGGCCGGCGGCTTGTGTGAAGTAGCTTAAGGTGGCCTCTCCGGTATAGGCTTGCCAATTTGTGTTGGTAACAAAGCTTGCTGCGGTATTAAATGCTAAGAAGCTCTCTACTCCCGGAAATTTCTGAGGGTTAAGGGGTAGGTAGCCTTGCAATACTTGAATAAGAAACAATACGATAAGTCCCAGGAGGTTAAAATAGAGAAGTGCCTTTACGTACTTAATCCACGATTGCTCTTCTTTTGCATCAATGTTAGACAGTCGATAGAAGGCTGATTCTAGCGGTGCGAGGTATGTGAGCTTTCCCTGGTAAAGCTTTGCCATATAGTTTCCAACTACAGGCGTTAGGACTACTAATAAGCCGATAAAAAGGATGAGGTGCAGCCAGTCAGCAGGAATCATTACTAAAACCTCTCAGGGTATATCAGTGTATAGACGAGATAGCTGAGCACGCAGATGGTGACACATCCGGCTATTACAAATTCAAGATGCATATGCATATATACTCCTATTGTTCGGATATATGAGGTGCATCTATTATTTGCAAGAGGCTCCTTGATGGATATTATACAAGCTGGTAAACTATTTTTCTAAAATAACTAACAATTTTGGATGGAAGAATGGGGTGGATTTATTTATTATTTGCTGGGCTTGCAGAAATAGTTTATGCAGCAGCAATGCCGAAAACAGACGGCTTTACTCGCCTTGGACCTAGTCTGTTTTGCCTAATTTTTATTAGTCTTAGTATGTATTTTCTCTCACAAGCTACTCGAACATTGCCAATTGGGACTGCGTATGCTGTATGGGTTGGAATAGGGGCTTTAGGAACTGCAGCTTATGGGATTGTGTTTCTTGGTGAAGATAGTAGCCTCTTGCGAATTTTTTGTTTTCTTCTAATTTTAAGCGGGATCGTTGGTTTGAAGTTATTGTCTCAGGGTCAAGTGCTTATTTTAGGTGAAAAATGATTGATGCCTCTGTTATTAAGCATGCTTACGCTCAGACCAAAAAAAGTTTCAAGTTCAAGAGTTGGTTTTGAGATAGCTCAAACTATGTATAGGAAATCTGTAAGGATACTAGTTGCAAATAAATTTCTCTTTGTTTACAACGTTCGTTTTTCACAAAAGGAATGAATAATGAAGAGACTACTCGTATCTATGTTTATTCTTGGTGTAATAACAAGTAGCTCTGCCTTTGCAACACCTACTTCGCTTTTCTGGACAAACTGCACTACAGATGTCCAGCCAAAAGGTACCTACCACATCGGCATCGATAATTACTCCAGCTTAGGAAATCGCACAAAAAATGGCTCTTCATTTGCTCCAGACTTTGGTTTGACAGCAGGGCTACTATCTTGGGAAGGCCTTTCTGCAGAGGTTGGAATTGACTACCTTGGTGGGGTAACACACCCTACTTACTTCAACGGCAAAATCGGACTTGCTGAAGGCAAGCTTTTTGAACTGTCTCCCTCATTGAGCATTGGAGTGTTTAACGTAGGAACCTCTCACAACACAAATCAATGTGTTGGTGACGTCGTTATCGGAACGACCTTGCCTGCAAATCTAGGAAGGCTCTTTGCCGGTGGCTACACGGCAAAGCGCGCTATTGGTAAACATCGATCTGGCTGGATGGTGGGCTATCAAAAGCCATTTTGCTCATGCAAAGATGCGAGTGGTGCGGACTATAACAGATGGCAGTTTAATGCCGATTTTGCCTCCAATAAAAATGCCATTGGCGGTGGCGGGTTCGCGATGTCCTATTATTTTACCCCAACAATCTCCATAGAGACCGGCCCTGTCTGGTTTAATGATACAACCCGCAATGGTCGGTGGAAGTGGTCTGTGCAGCTGGATATTGATGTATAAACAAAAGCCTAATGGGAAAAGGGACCGGAGCTACGACGTGCAATTCTCTATTATTTTACATGTTCGCAGTTGTTGAAAAAATTGGACAGCAGGACATTCGTATGAAGCAAATCCTGCTGTTAGAGAAAAACCGACTTTGTCACTTCACACGGTAAATAATATCGTCTTTTTTCATGTCGAGCTCTACCGTTTGGCCGGAAGTGATTTCGCCCTTTAGGATAGCGCTTGAGAGCATGTTTACTACCTTTTGCTGGATGAGGCGCTTTAGGGGGCGCGCACCAAAGAAGGGGTCGTAGCCTTCTTTTGCAAGGTAGAGGATTACTTCGTCGTTCCAGGTGAGGTTGATCTCGCGCTCTTGCAGGCGCTTTATGAGTCTATTCATCTGGATGAGAACGATTTTTTCCATGTCAGTTTCTTTTAGCGGCAAGAAGGGGAGGATGTCGTCTAGTCGGTTAATAAATTCCGGTCTAAAGTGGGCCTTGATGACAGGGTCTAAAAGCGTCATGATCTCTTCTTTTGTAAGCGCATGCTTTGTAGACTGCTGCTTTTGCAAGAGAAGATCAGATCCTAAGTTTGACGTCATGATAAAAAGGGCATTTTTGCAGTTTACGTGGCGGCCTTTAGAGTCGGTAATTCGTCCGTCGTCAAAGACCTGCAAGAGCACGTTGAAGACGTCAGGGTGCGCCTTTTCGATTTCGTCAAATAGCACAATTGCATAGGGACGTCGTCTTAAAGCTTCTGTCAGCTGTCCACCTTCTTCGTAGCCTACATAGCCAGGGGGAGAGCCTATGAGCTTTGATACAGAGTGCTTTTCCATATACTCGGACATGTCTAGGCGTATGATGGCATCTTCTTGGTTAAAAAGCTGCTCTGCTAGGGCTTTTGCAAGCTCTGTCTTTCCCACACCCGTAGGGCCCAAAAATAAAAAGGCGCCCATGGGTCTTGATGGGTCTGAGAGGCCAGCTCGCGAGCGACGTATCGCCTCGCAGACTGCCACTACGGCCATATCTTGTCCAACAACTCGCTGTTCTATAGTTGATTCTAGCTGAATGAGCTTTTCAGCATCGCTTGCAAGCATCTTTTGTACAGGAACGCCTGTCCACTTAGATACAACGTGCGCGATGAGGTTTTCATCCACCTCTTCTTGGAGCAGGCGGCTTGACTTTTCTTTAAGGGTGGTTTCTAGTGTTTCTATTTCTGTTTGCAGGGCAGGTAGTTTTGCGTAGCGAAGCTCTGCAACTTTTTGGTAGTCAAGTTTACGCTCAGCTTCTTCTTCTTGAAATCGCAAGGTCTCAAGTTCATTTTTTTTGTCTTTAAGCTGTGTGATAACGCCTTTTTCTTCGCTCCATCGCTTGTTTAGGACAGCAAGCTCTTCTTTGATATTTGCTATCTTGCCTTCAAGCTTTTGTAGCTGCTCGCGACTTGATGGACTGTCTTCTCGCTTTAGGGCCTCTTGCTCAACGATGAGGGATGATAGCTCCCGCTCTTTTGTATCGATAGGCAAGGGGCGGCTGCCAAGCTGCATGCGTATTAAGCTTGCAGCTTCGTCAATAAGGTCTATAGCCTTGTCCGGAAGGTGTCTATCGGGGATGTAGCGCGATGAGAGCAAGACAGCAGCGTGGATGGCAGATTCTGTAATACGTACACCGTGAAAGATCTCATAGCGCTCTTTTAGCCCGCGCAGTATGGCAATAGCCTCTTCTACGTTAGGTTCTTTGATAAGTACAGGCTGAAAGCGTCTTTCAAGGGCAGCGTCTTTTTCGATATGCTTTTGGTATTCGTTTAACGTTGTTGCGCCTATACAGTGCAGCGTGCCTCTAGCAAGAGCTGGTTTTAAAAGGTTTGCAGCGTCCATAGAGCCTTCTGCGGCACCGGCGCCAACTAGGGTGTGCACTTCGTCGATAAAGAGGATGATATTGCCTTCATTTTGCTCAACTTCCTTTAAAATGCCCTTTAGGCGCTCTTCAAACTCGCCGCGAAACTTTGTTCCTGCAACAAGTGCACCCATATCAAGCATATAGAGCTGCTTGTTTTTTAGGGGATCAGGCACATCGCCCTGTACAATGCGCTGGGCAAGGCCTTCAGCGATGGCGGTTTTACCAACTCCAGGCTCACCGATAAGCATGGGGTTGTTTTTTGTGCGGCGGCTTAGTACTTGAATAGTGCGCCTAATTTCTTCGTCGCGCCCGATTACCGGATCAAGTTTACCGTCAGAAGCTTGCGAGGTGAGGTTGCGGCAGTATTTTTCTAGCGCTTGTAAGCTTGATTCTGCTGTTGGGGAGTCCATATGTCTTTCTCCTCGAATTTTTTGTATTTCTTTGTCGATGTCTTTGGGGCTTATATTGTACTTTTTTTTCCATGATGAAACCGGCTCACCGCCATTTTTCCAAAAGACAGAAAAAAAGTGATCTGAGCTTATGTAGGTATCATTCCACTCTTTAGCAAGGCTTGCAGCCTCTTGGATGCGGTTTTGAAAGGAGCGGCTTGGAGTTGGCTTTTCTTTTTTGCCACTAAAAGTAGGCAGGGTGTTGATCACAGCATCAGTATCGCGTATACACTCACTTACGGGTATTTTAAGCGTGTTCAACAGCATGGGAAAGTAGCCATCGTCTTCTTTCAAAAAGCTATAGAGTAGATTAGACTCCGAAACTTCAGATTGACCCTTAGCTTCAGCTTGAGAAAAGGCGTTTTGGATAGCGCTTGCGCATGCATCTGTAAAGTTGTATGACATGCAATCCTACTTTTTGGAGGTTTCTGTTTTTGGTTTCTTTGTCGATATTTTTGCCCCTATTGTTACCTTTTGCTCAATATTTTCGAGCTTGAAGTTTGTGGGCCTGACAGGCTCTACAAGGCGTATTTTGTCGCCAGTCTTCCACGCCATAGTCTTTTTGCGAGAGCGGGAGGGAATATCGTAGGTGATGCCATTTTCTAGCGTGAGAAAGCGACCAAGGTCAAGATTTTGCGTGATCAAAAATTCACCGTGTACGATCTTCGTTTTTTCAAGCACCGGCGCTTTAGGGGCTGACAGTTCTTTTGCAAGCCAGGTGTTAAGTGCCTGCTTTTCTTCTGCCGACAATTTTTCTATGCCGCATGCTTTTTGCTCTTGCTCACTCATTTTTGCAATATCGGATGAAAGGGTTGTGCTAAAAAAGAGTGCTAAAAGGCTTATATAGTATGTTTTCATGCTGCTATCCTTTATTGTCGAGGGTTTGCAAGGGCAACTTCGCCCGTATCAAGGTTTGTTAAGCGCCACTTGTAGAGAAAGTTATCTGACTGTTCAACGCGTACTCTATCTGATGGCGTCCAGTTTTTAGCTTTATACATATCCATGGGGGCGATTTTCCACTGCGAGCCATCGCCAAGAGAGAGTAGGTCGCCTTGCTGCGTTACGCTTTGTAGTGATATTGCGCCCTGATAGTACTCAGGTGATTCATTTTCTTTTTTGCCGGTAGGTGAGCTTGCACTTAGCTGGTCGGCTTCAGCAGTCTGGCCAACTGATACATTATGCAAAATCCAAGGGTGCATAATGTTTGAGCCTTGTTGCACTTCAACGGTTTGTCCTTTTTGCCACTGGGTTGTAAGGTAGCGAAAGAAGGGGGAGATGCGCCATGAAGAGCCATCTTTTAGGTCTATGAATTCGCCATTATTGCGGATGCGGTCGATGATTTGGTTATTGCGTTGACGCTCAGCTATTTCTTCTGGGCTGTATTGGCTCTTGGTGGGGTTGGCATAGGATGGCCAGCTTTGGATCCAAAGGGATAGATTTTGCCCAGGGCGATAGCTTGGAGAGTTCTCTAGTACATGGTGTGTCCACTCTGCAGCCCATGTTTCAAACGCACTTTTTTGCTCTGGAGTTAGCCTGTCATAGCCTATATTCTGCTGCACCTCAGGCGTCATTATTTGTGATACGGGAAGTCTATCAGCCGCTACATAGTGCTGAAGCGCAATACATACAAAGAGACTAAGTCGTTGCAACATGGTTATACCTCAAGAGTCTGATACTCTATCTTAGTCCTGTTGCAGATTCTTGACAAGCTACCTTAAACGTTGTTGATAAACTCTTTAATCGGGGCTATCGTATGAGCTAATCCCTTTTCTGCGTAAATCTGTAAGCAGCCTCTTAGCTGTTCGTGAACTTCTTTTTTTCGATTATCATCTGCTTTAATTGTTACTTCAAAGATTTCTAATGCGATAACTTCAATGTCGCCAACAGTTGTTATGGCTTCTAGCTTAATAGCTTTAATTTTTTCCCATGCATCAGGGTCTACTTTTGGCTTAACGACTTTTTCGAGAATGGGGAATAAGAGGTTGTTGTACAGCCCGCGAGTAACAAAACCAAAAGAAGTCTTAACTGTTGTCCATTTTGCGTTAGTTGTGGGGGTAAACCTATAAGCTGAATCAGAATTAACTAAAGATGCCATAATTACCTCATTTTTTATATAATTATATCTTTAAAATCTATTATTTGTCAATGGAAATAAAGATATTATTAACTAGAGGTATCAGCTGCTTTAATTGCTAGTAGGGTCTTAAATTGTACTAGGGCTTCGGGTATGCGGCCTTGGGACTTTGCAATTTTTTCGGCTTGGCTGTAGTGTTGCCACGCATGCTTTATATCGTAGCGGGAGTAGTAGAGCTCGGCAAGGTAAAATTCGGTGGAGATGTCGTTGGGGTCTTGTTTATGATACTCTTCTAAGACTTTGATGGCTTCTTGCGGTCTTTGTAGCTGGAGCCACTGTATAGCAAGCATAAAAAGGCCTGAGCGAAAGTTTGGGCATTTTTTGATTGATGCCGTAAGAGCCTCTTTTTTTTGCTCGATAGACTCTCGCGTTTCATCTACATAGAGAAAAAAGGGCTTGAGACTCTCTTTATCCACGCGCTTATAGTAGATATCTTCAGCTAGGCAGTTTTGGCTTATGAGGTAAGGCTCTTGTAGGTTAATTGCTTCTTTTAATAGCGTATTTGCTTCAGCGTCCGCTCCTGTTAAAAAAAGGCTATAGGCAAGCAATGTTTTTGCCATCTTGTCATGTGGCATATAGGGAAGAGCCTTTTTGTAACAGGTTGTGGCCCTTTCAAAATCGCCTTTAGAAAGGTATATGGAGGCTTGGTTTACAAAGCTAGCGCCAATCACTTCTTTTTTGTTGCGTTTAGGTAGCGCCGTCAGCGTGATTCCTAAATACTCATCGTCGTGGATGTGCACACCTCTAAGTGTTGTTTCTATATTTGTGTCACCACACTTTATAAAGATGTGGCCAGGTGGTGTGATGATTTCAAATGAAAGGCCAAGGCGCTCTAAGAGACATATATAAAGGGCGGATACTCCCAAGCATACCCCGCGCCGAGATTCTATGACATGCGGCAAAAAGGTAAAGCGGTCAATCTGCTGGCTGTAGGTCGAGTGGGGAGGAAAGCGAAAGCCAAGTTCATAAAAGATAAGATGGTTAAGAGCTGCAATTTTGCTAGCGTTTGAAGCCTCCTTGCCAGTTTTTGCAAGCACCTGTAGAGCCATAAGGTCTAACGCGGCTTTATAGCGCTTATGTAGAGCGCTATCGTCTAGTTGAGATAAGAGTAGCGCGGTTGAAAGATCTACTTCATCAGGTTCTAACGCAAGCACTTCATTCAGCGTTTTTGCATGGTAGCCTCGCAGCTTGCGATTTGGTAGGTCTTTACTAATTTCATCAATACTGGCTAATGCCTCATCGCTAATTTCAAAATCTTTATATGTGCCTGTCGGGTCTATAAGGGCAATAAAGGAGTCTATATTGCGGGGGATGTGCAGGGGGGCGCCCTTTAGCTCTTTACCCGAAAGCAGCTTCCAGGCATGTTCAAGGGCTGGGGTGTATCCGTAAAGTTCGTAGTAGGCAAGGTGCTCTTTTACACTTGTCGGGTCAAGACTTTCATACAGCACCTTCGCTTCCAAAGGCAGCATGCTGAAAAGTGGTAGTAATAGATATTTCATAAGAAAGAGTTCCTTGATATCAACTCCTTAAGATAGTAATATTATCACATTTTCTTGTGGAGTCTAAAGATGCTGCGCAGCATGACTGCCTTTGCAAAAGCAAAAAAATCCTATGTAGATGTCGAAATCGCTGTAGAGATACAGTCAGTTAACAAAAAGCATCTTGATATACACGTAAAGATGCCGCAAGAGTGTATGCTCTACGATCCGCTTGTTCGCAAGATCGTTTCTCAACATGCTGAGCGCGGCCATATTAACGTGAGCGTTCACGTGCATTTTCTTTCGGCATTTGAAGTAGATGTTATTGCCAATGCAAGCTACGCCAAAAGTCTCTATAAATCTGCTAAACAGTTAGCTAAAGAGCTTGGCTGCGGCGAGATTGACGAGCAAAAACTCTTTTTATCGATCCTTCGCGAAAAGGGCGTATTGCAGGCAAGCTTTGAAGTAGAGCGCGAAGACTTTGAAGTAAAGCTAAAAGAAACCTTGGACGCCGCCTGCAAAGACTTTGTGGCAATGAAAGACAAAGAGGGGATATTGATCGCTGAGGAGTTTTTGGCAAGACTACAGCTGCTATCTGATCTCAAAGACCAAATTGCCCATCTTGCTCGCGATGCAAAGCCCAAATTTTTTAAGCGCCTTACAGATCTTGTACAAGAGCTTGTAGGCAGTGTACAAGAGGGTGATGAGCGCCTTATAAAAGAAATTGCCCTTATGGCGGATAAAGTAGATATAGCAGAAGAGCTATCGCGATTTGGCTTTCACCTTGAGCACTTTAAAAACGAGATGCAGGCAAAAAAATCGGGCAAAGTACTTGAGTTTATCCTGCAGGAATTGTCTCGCGAGATAAACACCATGGGTGCTAAATGTCAGGATGCCCAAATTTCGCGCCTTGTCATTGATGCCAAGAGCGAGCTAGAAAAACTGCGGGAGCAAGTAGCCAATGTCGAATAAACATAAATTGCTTGGAAATCACTCTCACGGCCTGCTTTTTGTGTTAAGCGCACCAGCCGGTACCGGAAAAACCACACTTGTAGAGATGCTTACAAAAGAATTTGACTCTGTTGTACGCAGTGTGTCGTGCACGACTCGCCCTAAAAGACCGACTGAGCAAGATGGCGTTGACTACTGGTTTTTGAACGAGGAAGAGTTTGTTAAAAAGGTTCACGAAGGCCAGTTTTTAGAGCATGTTACTCTATTTGGCTATCACTATGGCACTGGCAAGCAGCAGGTAGAAAAGCTAAGAAGTGAAGGAAAGCATGTCTTTTTGGTAATAGACACACAAGGCGCGTTGCACCTTATGGGCCAGGTGGCAGCAACCTTTATTTTTGTTTTGCCTCCAAGCTTTGAAGAGCTTGCAAGAAGGCTGCAGGAGCGTGGCACTGAAAATTATGAAACCCTTTCAAGACGCCTTCACGAGGCAGAACGCGAAATTGCAACAAGTACCGCCTATCACTACGTGATCGTTAACGATGAACTTGAAACGGCGTATAACGTCTTAAAAAGTATTGTAATTGCTGAAGAGCATAGAATTAGATAACCAAAGGTAGTTTAATGAAGAATGAACTAGATTATAAAGATCAGCTGACGAATGAAGAGCTTCTCAAGCGGTTTAACAACCAGTTTGAGCTTGTTCGCTATGCGATCCAGCTTGCCGAAAATACTGTCCGTTCCGGCCGTGAGCCAGATATATGGGCCGATTCTCAAAACGTGGCTTATCAGATTTTAGCTGAAATTGCAGCTCACAAGGACCACTTTGCCGAGATCCCAGAAGAAGAAGAGCCGGTACAAGCTCCAAAACAAAAATCTGAAATGACCTGGAACGAAGAAGTAAAAGCGCTTAAGGAAGAAAAAAAAGAACGAAAGTCAAAAAGTAAAGCCGCTCGCTAATTCATGAACCAAGATATTGAGACATTAGGCGAAGGTGCCATCATTATCCTCTTAGCGTCGTTTCTCTTGGTCATCGGCGTGATGATGTTTTTGTTGTGGATAGGCTGGTTTTCGTCAAAAAAGCGAGGCTCACAAAGTCCCTACAGCAAGCAGCCTATGTCGTTAGGGGTTGATATAGCCCCCTCTATTAGGCGCTTTGTCGATGAGTTTATGCTGAGCCATCCGCAGCCTGAAAATGAGCCTTTTGAGTTTGATACGGCAGCGATTTGTCAAGAAACAGGTCGCATCTTTCCAAACGCTGTCTTTCGCGGGCAGTTCGTACGTCTCGGGTGGGACTTTTTAGAAAGGCGCTATCCGGGCCGCTACGTATCTTGGGGCAGCTTAGACGAGCAGGAGCAGGCAACACTACGCATGTTGCATGAATCTTTAGCAGGCTATCAGACAGAAATGTCTTGCCCAAGGGCACTACCGAGTGAAGTTGATAGCTACTACGGCCTTACAAAGCCGGGACCACTCTATGTTGATCGCGTAAAAAAGGTGCTTTTAGGCTGGAAAGAAGTTCCCGGCACAGAGTTTGAGGTCCTTATTGTACAATTACCCCTTTATGATTCTATAGACGAAACATTATAACTATGCATAAAAAAGTTCTTATAACAGCAGCTCTTCCCTACGCTAACGGTCCAATTCACTTTGGACATATTGCAGGTGCATATCTGCCGGCAGACATCTATTCTCGCTTTATTCGACTGAAAGTAAAAGATACCCTGTTTATCTGTGGCTCTGATGAATACGGTATTGCTGTAGCATTGAGCGCAGAGCTTGCAAAGCGCACTCCACAAGAGCATGTAGATATCTTTCATGCTATTGATCAGGAGCTCTTTTCAAAGATGCACATTGGCTTTGATCACTATTCAAGAACTACCTGGCCTGGGCATAAAGAGCTTACACACCAGTATTTTAACGACTTATTGAACAATGGCTACATCGAAAAGAAAGAGACAGAGCAGCTCTATTCTGAGCAGGAAAATCGCTTTTTAGCTGACCGCTACGTAGTTGGCACCTGTCCAAAGTGTGGCTATGATCAGGCGCGAGGTGATGAGTGTACTTCTTGCGGGGCTAGCTTTGAGGCTATAGACCTTAAAAACCCTCGCTCAAAGCTTACAGGAAGCCCGCTTATACTCAAAAAAACTACTCACTGGTTTTTGCGCCTTGATCTATTTAAGGATAAGCTTTTAGCATGGCTCGATACCAAAAACTGGAAAAGCAATGTCGTCAACTTCATAAAAAGTTATATACAAGACCTTAGGCCAAGAGCTATCACGCGCGATATGACGTGGGGTGTGCCTGTTCCACTTGATGAAGCAACCGGCAAGGTGCTTTATGTATGGTTTGATGCCCCCATAGGTTACTTAAGTGCAACTAAAGAGTGGGCAGAGCTTCAGGGATCACCTGAGAAGTGGAAAGACTACTGGTGCGATGCTGACACACACCTTGTGCAGTTTGTAGGTAAAGACAACATTCCGTTTCATGCGGCGATCTTTCCGGCGATGACTATGGGCCAAAATAAGCCCTACAAGCTAGTTGACGAGCTTCCGGCAAATGAGTTTTACAACCTAGAAGGCAAGCAGTTTAGTAAGTCTGAAGGTTGGTATATAGACCTTGCAGACTTTTTGACGCGCTATTCAGCAGAGCAGCTGCGCTACGCAATAGCATCAAATGCTCCAGAGACATCAGACTCAGAGTTTACCTGGCGCGACTTTCAGATAAAGTGTAATAGCGACCTTGTAGGCAAGTTTGGCAATTTTATTCACCGCACGCTTGTATTCTTGCAGAATAACTGTGGAGGCAAAATTCCAGCTCGCGGACCACTTGATGAAAAAGATACAGCCTTCTTAAAAGAGCTAGATGTCCTTGTAGCAAAGCTTGAAGAGGCTTATAACGGCTTTCGAGTGCGAGAAGCAAGTTCATTAGTGATGGCAATAGCTGCAGCCGGCAACGTATACTTTGACGCTAAAAAGCCGTGGGTACTTGCTAAGTCTGAAGCAACACGCCAAGAGATGTACACCACAATAGCGCTATGCCTTGAATGCATTAAAGTGCTGGCACTTTGCGCATCTCCAATACTTCCGGATACTTGTGAGAAGATATGGCAGATGCTTGAGATGAAAAAGCCAACATCATGGGATGAAGGAAAGAGCGAAGAGCTTGTTGTAGGAACAGCGCTCAATACCCCCAAAACCCTATTTAGTAAAATTGAAGACGAACAGATTGCAAAGGAGATAGCCTTGCTTACAGCAAATTCAGAACACGTATCTAGTGCAAAGCACCCACCTGCTGTGCCAGAACACCAAAATCCACTTATTAGCATAGACGACGTACGAAAACTCGACCTTCGCGTTGGCAAAATTATGGCATCTATGCGTGTGCCAAAAAGCAAAAAGCTTTTAAAGCTCAGCGTAGACATAGGCACTGAAGTTCGTACTGTAGTATCAGGAATTGGCCACCAGTTTGAGCCGGAGGCCTTAATCGGCAAGCACATTGTGTTAGTAGCAAACCTAAAGCCGGCAACGCTTATGGGAATAGAGAGTCAGGGAATGATCCTGTCAGGTGCATCGCCTGATGATCGCCTGCAACTATTAGAGCTTTCAGAGCTACCTCCAGGCAGTTCTGTAAGCTAATTCCACTTGAGCTTAATTCTCTTCAGGCATAAAGTCATAACCATTAGCTTAGACAAGCTAATGGTTTTTTTGTTTAATTTTAATAACTGAGGTTTTTATGAAAAAGTATCTAGCTGTTGTTCTTTTTGCTTTTATGATGCAGTGTGCGTATGGTTCATGTGCAACATTTTTCCATGGTCCTTGCTGCAAAAAGAATAAGCCTACAATGTGCGGTGGCAAACACTGGGCAAAAAAGGGAAATAAAAACTGGAAAAAGAAAAATCAAAATAACGCACCAGCTGCTGATGCTGCTGCTGAGTAGGTTATAAAAACCGAGACCGTGAAAACGGTCTCGGTTCTCGAGTTTGGACATTTGCGTGTGAAGCCGAAGGCTTCTTTGGAGTGCGGTAATTATTTACCGCTCTCAATTTTCAACCACGCGCCGTTGTAACAATTGCCTCCAAAGCTAAAAAGCAGGTAAAAGTATTTGGCTTTGATACACGGCATCGTGTGAGGGTATTTATATGTACTGGACCTTTCCGAAGGCAAGGCTTGTGGTCGAAAATTAAGAGCGGTAAAAAAATTACCGCACTCGGGAGCGAGCTTTAAGCTCGCAAATTGCAAATGTCCAAACTCGAGAACCGAGACCGCTTTTGCGGTCTCGGTTTCTGTTAGGTTTTCTTACAAATTGATAATGGATCTTTAGTTCCGGTACGTAGGTTTACTGGATCAAGGAGCGCTTTAAATATGGTGAGCGCTTCATCATCTTTTGAAACCTGCTGGAGCACTTCACCAAGTTCTTTCTTCACTATTTTGTGATCATCCCAGTTAATTGCTTTGCCACGTATTTTTTCAAGAAGCGTTTTTGCTTCGGTAGTAGTTTTTGGGAGTTTGCGCTTTGCAAGCTTTTTGATGCGATCTAGGGCTGTTTCTTGGGCGGGGGGGCTGCTTTTTACGTAGTTTGTTATCTGGCTTTGAAATGTAGCCTGAGCAGCAGCGTCAATAAAGGCAATTGTGCCCTTGTAGGCTGATTTTTCATAGACCTCAACACCGCTAGTTTTTACTCTCCACTCTTCACCGCTATTAAGCTGGGTTACAACAAGGGTAGCCGTAAAGAGGCGGGCGAGCTCTTCAAGTTCCTGGCGAGAGTTTAATACGGCATTTCCACGGCGAACAACACACTGTTTTTGGCCAATATACAGCATTCCGTCATCGCGTACTTCGTAGTGCTTTGCTTGAGGAGGGGCAGGTGGTGGATTTAGCTCTACAGAAACTGACATAAATAAACTCCATTAATATAGTAAAAACTATTTTACCACATTAAACAAATAAAAGTAAATAATTTATTTTTTAGAATTAATGAAAGCTATTCGAGCTAGGAGACTTTCTGCTGCAAAGCCCTCTTCCCACTGAGCAGCTACAATTGCTTTAAGGTCTTCGACATATTCGGCGGGTTTTTTTTCAATTTCTTCAACCATTATCTCAATGTGATGCAGAGGAAGAACGTGGGCTATTTGTGCTGCAAGAGCGAACTTCTTTTGAATGACTAAAAGTTCATAGGTAGTTAGATGAACTACCTTAGAAAATTTTGGATGTTTTAGCACCTTAACATAGAGAGTCCTTAAGGATCCTTCGAGCGGTTGTTTTAGTTCATGTATGATATGACCCATGGTATTGGCGTTATCATTATTGGCAAGTATCTTGTCACAGATGAGGCAGATGGCATCGATTTCTTGCATATCTAGTAGGCGACTTATGCCTCTAAGAACTAGTACAAAATCAGAAAGCGATGGGGAAGAACATTCATACCATGAGTCAAGGGCATGTGCAAGGGCGTCTAATGGGGGTTCTACAAGTAAACGCTTTATGTGTGCAAGTTCGTCTGCAAGGGTGAGCATGGGGCTTTTGGTTTTATCGACAAGTGCCTGCATGCGTAGTTGTAGTTCATCTTCATATCGCTCTGGTAGTGCGTTAACAAGAGCATGTGGGGCAATGCCTGCAAAAACTTGGGCTCCAATTTGTTTTTCTAGTTGGTGGATGTAGTAAGGAAGGCACCTTATAAATAGTAAGAGATATTCGCGCTCCTTATCGCGATTATAGAGACCAAGAAGTGTAAGAAGATACCCCTGTAGTTCTTGTAAATCAAGTGTGTCCACGCGTTCTTTGCAGTCATCATCTTCAAGCATCTCTTCTAGATAGCAAAGAGAGTCTGTTACATCTTCTTGAGCAAGAAAGGCTCTTAATATGGGTTGATCTACTTGAAAGTTTTCTAGCTCAAGCACGAGTTCATCAGGATCAATGGGAGGAGAGCTGCTCATACCATTCCTTAAGTACCTTGTAGGCGAGAAGCTAAGCTTGTGTAGCGCTGCATGACGTCCTCATTTTTAACGGCAATGGCAATAGCTTTTTTGGTGCCAACGAGGTAGACAAGCTTTTTGCCGCGCGTGACGCCTGTGTAGAGTAGGTTTTTGGTGAGAAGCTTAAAGTGTGTAGTATGCACAGGCATAACTATAGCCGGGCATTCACTTCCTTGGTATTTGTGGATGGAAACAGCATAGGCAAGAACAAGCTCGTCAGTTTCTGAAAATTCATATTCTACAGTCTTGTCATCCATCTGCACGGTAAAAAGTTCCTCCATGGGATCTATCGAGGCAATATAGCCGATATCGCCGTTATAGACATCTTTAGAGTAGTTGTTACGAAGCTGCATAACCTTGTCACCTATTCTAAAGAGAAAGCCGGATTCATTTGGTGTAAGCTTTTTTTGTAGCTCGCGGTTGAGCGCATCTATACCACATATTCCCTTTCGCATGGGTACAAGTACCTGTATGTCTTTTTTTGCGTCCATATGCTCATCGCGCGGAATCTTTTTTGTGACAAGTTCGATAATGGTGGTAACAACTTGTTCCGGCTCTTGAGCTTCTACAAAGAAAAAGTCGCACCTGCCATACTGAGGGTCGTGTTCGGTAAAAGGCATTTTGCCTTCGTTGATGCGGTGGGCATTGAGGATAATTTTAGAGCCTGCCGCTTGGCGGAAGATAGCGTTAAGACGCGTTGTGGCAATGCTTTGAGAATTGATAAGGTCTTTTAAGACTGTTCCTGGGCCAATACTTGGTAGCTGGTTAGCGTCGCCTATAAACACGACCTTGGCATGAGTAGGAATAGCGCGTACAAGCTGGTATGTGAGGTAGGTGTCTATCATGCTGGATTCATCTATGATGATAACATCGCATGGGAGTGGATTATCTCTATCGTACTTAAAGCGGCCTTTTGTGAAGTCAAATTTTAAGATGCGGTGAATCGTCGAGGCGTATTTGTGGGTAATTTCAGCAAGGCGCTTTGCTGCTCTTCCTGTTGGAGCTACAAGGAGTATTTTATCAGTAAGCTTTTCAAATATAGCAACAAGGGCTTTTGTGATCGTACTTTTACCGGTACCTGGTCCTCCGGTAATTATAGAGACCTTTTCTTGTAAAACCTGGCGTACTGCCTGTTCTTGTAGAGGCGCAAAGGTGAGGTAGAGTTTTTCTTGCGACCAGGTGATCGCCTTATCAATAAGCACATCGCGAAGTGATGACTTTGCCTGCTGTAGGCGCTTGATCTCATTTGCAATGCCCACCTCGCTTATATAAAGGGGCTTTGACCATATAAAAAAGGAGTCATTAAGTCTTTGAAGTTCTATCAGTTCTTTCTGAAACATTCTGCCAACTTGCTGGCGGATGAGGTCTGCATCGACGTTAAGGGTCTCTTTTGCTTTAGCAATGAAGAGCTCTAATGGATAGCATACCTGGCCCTCATGCGAAAGCTCGTAGAGCACAAAGTCAACTCCCGCTTCAATGCGCTCGGGGCTATCTTCTTTAAGGCCTATATTCTTAGCAATGGCATCAGCAAAGCGAAAACCGATTCCTTGCACTTCTTTAGCTAGACTGTAGGGGTTTTTTTTGATCTTTTGTAGAGCTTCAGATCCGTAGGCTTTTAGGACCCGTCTTGCATAGGCTCTTGACACGCCAAAGCCCTGTAAAAACACAAAAAGCTCTTTTAGTTCTTTTTGTTCTTGCCAGGAGCTAACGAGGGTGTCTAGGCGCTTTTTTCCTAAGCCGCCAATTTCTTCTAACAGGTGAGGCTGCTTGTCGATAACTTTTAATGTGTCTTTGCCAAAGCGTTCTACAAGACGCGCTGCAAATGCCTTGCCTATGCCGCGTACGGCGCCGGATGCTAAAAACTTTTCTATCGACCTGGCGTCTTGAGGCAGCTGCATCTCGTAGGTTTGCACCTCAAACTGCATACCGTGCTTGGGGTGTAGCTTCCAGCTTCCCTGGCAGTAAATAGTCTCTCCAACCTGTACAGCGGGCAAAATGCCTGTTACAATAACGCTCTTTTTTTGACCGGGGCAAAGAAGTGTTGCCACAGTAAAAAATGTTTCAGGATCGCTATATGTAAGATGTTCTACGCAGCCAGTAAGTTCTTCCATAGGACATGAGTATACGTAAAAGCTAGCTAACCTTGCAATCGCAAGCTTATTGTGGCACAATTGAGTCATGGCTAGATTTACAAAAGAAAGTTTAGAGACTCTTCGTAGTCGTATCGACCTTGCAGAAGTGCTATCCCAGCATATTGACCTAAAGAAGGCTGGCGGTGCCATGAAGGCGTTATGTCCTTTTCATGAAGAGCGCTCGCCATCGTTTGTTGTAAATAAGGGAGACTCTCACTATCACTGCTTTGGCTGCGGGGCGCATGGTGATGCCATACAGTTTCTTATGCAACACTTGCGCCTTAGCTTTACAGATGCCGTACAGCAGCTTGCAGAGCGCTTTCAGGTGCAGCTTGAGCAGCTAGATGGTGCAAAGGATCATAAGTCTACAAATAAAAGTCGCCTTAAAGACTGTTTGGACGCTGCAAGCCGCTTTTATCAAACCTACCTTTTGCATACTGATGAGGGTAGAGAGGCTCTTAACTACCTCTTTTCTCGTGGCCTATCACTTGATTTTATCCATGCCTTTCATGTGGGCCTTTCTCCAAAAGGTGAGGGCATATTTCGAAAGTATATGCATCATGCGCACTTTAAAGACGAAGAGCTAAAAGAGGTGGGGCTTGTTGCAGAGCGCGCTGGCAGAGTGCGAGAGTTTTTTCAAGAGCGCCTGATGTTTCCTATCCTTGATGTAACAGGTGCTACAATTGGCTTTTCTGCAAGAAAGATGAAAGAAAGCACTTTTGGGGGAAAGTACATAAACACCTCAGAGACGCCCCTCTTTAAAAAGTCAAAAGTTCTCTTTGGGCTCTCTTCGAGCCGAAAGCGCATTATCAAACAAAAGCAGGCTATTATCGTTGAAGGCGGTCTTGATGCGCTGCGTATGATCTACCATGGCTTTGATATAACAGTTGCTGCGCTTGGTACAGCATTTGGCGAAGAGCACGTGCATGAAGTGTGCCAACTAGGTGTAGAGCGGGTCTATCTACTGCTAGATGGCGATGCTGCAGGCCAAGAGGCATCTGTTAAGGTGGGTCACCTTTTTCAAAAAAAGGGCGTAGAGGTACTTGTAGCTACACTTGCGCCAGGCCAAGACCCTGATAGCCTGCTTGCAAAGCGAGGGCCGATAGCAATTACTGAGGCTATAGTGGGCGCCAAAGAGTATTTAGCCTTTTTGTGGCATCACTACTCAAAAAATATAGAGGGCGACTCTCCTGCAGAAAAAAATAAGATCATTCAGGAGCTTGTACTGCGCATTCGCGAGTGGGATAATACCGTTATGGTGCATGAGAGTTTAAAAAAACTAGCAGCCCTCACGCGGGTGCCGGAAGAGCTTTTGGGTATTGATGTGCTGCAGCCTCGCACCCTCTTTTTTAAAAGGAGCGTATCAACCGGTAGCGCCCAAGTGGTAGATCCCGACCGCATCGTCGAACAGGATCTTTTGCGCTGGCTCATACTCTGCGGCCCTGGTAATGAAGCCATTGTAGCTCTTTGTAAAGACAACATTGTCCCACAAGACTTGTCGCTAGAACTTGCTAAGGTACTCTATGAACGAGTGTTAGTGACGCTTATAGAAAAGCGCGAGCTTGACCTTTTTGAGCTTACTACCGATAGCTCATCGGATGAAATGCCACTATTTTTATCTGAAATTCTTAATAAAAAGGTAAATCGCGAACGCGCCAAGGAATTTCTCATTGAAACAATCCAGCGCATAAAAGAGCGCAACTGGATGCATGAGCGCGAATCTATAAAAATGAAAATCCACTCCGGAAAAGCCTCCGAAGAAGAGCTCATGAACCTCGTAAAACAATTTGATGAGATCAAAAAAAAGTCCCCAACAGTGGTAAAAGGGGCCGGATAGGCAATAATAATTAATAATTGGTAATTAATAGTCCGTATGATATAATCAAGGTATGAGAAAACAACAAGCAAAGACAGTCAATCAGACCTTTTCTCTGCCCCTGGACGTGATGCACGATCTTCACACATACATTAAGCCTCGTGAAAGAAGCCGTTTTGTAAGTGAACTTTTGCGCAATGGTCTTGAAGCAAAAAAGCATGATCTTCGCCAAAGCTATATCGATGCAAATACCGATGCCGGACAAACTGAGGCACTTACGGACTGGGAAGGAACAGTAGCGGACGGCACCGATGAGTGGTAAATTTCCTAAGAGGGGCGAAGTATATTGGACTGACCTTGATCCAGCTAAAGGCTCAGAAACACAAAAAAAGCGACCCGGGCTCATTGTTTCTAACGACATAGCAAATGAGCTTTCAAGAGTGGTTATGGTTGCTCCCATTTCAAGCAAGGTAACCAACATATACCCCTTTGAAGTGAAAACTGAAATCAATGGAAAGCCTGCTAAGGTTATGCTGAACCAGTCTAGAGCCCTAGATAAAATTCGGCTACAAAGGTATATTTGCGAGCTTGACTTCAATACAATGCAGGCCGTGGATGAAGCTATCAAATTAGTGTTTGGTTTGGGATAGCGCCTCTTTCCTCTTCACCTTTATCATAGATGTTTCCTGAAGGCATAAAAGCGCCGTCAAAAAGTTGCAAAGTCGAGATATACCCAATTAAGTTCAAGAGTTGGTTTTTTTGCTGCGCGAAAGCCCCGGGCTTGAAAGATTGAAAACATGCCCATATTATAATATGGGCATGTTTTCAATCTATTCAATCGCGGGTCTTTGGCGCGCAAAAAAACCAACTCTTGAACTTAATTGGGTATAAATAAGAAACAAGGTTGTTGACAAGCTTAATCAACGTTGATATATCACATTGACTAATAAACCTAATACAAAAGGTATATTAATATGTTTTATATTACTGGTGGCACGGAAGGGTATGTTACTTTTTTTGGATTAGGTGAACGAGTAGAACTAATAAAGAAAAAGAAAAAAGTAAAATTCACTTGCTTAAAGGCTTTTTCTGATGGTACTACTCCGTTGGTAACGCCGCGCGAAGTTGATTTGGAAATATCCCATTTTCCTGTCCAGATGCTTCACGAGACCGCTCTTTATACAAAGCGGGCTTGTATGTGGTTTCTTGAGCATTGTCATGTGCCCACGCTTGTTGAAATTGACAATTCAAGAAGAGTAATATTTTTAGAAAAAAGCACTAGTAAAAATAGTACTCAGGTTAAAGAGTTGTCACGTAAAGCAGAGGCTGTATCACGTAACCTTTCAAGATTTTTGCGATTCTGTCGAGGCGGCACTCTAAAAGATAAAACTGTACAAAAGGATTATGCAGATTGGCTATTTCTTTTTGAACGGACTACCGGTGCTGATTTTGCAATGAAGGCTGAACTCATCAATTCACTTGTAGATTCCTTTCGTAAAAGTCTTGATGAGGAACGTCACGATGATGCAAGACTCTTTATTGAGCAGCTATATGATGTTACAGATAAGGGCTTTATCTGTAAGGAGCTTTTGGCTGACTTTCTTTTTTTATATAGCCCTCAGGAGGCTGCACCTTTATATCTAGAAGTATCCGGTAACAAGGGTAAGACAGAAGATGCCATTGTGTGTTTTGAAAAAGCTATTAGAAGTGATCCGACAAATCCTCAGTTTCTAACAGAAATTCCAAAACTTGGCTGTTCTGATGCTCGCATGCTCCACTGCTACTTAACAGGCTATTTAGGCTGTGCTGACAAGACGGCAGAAATTGCCCATAGGTATTATAGGGCCGCTCAGGAAAAGAATCAAAAACTACAAGATGCTATTTTTCCGCTTGTGCCCCCTCCAAAATTTGTGTGGCAGCCAGCTTCTGTTCCCTCATCACCTAGTACGAAAAGGATAGTGTTTACGCGAAGCTCTCAAGGAAAGTCGCCAAGGCAAACGGATTCAGTTTTAGAGGTAAGTGCAAGCGCTGTCGAAGGAGTTAGGGTTCATGATCAGAGAGTCAAACCCCTTAAAAGCGCTGTTGTTAGAAATCCTGACGATCTAATGGCACTTGAAAAACTATTATGGGCCTATAAAGATGCAAAGAAGTGGCCACGAGTAGAATATGTCGCCAGGATACTCTTTGAAAAACTGCCTAAAAAAAGTAAAAGTAGGTTTAAAGTGGGGGAGGCATATGCCCATTGCCTAGAGCTACAAATGAAAAAGGCAGAGGCTTCAAGGGTTTATTTTACGCTTGTAAAGTCTGAATATAAGAAAAATAGAATGGGAAATGTTATTCAGGCACTTAAAGAAATCTACCGCCTTGGTGGCTACGGCATCTTTTCACATCGCGAAAAGCAGACTTTATGCCTACTTTCAACTCTCGTAGATATGGAACATGAAACTGCAGTCCGAGAGTTTTATAGACAGGCGACGTTAGTGAGGACCTCGGGTAAATCAGATGATGGTCAACATGCTCCAAAAGGCCATTTTGGCAAGTGGGCCTACTTTGATATAGATCACCCTAAGTATGTTGCCTCTGCTCTTTCGTGGGAAAATTCGTTTGTGTTTACATCAACATCTGTTGAGGTTAGTTCTCTTGATGGGGGAGCTGTTCAGAGCTATCCATGTGTTTTTCCTCCTGAAATTGCTGATGAGGCATTCCTATTCGATGCAAAAGTAGTGCGCTGGCTGCTTGCAAATGGCTATCGGCCAGTAGTGGAAAACGAAACTTGTATATTTAGAAATGATCTAGATAAGCGACTGCTTATTGAAAAAGCAGAAGCCATATTGCCGACAGTTGCCGAGTATTTACGTCTAGATCTTGTAAGTGCTGCCCACTACGAGCTTCAAAAGGCATACAAACAAAAGCGTGAGGTAGTAGAGCTCTATGGTGAGTTTTTGCTCTTTATAAATAAACCTCAGCTTGTCTTAGAGCTATTATCTACCCTTGAAAAGCAAGATAGAGGCAATATCTCCTGCTTAGAATTAGAACTTAGTGCCGCTTGCGCCTCTAAAGCAGAAAATGTCGGGAGACTCTATAGAGGCCTCATAAGCGCGCTTCAAAGAAGGCAGGCGGATGAATCAGTTATAAGGCATGTGGCACTTCATGGGTATCTCTATTTTCAGTGTATGGCGCCCAATGATGACTCTATGCAACTTTTATATAATAAAGCAGAAAATAATGGCACAAATTGGCTTGCACTTTCAGCCTCTTTGGCATGCCTTGAAATGCCGCTTAAACGTAGGTTGGTCTATCAGAAGCTTGCCGACACTACAGCTGAGGGCGTCTACTACAGGGCTAAAAGAGATTTTGAGAGATCGCTTGTTTCAAGTAACCTTACTCAGGCATTTGTAGATGATTTTGCTGCAAATATACCCGACAGGAGGTTTAAAGGGCCGCGAGATATTCGTGCATTTGTTAGGACAGAGCTATTTAGAAAAAACACAGCGAGTATACAGCAAAAGACTAACGATCGGGAGGTTGTAGACTGTCTTTTGGCGCTAGAGTCAACTGATTATGCAGAGGTAGAAGGTGCTTTTTTGCGGCTAAATGAGCTTTTACGGTCTACTGAAGAGCAGATTTTAGTCGCTGAGCTTATGTCGCTTTGGATTCGCTTTTCAGATTCGCTGCAACCTGACCTAAATTATGCAGCTTTTTTTACAGGTCAAGCATGTACTACACTCATAGCCCGTCTTAAGGGGCTTCTTGCAGAAACTAAAACAGAAAGCCTACAAAGGATGGTTGTAAGTTTAGAGCGCTTTATCAGTGAAAGACAGTACGATCATGCAAAGGGGTGTATATTTCAGATGAATGATCTTACGCAGATGAAGCCTATTCAGAGGCTTATGCATACTCTTTATGAAGAATATATCAAGCTGCCGCTACTTCCTGCGTGGATAGATAATTTTGTATGTCAGTTGTCTGATAGCGAATTTGAACCTTTTGATGAAGGTGCTGATGATCTTGCAGCTGAACTTCGTGCCTTTAAAGAGGGTGAAGATGAAGGCGCGATTGAAGGGTTTCAGAATAATATATGTACAGCTCTCAGTAGTGTTAGGTTGTTACACCTAGAAAATGCCCTTTTATTGGCCACCGAAGCTGAAGATGTACGTGCCGGGCAAATATACAGACATATCTATAGCTGTTTTGATGAGCAGAAGGCTCCTCCTCAAGCGATCTTTTTGCTATGCCTACATGCTTTTTTCTATTTGCAAAGTCACAAGAGGTATAGAACGGCTTCATTTTACTTTGATGAAGCACAAAGACTACAGCCCGATAGCTTGCTTTTTGCCTGTGCAAAGATGGTGCACGATCCTGCTTGTGCAGCAAGTGAATATGAGAAAATTGTCTCTTTATGTAGGTATCAAAAGCAACCAAGACTTTTAGATGGTTATGAGAGTTCTTTGGAGGTAGCTGTTCGAGGAGAGTGTGTGAAGGTTTTACAAAGTGTGCAGCTTGCCACACAAAAGCGTTTAGGCCTACGGTTGGTAGATGCATGTATACAAAGATCGCTCTTTTCCCACGCAGACCTAATTTTGGATAAGCTACGTGGATGCTGCCCACAAAGTAAGGCTGTTATAAAACGCGTTGTTGTAGTGAATGTGGCGCTTGGAAATATATTTAAGGTCACAAATGCCTGGCAGGAACATGCACTTTTAACTCCTATTCCAAGAAAGGAGCGAGCCCTAAAGTTACTTCTAGACTCAAAAGAACTTCGTAGTAATGAGGAACGAATAGGCGAGCTTTCAGGACAGGAGCAGTTTGCATATTACTTTGATCAAGCCTTTAAATACCTTATACAAGGTAAAAAGGTTGAAGCGGCACGCCAGCTTAGGCAGCTTCAGACACTTGCGTACATATGCGATGTCGATGCAGATTTTATGCTTACTCTTATGAAGAAGCTCCTAGAAATTGAGGTCCTAGAAGTTGCTGTCGAAGAGGTTCACTTTGAATGACTTTAGGAGATTTGTTTGAGGGGGTCGATGATAAGTTTATCGCCGCCTTTAGCCAAAAAGTCGTTAAAGCATTTCGTGCCATAGTCTCCAAGCCACTGTAGGTGCGCAGGGTCCGCTCTATCCATCTGGGCATCTTTAGCTGTTGGTAGCGATACTTGCCAGCGTACGTAGTGGACATTGGGGTATATTCTTGAAAGTAGGTCTAGCTGCCAGTCAACCTGCGAAGTTGCTGTTTTCATAACGATGTTGAGTATTCGGGTAAACCACTGGATAACACCCCAGAAAAGGGCTTTTGTTTTTGATATGGTGTCGTCGATGGGGCCATCTCCTGTGCCAAAAGATAGAACAAGAATGTCGCGATCTTTTGCAATGCTCATTGCATACAGCGTAGCAAGTTGCGCAGGGTTGTTGTTGATAACACCCCCGTCAATTAGGTTGTAGCCATTAAATGGCACTGACGGAAAGTATGTGGGCGCTGCGGATGTAGCTTCTGCAGCATCTGCAAAGGTGGCACTTTGAGGAGCCATTATACAGCCATTTGGTAGGTAGTCTTGGCTGATTTCTTTGTTGCTAAAGCAGACGAGGCTCTCTGTGCATGCGTCGCAGCTTGTTATGAGTATGTTTTGGGCTACGCTTGCTGTTAAGGGGAGATCTCCAACTATTTTTCGTATTACGGGACCCGGAGATGGGTATTTATTCTCTGTAAGACCAAAGTTAAAGTACGAGCTTGTAAAGACTTCTTCAGCTAGGCTGTCATAGAGGTGATCAACATCAACGGCAGTTAGGCGTGGTTCATTTGGATTATCCGGTTTTGGAATAGAAAGTGCAGCTGCAATAATGCCGCCAGTAGAAACGCCTGCTAGTATGGTCCCAAGTTTGCTAATAGGTTTACCGGTTAGCTCTTCAATAATTTTTAATGCAGCAAGTATTATCTTGCCTTTAACGCCGCCTCCATCAAATGCAAAGACAACAAGGGGGTTTTTTAGGCCTTCTGGTTTATTGGGTCCCTTGTAGGATGCGTGATAGGACCCTTTTTTTACTGTTTCTGGGTTGTGTAAAGAAAATACCTTTGCGAGGGATGTAAAAATAGTTTTTACAAAGTCCTGGATCTTATGTATAAGCTTCTGGGCCGGTTTGATAAATGGTCGTAGCGTTACTTCAACGGGAATATGAGGAAAGTGGCCTCTGATAGCTGTGCTAAACATATGTTCTCCAAAAAAATAGTATCTCTAGAGCCTATCGCATTCCAAATTTAAAATCACCATAAAGAATTATTTAATTATTTTTATCGTGAATTTGGTATACTGTACCTCGATAACAAAGAGGTTCATATGCATCTAGACAGCCTTAGAGAAGCAATATATGAAATAAGCAGTGAATCTCCACCAAGCTCTCTTACATCAAGTCCGCTAGATCTTTATGGTCATGTGGCAAAACGCGTTGCAGCACTTCAAAGCATGTCTGCAGAAGAGCTTGCTGTTAGTATTTATACTCTCCTTCAGTCACCAAATCTACATGAGCATAAAGAGCAAATTGCTTTTTGCGTCGCGCATCTTGCCAATAAACTCATCATCATGCCTGCCTGCAATAAAAGGCGTTGGGAAGAGCTTTTAGCCCTTTTAGAAACAAGTCCAAAAACCTCCAGCCTTGCGCAATTTACTGTGCCGCAAGATGAAGGGGAGGATGAATGTGATGATGAGTTTGTAATTGATACTTGGACAAGGTTTACAGCGTGCTGTTTGCAAGAACAATCGCTACCGGTGGTTGAGCAAGTAGCTTGTTTGGTTGATAATAAAGAGGCAGAACCGTTTGAGCACGTCTGTACGCTTCTCTTAGTTGCCTATTTTGCGGCATGTAACAGGCCTGATCAATGGGATATGGAAGCTCTTGCTGCAGATAACGAAATGCGAGAATTTGTTCTACAGGTGCTTACGAAAACTGCAAAAACCCAAAACGTGCAACCAATTATGCAAGCGCTAAATACATACATTGAAGATGATAGAGATGATAGCACTTGGCCGCTCTTACAGTGCTGTAGAAGTGACTTTATCCCGCTCTTAAACGTAATTGAAGTGCCTGATGCCAATATCGCTATTGGCATTTTAGCAAATAGGTATATGGCACTTGATGACAAAATAAAAGCCGTTCAGCTTGTGTTGAATAGAGTGCCTAGCTGTAGTTTATTCTTTTTGCACAGGCTCTTTTTGCTGCTTGTAACAGAATCACAGGATGTGATCAGAGGTATCTGGAATATTGTGGCTCAAAAAGAATGGACCTATTCTGAGGTTAAAGTTGAGGGCCAGGCCGCACGGGTGTTTACTGAATTTGTGAACGGGTCTTTACAGCAACTTTTAGGTAAAATTTTTCCTGATACAAAAGAGCCCTACCAGAGAGCTATTTGTTTTACGTTTCATGCGATACTAAAAAGCCTACAAAACTACACCCAGAAAGATCATCCTCAAAGCCCACACGCCTTTTGTAAAGAGATTAGGGAGCAGGTTCTTGGCGAGCTTGCTAGGCTTGTAAGCTGCATTGAAGACTTTTCGCTGCGTGAAGAAAAAAACAACCTGCTTTTCCGGTATATTGGTGACGCGGATCTTTAGCTGACAGATTTAAGATAATATTTGTATTTTAAACACTTCGTTATTATAATGTGTATTTTTATAGGTATATAACAATGGTAAATGAGCTTTATAATTATTTTACATCTCCACAAATAGATCCTAATAAATGGGTTAATGTAGATTTAAAACTTGTGCCAAAGCCGTGGGCTTTAAGCCGGTTGATTTGGCATAATAAGCGAACTGATCGTCTCTCAGTTATAGAAGTATTAAAAGAGGCCTCAAGTGTACACAAGCAGGCAGAATTTGTAATAAAAGTGCTTGAAATACGCAGCGATCCAAAGCGCGATCCTGGCTTAAGAACATTAAACAAGTTAAACCTAGCCTTTCAGCTTGTTCGCCATGCCGATCAGAAAGATGAGCGCCTGAAGGGCCTTATGGCAGCGCTAAAAGAGCAACAAGCTCTATACTTTGCAACGTCTGTAGACTATGCAAAGCTTGCTACAATTCTGCAGGAGCTTCACGCTATACCTTCAGCTTCATGGTCTAGCATGGATAGGAATGTAATGGGACTAATTCTTGCCCATACTCGCCTTGAGGATCTTGACAGCATAAGTAAGACATGTAAAAGCTGGAATAGGGCTGCGCATGCACGTTTTGATAAAGCTGTTAAGGACCCCCATACAGGCCCTTATCTTGCTAGCGTGCCTCCAGCGTTATCATTTGTCAGACAGAATAGACGGGCAATCGCCAGAAGGGCAATGAGTAAGCAGCCGTCTGTTAAGAAGGTTATGGACCTATCGGTTACTGGTACCTGGCCCATGGAAGCTAAGAAATTTATCTCTAATGGTAGCTACTGTGTTGTTCAGAGCAACCCAAAGTCCTATATTTTTACCTTGGATGGCAAGTGTAGAGTATTTGAAAATTGGTATGGAAATACGAATAACCTGATTCTTGAAAAAGATAGGCTCTATGCTGTATACAATGAGCATGCCTATATCTTAGAAATTGATACAAAAACAAATAGCTCAACTCGCATCCACCAACAGAATGGCCTGAACATAGTTATTAGCCATTGTTATGCTAATAGATTCTATGCGCTACTTGATGATATGCGTCTTCTTGAGATTGACCTTGCAACAAAAGTATCTTCAATTTCAGAGCCATTACCTCTTGGAGATGTGAATCCTCAATTTGTCCAAGATAGGCTCATCTATCGCCAAGACCCTAATCACCTAGTTGCTTGTGCCTTGACTAACCCTACGTCTCGTGTGGTGTTTGACGTAGCAAATACTTTAGAGCAGTATGTTGCAGCAAATGGTGTACTATTTGTCCGTTCGCAGATTCCTGGAACACCAATTCAAGCCTACTCTTTACAAACAGGAGCGCTTTTGAGGCAGTATGAGTGTGGAGATCTTATCCATTCACAAATAGTTATCGATAAGGGAATGCTTTTTGTAACCAAAGGATATTCGAAGTTAGAAAGCTACGATTTGCTAACAGGTACGCTCGTGCAAAGGATCGAGCGTTCATACCCCTCACGCTTTATGCCCTTTGGAAATGTCATCTACTTTTGTGATTATGACCAATTTGGCTGGGGCCCAAGTTGCCTTAACCAAATCACATTTACTTAAGCGGATTTTTGTATGTCATAATGCTCGCTGTATTGATCGAGGAGCATTCTGATCATTTTTTGATACTGAGTGTGATGACGTTTTGCCTGTTTCTTGAAAAAATCAATACTGGATTTTGTAAGGGAAAGGGTGATTTTTACTGTTTCGTCTTTTAAAACAAGTTTCTCTGGAGGGGGTAAAAAATCTTTGACAATTTTTATTTCTCCTAGTTGTTGATCTATGTATTTATTTTTTTTGGTTTTCTTCATACGTTTTTTTCCCTTGACGCCAGTATCCGGCGCCTATTATGCGAATTTTATGATCGCGATATGTAAATCGCACAGTTATTACTTTGCCCTTAACCATTCCAAAGCAGTAGTATCGTTTTTCGCTATGGCTATGTGTCGTATCTTCTGCAATGACACGGTTTTTATCAAGAAAGGCGTATTGTGCCTCACTGAAAGTAACTCCGTGCTTTTCTATATTTGAGTTTTCTTTTGTGGGGTTCCATTCAAATGTTGCATCACTCATACCCCCATCCTAAAGCGTAAACCATATTTTTGTCCATATATTTTGCCATATAATATGAACAAAAGATGAGCGGTAGGTGCCTAAAGGTGCACCTTATGAAACTATTATGGCGAGGAGCCTAGCCGATTGCGCCGAAGAGGCCTACGATGCCGATAATGATTAAGTAAATGGCAACGATAAAATTTAATAGTTGCGGGAAGAATAGGATTAAAATCCCTGATATAAGAGCAACGATTGGAGAAATTGCTGGATGACCCATGAAGCACCTTTTGGTTTTGGTTATTTTTGTGCTTATATGGGTAGGGGTATTATGGCGCAAGTATATTGCAAAAGAATTAACCGCGAAGGGCGATCTTCGCGGTTAAAAAATTGGTTACTTGTCGAACTGTTCTCTAAAGTAGTTGAGTAGTTGGTCTTTGTGGATCCTTGTTTGTTTCATGGAGTCGCGCTCGCGTACGGTGACGGTGCCATCTTCGTGAGTTTGGCCGTCGACGGTTACGCAGAAAGGGGTTCCCGCTTCATCTTGTCTTCTATAGCGTCTGCCGACTGCACTTTTTTCGTCATAAAAGCATGCAAAGTGTCTTTGAAGGTCTTTGTGGATGGCATAAGCAGTTTCTGGCATGCCATCTTTTTTGACGAGAGGAAATACGGCGACTTTAATTGGGGCAAGCGAGTGGTGAAAGCGCATGACGCTTCTGATTTCGCCGCCTACATCTTCTTCGTCGTAGGCATCAACTAAAAAGGCTAAGGTGCTGCGGTCAATACCGGCACTTGGCTCAATTACGTAAGGGATATAGCGCGCTTTTTTCTCTTCATCAAAGTAAGAAAGCGGGCCTGACTGGTAGTCTTCAGCTTCTTGAGCAAGCTGTACCTTTAGGGTGTTTTTGCCAGACTCATTCCATGGCGTTACTGTTCTCATGCCGCGTTGATGCTGGCGAAGGTCATAGTCGCTTCTACTTGCAATGCCTTCAAGCTCTTGCCAGTCGCCTGTTCCAAACGGAAAGCGGTATTCTACGTCCACGCAGCCTTTTGCATAGTGGGCAAGCTCATCTTTTTCGTGCTCGCGAAGGCGGATATTTTCTTTTTTGATGCCAAGGTTAAGGTACCAGTTATAGCGTTCTTTTTTCCAGTGTTCCCACCACTCATCGTCTGTGCCGGGTTCGCAGAAAAATTCAACTTCAGCCTGCTCAAACTCGCGCGTGCGGAAGATAAAGGCTTTTGTGGTCACTTCGTTACGAAAGCTTTTGCCAATCTGGGCTATACCAAAGGGAATCTTCACGCGGCTTGTCTGGCAGACGTTGATAAAGTTTACAAATATACCCTGCGCCGTTTCAGGTCTTAGCCAGAGAGTCATAGCATCGTCGACATTTGCGCCCATCTGCGTCTCGAACATAAGCTTAAACTCCATGGGCTCTGAAAACTGGCCCTTGGTGCCACATGAAGGGCATACCTTTTTGGCAAGCTTTTGAGCATCTTTCATGGATGTATCTAGCGGCACATGTTCTGTGTGCTCTTCTGGATGGTCTGGTAGGTGATCCACGCGGCTTCTTGTATTGCATTTTTTGCAGACAGTTACAAGGTCGGCAAATTTATCAGCATGGCCAGAAGCCTTCCACGCAAGTGGGTGCATGAGGATGGAGGCATCAAGGCCTACAACATCATCGCGCATCTGCACAACGGCTTTCCACCAGGCTTGGCGCACATTGCGCTTGAGCTCTGCGCCGAGCGGACCATAGTCATAGCAGCTTGCAAGGCCTCCGTAAATTTCACTCGACTGAAATATAAAGCCTCTACGTTTACATAGTGATACGATTTCTTCAAGCTTGGTAATTTTTGCCATTGGCCCGTCCTGTGGATTAAAAAAAGAAACACATTATCCCTCCAATCCCTAAATTTTGCAAAGGTAAATCGACATGAAAAGCTAAACTTGATATTACGGAGAAAAGATGAGGCTCTAGTTGCAACCTGAAATTAGTATTATTATTCCTATATACCATGCAAGTCAGCTTGTAGCAGATACATGTGAGAGTCTGCTTGCCCAGGAGGGCTGCTCGTGGGAAGCGATATTTATTGATGCCGGAGAGGAGCTTACTGCTAGCTCTATCATCAAAAGCTATCAGGATAAGCGCATGCGCGTGCAGGCGCTAACTCAGGCATCACTTTATGCCCTTATGAATAGAGGTCTACTCATGGCTCAAGGGCAGTATGTGAGCCTGCTTTTGGAGGGCTGTACCTATATTTCAAAACATTCATTGTCAGAAGCGCTTCATAAGATTCATAGAGAACAAGATCCTGATCTTTTCTATACAGCAAGCTACGTAGGCGATGAAGTGGGTAAAAGCCATCTTTACTATATTTCAGACTGGGCTCAAGCTCTACAAAGTGGCTGCCAGCCGGCACTATTACAGTCTTGCTTTTTTAAGACGGCACTATTTAAAAGGGCTGGCTATTTTTATCAGGATCTAGAGCGAAGAGGGGCACTAGAGTTTTTTTGCCGCATACATGAGCTAGGGGATTGTCGCGTGGCGTCTCAGATGCGGGTGTATGTAGAGATGAATCGATTTCCAAAAGAGCTTTTGGGCTCTTGGCTTATTTTTAAAGAGACAGTGAGCATCATCTATGCATACTTTGGTCTTAGTGCTGCTATCAGGTGGCTCTTTTCTAGTAGGCTTAAAGGGCTATTTAGGCCAATTTATCCATTACAGTATATTTTTGGGGAAAAATAAAACTGCCACTAAGGATAACCCTTGTGGCAGTTTGTATCTATCGATCAAGCTATAGCTTATACAACGAGTGGTTGTTGCTGTTGTTGCTTTTCAGCGTCAGTTTCTGACTTTTTCTGTTCAGTTTTGTCTGCAGGAGCTGATTCTGCTTTGCTTGGGGAAGTGCCGCCAACGAGGAGGATCTTTGTTTGCATTTGATCATCGCTTGCTTTGCCATCTGGGTTAGCTTGCTTTGTTTGATCAGCAGGTTGACCTGGTGTTGCAGCTTGTGTGTCGATCAAGAGGATTTGTGGCTCTTGTTGTTTTTTTGCATTTTGCTGCTGTTGGTTTTGATCTGGATCTTGATTCATATCGCCAGCATCAGCTGATTGACGCTTTGCATCTTTTGAATCTTTTGACATTTGGTTTGGTGTTGATCCGGCAAATACTGGTGCTACAAACGCACATGTGATTCCGGAAATGAGAAGCAGGTGCTTCATAAGGGGCCTCCTTTTACGGTTAAGTATGGCAATTTTGATACTCTATTCCGCCATTTTTTTTCAATAAAATTAGTATTTTCCAATAAATAATTGTCTTTTGTGCTATACTTGGCGGTTAAACCAAGGGCATTATGAAACAGAAGGTATTAGGCTTAGGGCTTAGCGAGCTAAGAGAGTGGTTTGTAGCGCGGGGAAAGAAGCATTTTATTGCAAACCAGGTGCACGATTGGATCTTTAAAAAGGGTGAGACAAGCTTTGATAAGATGACAAACATCAGTCTTGATGCCCGCACTCTTATGGCTCAAGAGCTAGATGTAGGCACTCTTGAACTTGTGCGTGTGCAGGAGTCTGACGACAATGAAACCATCAAATTTTTGTGGAAGTTAGAGGATGCTAAGCTTGTAGAATCTGTTCTTATTATGTCCGGAGATAGGCGCACTGTTTGCGTCTCTTCCCAGGTGGGCTGTCCGGCACGTTGTGCCTTTTGTGCTTCAGGAAAGCAGGGCCTTATTCGCAACCTAGAACCGCACGAGATTTTTGCTCAGGTCTACCAGATAGACCTTTGGCTTAAAAAACGGTCTGAAGCCGTAAGCCATGTGGTCTACATGGGTATGGGAGAGCCATTTCGTAACTATGAGGCAGTGCTTGCATCAATTCGCATGCTTATACACCCTGATCTTTTTGGCCTCTCACAAAGGCGTATAACGGTCTCTACCGTAGGCGTTGTAGAGGGGATTCGGCGCTTTACTGCTGAAGGCCTCAAGGTTAACCTTGTGCTTTCTCTACATGCTCCTAACCAGCATATCCGCCAAAAGGTGATTCCATACGCTCGCCAATATGCCCTTGGTGATATTCTAGAGGCTATGTCAGAGTTTAGTCAAGTGTCAGGACGCGATGTGACCTTTGAATACACGCTTATTAAAGGTATCAACGATGGCGTTGAGCACGCACAAGAACTTGCTCTTCTTTTAAAGGGTAAACAGTGTACAGTAAACTTAATACCGTATAATCCCGTTACCGGCCTTAGGCTAGAAAAGCCCACAGCAGCAAGTGTGGCCGATTTTCGTGCGGTACTAGACAAGGCAAAAGTAATAAACACCTGCCGCTACACAAAAGGTGACGACATAGCAGCAGCCTGCGGCCAACTTGCCATGCAAGAACTACCGACACTTACAGTTATAAATGAGTAAATTTGATCCTACAAGATTAGAAGATTATCCTGATTCGCCCGGTGTTTATATTATGAAGGGTGCAAAGGGTGAGGTTCTCTATGTGGGTAAAGCAAAGAACATCAAAGCGCGCCTCAGGACCTACTATAGCGCTCAAGACGATCGCGTGCAAGTGCCCTATCTTTTGGCGAGTGTGCACGATATTGAGACTATTGTTGTGCTGTCTGAAAAAGAGGCGCTTCTTTTAGAAAACACACTTATAAAGCGCTACCAGCCAAAGTATAATGTACTGCTCAAAGATGATAAGGGCTATATTAGCCTTAAAGTAACCACAAAGCATCCATGGCCAATGATTCAGCTTGTGCGCTTTAAGGGCATGGCACCAAAGGATGCTACTTACTTTGGCCCCTATACAAGCGCATCTAGCTGCAGGCAGATGTATGATCTTATCGGCAAGATCTTTCCTTTGAGGCAATGTTCTGATGAGGAGTTTAGCCGCCGCAAGCGCCCCTGTATTCTCTACCAGATTAAGCGATGCTGTGCACCCTGTGTTGGCTATGTTACAAAAGAGGCCTATCAGGGCTATGTAGATAGTGCCATACGCCTTATCAAGGGGCAAAATGATGAAGTCCTCAAGCAGCTAGAAGAGGAGATGCATAAGGCATCTGAGGAATTAGAATTTGAAAAAGCGCAAGCATTACTAGAAAAAATTGAACTATTACAAGAGATTGTGGAAGGCCAGCGTGTAGATAGTGTCACGCGCGAGGATTTAGATGTTTGGGGAGTGTTTAGAGAGGGGGCTTTTGTCGTTATCACCAAGCTTTCATGGCGCTCTGGCAAGCTTGTGGGTTCGCACCATTTTGACTTTGATAATGCCTTTCAGCCTACAGATGAGCTTTTGGAGTCTGTGCTTGTGCAGCACTATATGGGAGAAAAAAGCCCTATTTCGCATGTTTATCTGTCCGATGAGGTGCCGGATAAGGAAGTCCTTCAAGAAGTGCTAAATATGCATGTATATGTGCCTAAGCGAGGAGATAAGCGCCAGCTTGCACTTATGGCAACAGCAAATGCTCAAGCTGCCTTTAAGCAGCGAAAAGACGCTCGCACAATACGAGAAAAGGCACTTCTTGAAATGCAGGAAAAACTTCTATTATCTCGCTATCCCAAGCGAATTGAGTGTTTTGATAATTCCCACTTTGCAGGTACTGAGCGCGTATCATCATGCGTGGTATTTATAGATGGCGAGCGTTTTAAAGCCGGCTTTAGAAAGTATAAAATACGCACTGTCGAAACCGGCGATGACCTCAAGATGATGCAAGAAGTGCTTTACAGGCGCTATAGCAAGGCAAAAGAGGATGATTCATTACCTGATTTACTTATCATCGATGGGGGAAAGACCCATCTTAAAGCGGCACAAAAGGTGCTAAAAGAGCTTGAGATAGTATCTTGTGATATTATATCGATTGCAAAAGAGCACGGGCGCCACGACAAAGGAGTAACGCAGGAAAAGGTCTTTACACCGGCATCTGAAGAGCCAATACTCTTAGAGCCACATTCGTCACTTCTTTTTTTATTGCAGACAATACGAGATGAAGCTCACCGTTTTGTTCTTGCCTTTCAGGTGCTTCGCCGCAAGAAGGCGAGTATTAAAAGTGAATTAGACTATATTCCCGGAATCGGGCCTATGAAGAAGAAAAAACTCATTCAGGCCTTTGGAAGTGTAAAAGCTTTGCGTATAGCGTCCTTAGAGGAGATCGGGGCCGTAAAAGGCATCACTCATAAAGACGCGATCAGTATTAGAAAATATCTGAATAGTCACCAGGATGACCCTTCTCTTTAAGAGCGGGAGCCTTTTTGGCAGCATCAGGGGGGATGAGTTCTTTAAAGACCACGTGAACGTGGGAGACTCTAAGGCCCGTCATGCGTACAAGTTCTTGTACAACTTTTGTTTGAATTTCTTCGGCTTTTTCGGGGATAGAAATACCGTAGCCAATAGCAACCTCAACGCGAGCGCTGATGGAGCATGTTTTAGGGTCTTGTTCGGTGTGTATGCCCTTAACACCTTCAGAGCGGCCAAAGATGTGGTCGATGAAGTTGCCTTCGAGAAGAGCGATGCCAGGGATTTTTGCTAGAGTTTGCAAAATAATTCCTTGAAACACGCGGTTATCGATATCGCGGATGTATTCTGTTTCGGGAAGTTCAAATTCCTTTGTATCAACCTTGAGGGGTTCTACCTTTACTTTTCTTTCTGTCATGACTGTAACACCTCCTTTATGCTAGTATTGATTATACTTTATTAGGATTATTATGAAAACACCAGATTTTTTAGAGCTACTCTTTGCCGCAGCCCTCATAGGTACTCTTACGGCATATTTAGCAAAAAGAAAGGGTAGAGATCCTACAGTGTGGTTTTTGATTGGTATGCTATGCGGTATTTTTGGGCTAATCGCGCTATTTTTTGTTCCTGAAGTAAAGCAGCAGGAAAAGCCTAAGCCACCAAGTCCGCCGCCGCAAGATGCCTTGGCAACCAAAAAGTGGTTCTATCTTGATGCTGCCCACACAACCTGTGGACCACACCCCTTTGCCACAATCCAGCAGCTATTCAGGGAAAATACAATACAGCCATCTACCTACGTCTGGTGTGAAGGTGTGGAGGGCTGGAAAAAAATTCACGACTTATCTGAATTACAAAGTAGATTACAAGGGTGATTAAAAAAAGAAACACTCAAGACTTATAAAGCCTTGAGTGTTTCGGGCAAGGAAATAGGACGAGATACTCGTCCTAGGTCGTAATTTGTCTGTTACCAGCTCGCCTTGGTCACGCCTGGGACGCCGCCCATAAGCGCAAGCTCGCGAAACGATAGACGCGAAATTTTGAACTTACGTAGGACGCCACGTGGACGGCCTGTAAGCTTGCAGCGATTGCGTAGGCGAACAGGTGATGTGTCGCGCTTCATCTTGTTGAGAGCTGTGCGTGCTTCATGGCGCTCTTCTTCAGTAAGGCTCATGTCGCGCGCTTTAGTTTTAAGCGCTTGACGCTTTTCCCAATTTCGCTGAACGATAACTTCGCGTTTGTTTTGGCGGTTTACAACTGATTTTTTTGCCATACTATTTAACCCTTGCAGGACCCTTTTGACGCTGTTTGCGCGTTGGGTCTTTTTTGTTGATAACATAAACGACACCTCTACGGCGAACGATTTTGTCGCCCTTAGATTTGTCGGCTTTAACTGATGCTCGTACTTTCATGGAGTTTCCTACAAAAATAGGACTAAACTTTATGTGATGGGCGATTTCTTTGCAATAGCAAAATGTAACATGAGGTAAAAATTCGTTCTGATCTTTTTTTCTTGCGCGCAAATAGGCCATATTCATATCATGTAGCCCTAATATTTTAAGAAAGGGCTTACACATGGTCAAGCGTACATATCAGCCAAGCAAAAGACGAAGAAAAGCAGAACATGGCTTTCGCAAGCGTATGAAAACTAAAAACGGACGTAAAGTTCTTGCATCCCGCCGCAAGATAGGCCGCAAGCGCCTTATCGTAAATTCCTCTAGAGGATGATACAAGGCCGTTTTCCGAAATCGCACCGGCTGCTTAAAAGCAGCCAGTTTCACTCTTTTTCAAAAAATTCTCAAGTTTTTCACGGCAAGGCACTTTATATTGTTTGGAAGGCAAATAGCCTTTCTCATCCTCGCCTTGGCATTACTGTTACAAGAAAATATGGCGACGCACACGTAAGAAACCGCTTTAAGCGCCTTGTGCGCGAGGGCTTTCGTTGCCTTATCCCCAAAGATACCTCCATCGACATCCACGTCCGCCCCAAACTGCACGGCAAAGGTATACCATGCACCCTTCCCTCTTTTGCCGATGTCATCACTGACTTTGAAGCATTCATTAAGTTATATTAATCTGTGTTGCTGTGAATGGCTTGAGTAGGGGGGCGAGTCAGTGGTATGCGGTTAAGGAATTGCCTTATCTTGATCTTGATCTTTGTCTTAATCTTTGTCTTTTTCGCGTTAACGAGGCATGAGAGTTAGAGGGTAAAGAAGAAGAAAAAGATCAAGATCAAGATCAAGATAAGGCAATTCCTTAACCGCATGCTATTGGGGGGCAAATGGGTTGCCCCCTGGTAGGGATTAGGTTTATTTTTTGTTGTAGGCGTCGAGGACGTCTTGGACTTTTTTGGCGTAATTTGCACCACCGCCTGATTGAAAGCCCATTTTCTCTATCTTTTGGCCTTTAGAATCGAGTATAATGACTGATGGAAAGCCTTGGATACCAAACTCGTTTGAAAGCTTTTGGTTTTGGTCTTTTGTGGCTTGATCTTGTGGGCTTTTGCGAGGAAAGTCGACTTTAACAAAGATCATCTTTTGGGCAAGAGCCTGCTGAAACTCTGGTGTAGAAAGGATTTGGCTGTCCATTTTTATGCACCATGGGCACCAGTCAGAGCCTGTAAAGTAAACAAACATTGGCTTGGATTCAGCCTGCGCTTGCTTTTTTGCAGCGTCAAAGTTTGTAGTCCAGTTAATCTGTGAAACAACTTGAGTTTCTGCTTGAGCTTCAGCACAATGCACACTGCCAAAAGCGGCTATAAGTGTAGTAAGAAGGATGTAAAATTTCATAATGGGGACTCCTATGTGGTTACAGATTGAGAGTCTAATGGAAGATATGAACAATCGTCAAACAATAATAATTCGCCATGCGCGTGAAAATAAAAAAAAGTGCTCACTTACCGGTCTAGAAGGAAGAGCTGATTTTTGCTTTTTTACCTATCCAGCTTGTGCTTGTGGTAAAGAACAGCTGCCGGATCTTAGCGGGTATATACTTCTTGATGTAGCAGGGGAGCCACTTGGAGTAAAAGATGCTTCTTCCGGCTTCATTCTTTTGGACGGGACTTGGAGACTTGCAGAAAAGATGCATGCCAACATAAAAGAGCTTCAGGGTCTTCCTAAACGCTCTATTCCGTCAGGTTTTATTACTGCCTATCCTCGAAGACAAGATGACTGTATAGATCCAGAAGCTGGCCTTGCTTCAATAGAGGCTCTTTATGTGGCCTATCTTGTTGCAGGAAGGAGTGTGGAGGGCCTTTTTGATGGCTATTACTGGAAAGATGCCTTTTTAGCTAAAAATTCAGAGAAGATTGCATTGCAAAATTCTCTTCGTGAGCGTATAATTTAAAAATTAAATTTTTTTTATTCAACAAAGTATGGTTTTTGAATATTTAGATATCTTTGACAACTTTATGTGGATGTATTTCGGCTTTCCGGCAATCATCTGCGTAGGATTATATCTTTCAATTTCTTCTGGTTTTATACAGCTAAAGCGCTTTGGGGATGTGTGTCGGATATTTGGTAGGTGCCTATTTGGAAAACAGACGGTGCAGGATAATGGTGGCATTTCTCCAATGTCTGCCTTTTTTGCAGGTCTTGGAGGCTGTGTAGGTATTGGCAACGTTGTTGCAATTACAACAGCCGTACAAATAGGTGGCCCGGGAGCCTGCTTGTGGATGTGGCTAACAGCTATCATCGGCTCGCTTGTCAAATATTCAGAAGTTTATTTAGGCATTCGCTTTAGAATAAAGATGAAGGATAACTCCTATAGCGGCGGCCCTATGCATTTTCTTGCTAAAGCTTTTAATCCCACTATAGCGGGAATATTCTGCATTTTAATGTGCATCTATGGCGTTGAGATTTTTCAGTTTAGTGTTGTTACAAACAGCATATCGCACAATTTTGGCTTTGATAAAACGCTTGTGACACTTGTGCTTTTAGCGCTCGTCGTTATTGCGGAACTTGGCGGCATGAAGCGCGTAAGTGCTATCTGCATCACTGTAATACCAATTTTTATTGTGCTCTACCTTGTGATGGGATCGTATGTGCTCATTTCATCTGCTCATCTGTTGCCAGATGTTTTTTATCAGATTTTTCATGGCGCGTTTAATCCAACTGCTGCCATTGGCTCTTTTGCAGGAAGTTCCATCCTCTTAGCCATCTCTCAAGGTATGCGTAGAGGCTGTTATAGCTCTGATATTGGGGTAGGCTATGCATCGATTATTCACTCAAGCTCCCGCGTGCAAAAGCCGGCTGATCAGGCAGCATTAGTGATTTTTGATGTCTTTTTAGACACCTTTATGATGTGCACTATGAGTATGATGCTTGTGCTTGTAACAGGAACATGGAAAGAAGACATTTTGCCCATGCACCTTGTGCAAGAAGCACTTTCTCACTTCTTTCCCTATATGCACTATTTTATGCCATTTTTCCTCTTTTTACTTGGCTATACAACCGTTATAACCTACTTTTGTGCAGGAGCCAAGACGGCAGAACATGTGGGGCCAAAGTATGGTCGCGCACTCTACTACTGCTATAGTGTTGTCATTTTATTCATCTTTTCCTTTGTAGAAACAAAGCAAGCGCTTATTGTGATGTCTATAGTTCAGGTGCTATTACTTGCCTTGAACCTAGCTGGGATTTTGCGGCTTCGAAAGGAAATTGCCTTTGACTTTAGCCAGCAGACTAAACCAGTTGAACTGACAGCATGATAAGGATAGCGTATGTATATTGTTCAGGTTGCCTCTGAAGTTGCTCCTATAGCAAAGGTTGGTGGCCTCGCAGATGTGATGATGGGGCTAAACCGCGAGCTCAAACTCAAAGGTAACAAGGTTGAACTTGTCCTTCCAAAATATGACTGTATAGACTACAAAAATGTAACACTCGAAAAACGACAAACAGGTGTCCGTTCTTTTTTTAATAACGACTGGCATGAAAATACCATTTGGCACACCTACATAAACCACGATCAAAGCCTTACGCTCATTGAAAGTCACCATCCGAGCCTCTTTTTTGATAGAGGGTGTATTTACGGCTGTCACGATGATATAGACCGCTTTTTGTATTTTTCACGCACTGTGCTTGATTGGCTGTCTCTACAGCAAGAAACGCCGGATATTATTCATGTACATGACTGGGAAACTGCCCCTATTGCCTTTTTAATCCGTCAGGGGCCCTTTAAAAAGCGCTTTGAAAAGACGCGTACTGTCCTTACTATCCATAACATTGCCTATCAGGGCCAGTGTCAGGTAGCAGATTTAGATCGCGTGGGATTATCCGGTGCGTGGTATGATTCGCCTGCTAGGCTATTAGAAGATTTTGGCCCAAATCTCAACCTTTTAAAGGGTGGCATTGTCTTTTCAGACTATACCACAACGGTATCTCCTACCTATGCAAAAGAAGTGCTTACCCCAGAAGGTGGCAAGGGGTTGCAGCTTGCTTTAAAAGAAAATTTGCATAAATTTTCCGGAATATTAAATGGAATTGACTATAGCTACTGGAATGCCGAAACAGATCCATTGATCTATTATCCTTATTCGACTCACGATCTATCAGGCAAGGTTGCTAATGCTGCATCTCTTCGGGACGAACTTGGGCTTGAACAAACCAGCGAAAAACCCCTTGTAGCAGGCGTTACGCGTCTTGTGCAGCAAAAGGGCGTTGAGCTTATCAAGCATGCCATCTTAGAGAGCCATAAAAAAGGCTATCAATGCGTTATTTTGGGAACAACTCCCGATCCAGCTATTCACTATGACTTTGTAAATCTAGCCCAAAAATATGCCAAAGATCCGGATGTACGCATCCTTTTAGCGCAGGAAGAAAGCCTTGCTCATAAGCTTTATGCAGCATCAGATATCTTTTTAGTGCCATCTCTATTTGAGCCTTGCGGCTTGACTCAGCTTATTGCCCTCAAGTATGGTTCTATACCGGTAGTGCGCAAAACGGGCGGACTTATGGATACAGTTTTTGATATTGACTATAGCGGCAAGCCATTTGATGAGACTAATGGCTTTAGCTTTGACTTTCCGGATGCTCAGGGTATAGATTCGGCACTAGATCGCGCCCTAAGCCTGTGGAAAAAGAATCGCGAAAAGTGGCAAAAATTGATGGTGCAGGCGATGAATCACGACTTTAGCTGGAATAGTTCTAGTGCTTTATACATTGATATCTACAAAAAAATCCTCAAAACGTCATATAATTCCATAGCAGGTCATATATGAGCGAGCAAGTACTACAAAATAAGCCTTTTGCGCGTAATATCGAGCGCATTGTGCGTCACCCGATAGGTGGTCCCACTTTTTTTAATGTGGCAAATTGCCTTACGTTTATGCGTATCTTTGTAAGCCCTGTCTTTTTGCTTGTCTATCTGCAGCATGAATTTTTGGGGATTAGCCGCTTATATTTGCCATATGTGCTGCTTTTTTTACTTGGGGTAAATGAGCTTTCAGATGCTCTAGACGGGTTTTTAGCCCGTAAATACAACCAGGTGACAGACCTTGGCAAGATTTTGGACCCTATGGCAGATAGCATCTCACGCATTTCTGTCTTTTTGACCTTTACGCAGCCGCCTGTAAACGTGCCGTTGGTACTTGTCTTTATCTTTTTGTATCGAGATTCTGTTATCAGCACGCTGCGCACAATATGTGCCCTTAGGGGCTTTGCGCTTGCTGCTCGTCCAAGTGGCAAAATAAAAGCCGTTATCCAGGGGATTACAGCCTTTTTTATCACAATACTTATGATACCACATGCCCATGGCCAAATTAGCGATAGCGCGCTTTTTGCATTAAGCACCATCGCCGTCTTTTTAAGCGCACTTTATGCCCTCTATTCGGGCATCGAGTACGTCTACGCCAACCGCCGCCACATCCAGCGCATACTTATGCGTAAAGCCAAGCAGTCGTTTGTGGGCGAGTAAGTCTCATTTACTGATCCCTTTGTCTCTTCAGTCTTCTTTATTGACATAATTCGATATAGTGCACTATAATGAATATAGAACACAACAGGAGGATTTATGAAACAAAATAGTGCAACATATGTAGAAGAGTACTACAAGGCCGGGCTCAAGCAAAATTTTACCGAGATGGCAAAGTTTCTGCACCCGGAGGTTCAGTTTAGCGCTCCGCTTGCTCAACTTAATGGCCGAGAGGCAGTAGTGGAAGCTGCCAAAGGTTTTTTTGGATTCTTGAAATCAATTGATTTTCGCTCATCCTTTAGTAGCGATAATGAGGCGATGCTTATCTATGATGCCTTCTTCCCCGAACCAATCGGCCGGTTTCCCGCAGCGCTTTTTGTTACTTTTGAAGATGGCCTCATGCGCAAGATGGAGCTTTTTTACGACCCCCGTCCACTTCTTGCAAATAGATAACATCCGTAGAACCTACCCTTTTTTCTATCGAAAGGGTAGATTATAATGCCTAATAGTGTGGCAATCACACAGGGTTAAGTGCACGTAGAAGATAGGGTTAGTGGGCGAGTAAGTCTGATTAGACTATACAAGCTGAATACTTGCCAGTTGCGCGGGTATGTTCTACTCCTAAATATTCCCCATTTTTTCCGGTTAGAAATGCTTGACACGCACTACGTGTATCGCTAAAAGATGGTTGATTATCATAAAATGATCTACTAATTACTTTAAGAGCAAGCAATCTGAGTTGAGCGTGCTCTTGCATATGGGCCTGATACTTTTCGTCAAAGCCGTTGTTATCCCATAGAGCAGAAAGCTTCTGTACAGTATTTACCACTTCGCCCTTATTGTATCCTGTAATTGTACCGCCATGAACTGCAAGTATAGCTAGCTGTTTTTCTGCCCGTTTAAGATTCATAAAACAAGTGATTGATCGTGCGATATCATCTGCTACGCGGGAATGGAAATTGATGACTGTGTCGTATTCGCTAGCTTGTGTTTTAAGTATAAAGCCGAGGCTAACAGGAATTATCACTAATGAGGTGACAACAGCGCCGACAGGTAGGCTGAGAGCTGCGGTAGTAAGGCCTAGGACGACCAAGCCAATAGCGCTTACTGTACATGCCATCTCTTTTGTTTTAAAAAATTGTTTATTTTTTGCATCGATAGCATCAGCGCACTCTTTTGTCATGGGGTGGGCTAAGTTTGCGAGCGCCTCAAGATTTTGTATGGTAGAGTTTTGTTGTGAGATATATGTCATAATAAGACCTCCATTAAATAAACCACCATAATAATACAAATTAGGATATATGTACATTTCTTAATTCAAAAAACAAAACCGCGAAGAGCGCGAATGGTTGATAAAAATAGTTATAGGCAAAACTATCTTTGTTTTCTTCTTCGCGCTCTTCGCGACTTTCGCGGTTTTGTTTTTATTGTACACAATGTATAGTTATATCTCTAAAAACTATGTATTGGTCTTCTGTGAGAAGGTTTGCTTCTTTTAGCTGCTCAAGAGCTGCAAGCTGGTTTTGGAGGGTCTGTGAGTTGAGTCTTGTGTATTCAGTAACGCGTTCTAGCGGTGATAGGGGCTCTAACGTTACTACGATGTTTTCGGGTTTTAGGGTCCAGCAAGCGCCGGTAGCTGTGTCTATAGCTACGCCAAGAAGGCCAAATCCGAAGAGATTGCCGGCTTCTAGACCATTTATGAGGTGGACAATCTTTATCGTTTGGCTCTTGTAGCCCTCTTTGGAGATTGTTAGCACATAGTCTCGGTCGCGATCTAGCGTGATGTTTGCGGGGGTGCTTTGGCTGTTCTTTTCTTCGGTTACTGTGGCTCCCGGAGGGTTTGTGGTGACGGGTATTGTCTGCGTGGGGCCGTTAACAAGAGTTGCGCATGCTGTCAAAAGGGTGCTCAAGAGCATAAGTAAAGGTATTTTCGGGCCCACAATCCATCCTATATTGGTGTCTTAAGTGTCATTATATAAATGTATTACTTTAAATCTAGAATTTTTCGAAAAAAGTGAAGATTTATCCTTGCGAAAAAATAGGGATGTTAAGTACGCTCTAAGCTTCATTTTTCTGGGGTGTCGCCAAGTGGTAAGGCAGCGGTTTTTGGTACCGCCATGCGGAGGTTCGAATCCTTCCACCCCAATTAGACTGTGAAAGAGGTGTCTTTTGAGCAATGCATCAGTACTGATAGCCGGCTCATCACATCCAGAGCTTGCCCAAGAACTGAGCAAGCAGTTGGATATGCCACTCTTTCCGGTATCGGTAGCTCATTTTCCGGATGGCGAAGTTCGCGTCCAGCTTGGCGGATCTGTTGCAGGCAAACAAGTGTTTATCCTCCAGTCCATTGCCAAAGCACCAAATGAACTGCTGATAGAAACATTGTTGCTCGTCGATGCCTTGCGAAGGGGCGCGGCAGCTCACATTGTGTTAGTAAGCCCATATTTAGCCTATTCGCGACAAAGCGTACAGGAAGATGGGGGAGCTTCAGTTGCCGCAAGACTTTTTGCCGATTTTCTTAAGTTGGCCGGAGTTAACGGCCTCATCACAATGGATCTGCATGCAGAGCTTGTAAAAAGCTTCTACGACTTTCCTGTAGAGCACCTAAGTGCTCGGGAACTGTTTATCGAAGCGCTTGAGAAAGAGCAAGCAAGGACGAGTGATATAGTTGTTGTTGGGCCAGACCTTGGAAGTGCAAAACTGGTCGCCAAATATGCTCATGAGCTATCAAGCTCTTTAGCATTGATTGAAAAACGGCGAATTGATGCACGCCAGGTCGCAATGCTCTCCTTGATGGGAGAGGTAAAAGATAAAATCGTTCTTCTCGCTGACGATGTCTGTTCTACGGCCGGAACATTAACGTCAGCAGCTAATGTCTGCCAAGGGAAGGGCGCGAAACGTATTATTGCCGTGGTTTCTCACGGTCTCTTTGTAGAGGAGGCCATTGAACGTATCACAAATAGCCCAATAGAAAGGCTGTATGTAAGTGATAGCGTGAAGATGGACTCAAAAGTGCTATCGTGTCCCAAGATACATGTCGTATCAGTTGCAAAGCTCTTTGCAACCTCTCTTAAAAGCCAGAAAGAACGCTTTGCCGGTTAATTAATTTTTTTGAATTGTGTTGGAGGATCCATGGACCAAAAGATCGATCAAACGATCCAGATTATAGAACGATCAGCTAAAAGTAAAGGTGAAGCAAACAGGCTTCGTATAGATCAGCGAATTCCTGTATGTATTTACTCAAAAGGCAAGCCTGCAGATACAGCAAGCGTAAGCCGCGAAGAATTTGAAACCATTTTGCGTAAGTTACAGTCAGGCTTTTTGCCAACGACAGTGTTTGAACTTACTGATGCAAAAGGCAAAAAGCGCCGTGCTCTTATCAAAGATATTCAGTATAAGCCTACAAACTACGAAGTGCTGCACCTTGATTTTCAAGAACTTCATGCAGACACAGCTGTAGATGTGAAAGTGCCTATCGAACTGCTCAATCAAGTAGACTGCTCAGGCGTTAAGCTTGGTGGCTTTTTACGCTCGCTTATTCGTCATTTGAAGGTAAGATGCCTTCCAAAAGACATCCCTTCACATTTTGAAATTGATGTGAAAGAACTCGGCCTCAACCAGTATCGACGCGTTTCTGATCTTCAGATTCCAAAAGGCGTAAAAGCTCTTGAGAAGCCAAATGAAATTGTTGTGAGCGTGCTTAAGAAGTAAGTAACACATGTTGGCAGTTATTGGACTGGGTAATCCCGGTAAAGAATATGAGCTGACTCGCCATAATATGGGCTTCTTGGTGCTCAAAAAGCTGGCCGAAGAGTTCGGCACAAGCTTTAAGATGGAAGAGCGCTTTGAGGGATGGCGGGCTAAGGCACCTGGCCTTGAGCTCCTTCTGCCAGCAACATATATGAACGAAAGTGGAAGGGCAGTGCAAAAACTCCTGAGATACTTTCAGATTCCTACGGGCAAGGTGCTCGTAGTAGTCGACGACATGGACCTTGCCTTCGGGCAGATGCGCCTAAGAGCTTTTGGTGGCTCCGGTGGCCATAATGGGCTAAAAAGCCTTGAGGAGCACCTTGGCACTTCAAACTTTGCCAGGCTGCGAATTGGGATTGGCCGAGGCCTTAAAGGCACTAATGTGGACCATGTGCTCGGAAAGTTTAACCAAGAAGAAAGCGAGCAGCTTTCTAAAGTGATTGAAACGGCTGTCACTTGCCTGAAGAGGCTGTTAGTCGAAGATTTTTCGAAGGTGGCAAACGATGTAAATCGTGCAATAAAGATAGATAAGGAAAATGTATGCAACAACAAGAATTAAAACAAAAAGAGCAAAATCTGTACGAAGGCATGTACGTGCTCAATGCGCACATTAGCGATGATACACGCAACCACGCCTTCGAAAAAATCAAAAACGGCATCATTAACCGCGGTGGTGAGATTGTAAAAATCCACGATCAAGGAAGACGCCGTCTTGCTTATGAAATCGAACGTCAAAAAGAAGGCTATTACTACTTAGTATACTTTCGCCTTCCTGCAAGCGATGTTACCGATCTTTGGCAAGAATACCATCTAAACGAGAACCTCATTCGCTTCGTTACATTGCGTACCGATAAGGTGCTCGAAGAGGTTAAATTTAAACAACTTCCTGAACAATAAGAGGAATGAATCATATGACAAACTCTATGTATTCAAATGAAGAATATTCTGCTCACAGTGGTTCACAAGGTAGAATGTCATCTAAAAAAAGAATGACAGCAGAGCCTACAGACCCAAAGATGCGCAAGAAGAAGCGCTGCCCATTTCAAGCAGCTGAATTTAAAGATATCGACTATAAAGATATCGACACGCTTTCAAAGTTTATCACAGAACGAGGCAAAATTTTGCCACGTCGTATTACCGGCGTTTCTGCTTACTTTCAAAGACGTCTTGCACAGGCAATTAAGCGTGCTCGTCACGTAGCATTGCTTCCATTCGTAGCAGAAAGTTAATTAGAAAGGTATTTACTATGGCAACTCAATTATTATTACTCGAAGATGTTGATGACCTCGGTCACAAGGGCGAAATCGTCAACGTAAAACCAGGTTATGCGTACAACTTCCTCATTCCAAAGAAGTTCGCTCTTGTTGCGGATGCAAATGCTATCCGTCGTCAAAAGCGCCTTAGGGAAGAGCGTCAGGCAAAAGCTGTCGAAGATAAAAAACATGCTGAAGAAATTGCAGAGCGCCTCAAAGGTGCAACATTTACCGTCGAGGTAAAGGTTGACCATGAAGGACACATGTATGGTAGCGTTTCGAGCCTTGACGTTGTGCACCTCGTTAAGATGCAAGCAGGCATTGAGCTTGACAAGCGCTCAGTACCTCTTAAGCATCCTATCAAGGAGATAGGGGTTCATGAGCTTACATTGCGCCTTAAAGAAGGTGTAGAAGCTCCTATTCACCTTAAAGTGCTTGTAGAAGGCGCTCAAACAAATGAAGCGGCCTAATACTAAAGCTATCGTCGTAACGGGCGGTGCGGGCTTTATAGGCTCATGCGTCGTCCGTCATCTAAACGACTTAGGGTATGACAATATCGTCGTTGTTGACAACTTGGGATCTACTGAAAAGTGGAAGAACCTCGTTTGCAAAACAACGAGCGATATCTTGCATAAAAGTGCACTCTTTGACTGGCTGCAAGGAAAAGAGCAGGAAATTCAGGCATTTATTCACTTAGGAGCCTGTAGCAGCACTGTTGAACTAGACGCCAACTACCTCCTCGAAAATAACTACCGCTACACGCGCCGATTAGCAGAATATGCCTTAAAGCATGGCATTCGTTTTGTTTATGCATCATCTGCTGCAACCTATGGCGATGGTGATCTTGGCTTTAGCGACAATCACGATTGCATCAAGCAGCTAGCTCCTCTTAACATGTATGGCTTTTCAAAGCAGCTATTTGATTTATGGGCACTCAATGAAGGTGTTTTAGATAAGCTTACCGGCTTAAAGTACTTTAACGTCTATGGTCCTAACGAGTATCACAAGGGCAGGATGTCATCAGCTATCGTACGTATGGTGCCTGAGGTGCAAGGATCAGGGGTGATACGCCTCTTTGAATCAGACCGTCCAGAGATATATGAAAACGGCGAGCAAAAGCGCGACTTTATCTACGTAAAAGATGCTGCCAAGATGACATGTGCCTTTTTAGATACGCCTGCATATGGTATCTATAATATAGGTACCGGTGAAGCAGTATCATGGAATCGCCTTGCAAGAGCTGTATTTTTAGCACTTAAAAAGCCTGACAATATCGCCTACATCGAAATGCCACACGACTTAAAAGGCAAATATCAGTACTTTACACAAGCTGATATGGCTAAAACAAAAGGCGCTTTAGGGGCAAAATCAAACGTTATGTCCGTTGAAGATGCTGTGTCAGACTATATTACAAACTACCTTCTTTCAGGAAGCAGATGGTAAGACTTGCCCACGTATTCAATAGCTTGCAGGCAAAGACAGTGCTTGTGGCGGGAGACTTAGTGCTTGATCGCTATACCTTTGGTAAAGCAAAGCGCATCTCTCCAGAGGCTCCCGTGCCTGTAGTGCTTGTTGAATACGAAGAAGAGCGCCCAGGAGGCTCTGGCAACGTTGTGCTGAACCTGCTTTCTATGGGTATGAAGGCTATATGCCTTGGCCGGGTAGGAAATGACCAGGCTGCAAAATCAATTATCGATGCTCTAGAAAAAGAGGGAGCAGATACTTCTGGCCTATTCGTGGAGCCAGGGTTTCATACGCCGCATAAAACGCGTGTCATTGCATCAAGTCAGCAGATTGTGCGCATTGACTACGAGCCTACTAAGACACTTTCTAGCGAAACAGAAGCTAAGGTCATTGCCAAGCTACCTGAGCTTGTGCAAGCTTCTGACCTTATAGCGATATCTGACTATGCAAAGGGCTTTTTGTCTGTCACCCTTCTTCGTGCGCTGCTTGCTGAAGCAAAAAAACAACATAAGCCCGTGATTTCTGACCCTAAGGGCAATGACTTTAAGCGCTATGAAGGCTCTACAATACTAAAGCCAAACCTTTCTGAAGCCTTTGCTGCAGCACCAACTTGTACAAACTTGCTAGATGCTGCTCAGCATATCTTTAAGCAAGTTGCCATCGACGCACTGCTTGTTACGCGTTCTGAAGCAGGAATCTCTATTTTCTATCCGGAGGGTAGACAAGAAGACTTTCCTGTACAGCCTCGCGAGGTAAAAGATGTAACAGGCGCTGGCGACACTGTTCTTGCTATGCTGTCATGCGCTTTAGCTAATAAGCTTTCTTTAGCAGAGGCCACGCAGCTTGCAAATATTGCCGCACAAGTAGCTGTAGAAAAAGTTGGCTGCGCAAGAGTGACCCTTGCAGATGTTGCAAGGCGCTTGATCGAACTTCACGCACAGCACAAGATTTTTGACGAAGAGCACCTAGCAGCCCTACGCCAGGCCTTAAATGGCAATAAATTCTTCCTTTTTGGCCTAGATGCCTCTAAGCAGCTAGACTCCAAGCTATTAAAATCCGTTCGCCATGCAGCAGAAGCCACAAATCAAGAGCTTGTTGTTGCCGTTATGGGATCTTCCCCAGATGAGGAGCTTGTCGCAAGCCTAGCCTCCCTAAACTGTGTGGACTATCTCCTGCTCACCCACAAAGACCGAGAGTCTCTCACAAAAGAGCTCAATCCCCTAGAGTCTGTCTTTATATAATTGATCTTGAAATAATTTCCTATTAGCGGGTATAGATTAGTTAATATACATAAGGGGGTTGTTATGCGTATATTTTTATTGGGATTACTTGCATTAACAAGCTATGGATTTGCAGATACGAAATATATTCAGGGCGGAAGTCTTGATGGTGGAGATGGCAGTCTAGAGCATCCCTATAGTTCTTTTCAGCAGGCAGAAGAGGATGTAAGCTGGACAGTCTTGAAGGTTCTTGCTTCTGAAACGCCAATTGGAGGTGGTATTGCCCTCAAAGATGGCCAGAGCATCGAAGGTGAAGATCGTGCAAGATGTCTTTTAGTAAACGAAGATAGCATCCAGCATAATGGAGATGTCATTGTAGCAAATGGCGATAATACAATTTCGGGTATTACCATCGTTTCAAGCTTTCGCGCCGGTGTCGAGGCTTTAAATGCGCAAAACCTTACAATAGAAAATTGCAGCATCAATAGATGTAATAGATCTAAACAAGAGCTTCCATTTGACTATAACCCATCATCTACGTCAAGGGATTTTGGCCTATGGGGCGCCATTAGCTTTTTTGGCGGTGCTACTGTAAAGTCGGGTATTCAGCCATTTAATACAAAAAGTGGGACCTTTATACTGCGCAATTCAAGCTTTGATAACAATGCGCGCGATATCTTGATGGGATGTGGTGATTCTGTAAGCACGTCCTTTGTTTCAGAGACGTACAGACGCGAATATGAAATTTCAGACTGTCAGTTTACAAATACGCGTAATTCTAGAGCTATTCAGCCGATGATATATGGTGGAGGCTACCTTGCAGGCGTGATAAAAAACTGCCTTTTTGAAAATATAAAGTCTAGCGATGCTATTGCCTTTTTTCAGGTTAACGCTAATAACTCACACTATCCGGACCGTGGAAACTACGACATGGGGATAAATGAAGTTTCAAACTGCATATTTAAAAATGTCTATCGCTCAGGTGTCTATTTTAATGCTTCTGGTAACTTGACTGGTACAGATGCACAAATAGTCATCAAAGATAACCAGTTTATTTCCTGCGCAAAACACTACAAAATCGATACGCCTATTCAGTCTCAAATTGAAGGGTGTGCAACTGGCAATCGTTGGCAGTGGGTTGTTGAAGGTAATACTATTGCCGAGTAGAATTAATGCCCAACTTCTTTGTTGGGTATTAATATAAATGAATTTTACTGCAATACGTAGAATAGACAGTTTAGACTATCAATTAGCGTTTTTACAACTTACTAAAAATTACAGTTCGATTGAGGGTCTTGTTCAAGCACACTTGCCCCTTGTAGAATCTGTACGCCGTAACGAATACAGCCTTCCTGTAGTTCTAAAAAAGGATTCAAAGCTTACACTTGTTATCGATACCCATGCATTTTATCTTATCTACGGTGAAAAAGTAACGATAGGGGATAGGAGCAAACGTTCTGCATTACGTGTGCCATTTTCTGGAGAAAAACCTTCGAGGGTAGAGTGTATTCGTGCTGTCACACTATCGCAAGCTGAATTTTCTTTTCGAAATAGGCTTGCAAATAGGTTTATGCCTCATAATGGGGTTCCTGCTCGTGTTGTAGATGCGTATTGCTTTGGAAAAAAGAAGTTTGCCTTTTGGCAGACATTTGATACGCGTCCCTTTTTTTATGAATGTCAGCACCTCTTGCACCTGTTTTCTGACGACGAGATAGAGGAAGAATTATTTAGGGCTGTAAAGGACAATGATGCAGACTCTATCCTCTTTTTACGGGCAGCATCTTGGCGTCTACAACGAAGTACAATTGCACTAAATTTGGCAGCAGCTTTGGGGCGGCTAGAAGCTATGCGGGCTCTACTTTCTTATGGATATACGAAAGCCCAAGAGCTTAAAAAAGCTGTAGTCTATGCAAGCATGCAGGGGCATGCCACCCTTGTATGGGAACTTTTGAGGGCAGTGCCAGATGGCTTTACTAATCTTGAATTTGCCTTTATAGCCGCTGTAAACGGGGGGCAAATAGCCACTTTAGACACATTTTCACATGTAAAAGCACTTTTAGAGCCACATACTGAAATTGCTTTACAGGCTGCTGCAGCATATAATCAAATTAACTCGATCGTATGGTTAACATTAAATGGCTTTAAGACGGTTAAGGGTATTCAGCTTGCATTTCTTCAGGCGCTTCAGCATAACCATGTATCATGTGCAAGGGTTATTTTTAATTCATATATTGAATCTGATGAAGCAAAAGCAGAGACATTTGTTACGGCATGTAATAGAACGTTTGAGCCTACCGTTCAGCTTGTACATATTTTTACCGGTAACATAAGTCAACCCTATTTGAAAAAGGCTTTAGAAGAGGCTGTATGTGGTATAGATGCTCTACATGTCGTTGCTTATTTGTTGCCTTTCTTAAAAGATGTCCAGACTCAAGGTGAAAAAGCCCTCTTACTTGCTTCTGAAAAAGGCGTTGGCATTACTGGAGAGCAGGTTGTGCTGCAGCTCATTCATGCTGGCGTAAATGCCAATATCATCGATAGAAATGGGATGACACCAATCTTGTACTGTAGTCAAAAAGGGTGGAATACTGCAGTGGATCTCATCCTTAAAAGCAGCCAGCTAGTCGTTGTGTAAAATGGCTGAAATTGATAGGGTACGAGAAACATATAAGGTGTTCGTCTATGCAAGAAAAGGAAGAAAAGCCATTTCAGTGGCTCTGCCAGCCAAAAGCTGAAGAGCTTATTGTGAAAACGCTCGACGCATGTTTAGAAAAAAATCAGTTCTTACGCCAACTTGAAAAGCGCCTTTATGAAGAGGCAAGCACACGGCTTATTGACTGGGTAGACCATATCGAGCTTGGGCATTCAGAAAAGTTGCAGCAAGAACTAGATGAATGCGGCTATGTTTCTGAGCTTGCAACGCCCTTATATCGCGTTTTTCAGCATCCTGGCGCAAAGCTGCCTTTAGTTGTTGTTAAGGATTCATCACATCCTTTTATTGGCATTGGCCTAGCTGTTGAAAGCATTGCCGAATTTCTGATGTGTCAGGGGATTACAACATGGATAGAAGGATCAAGCTATTCGCAGTTTCGTCGGGCTTCGATTTCTAAAGAGCAAGGCGTCTATGTCTATGTTGTCGAGCGGCGCGGAGTCATATCTATGGAGCCTATTACCCTGCGTGAGGGAGAGCTAGACAAGATTTTTGCAAGCTATGAAAAGTGGCAGACAAGGCCGCGCCATCAGATGACTGAAGAGGCTGAAGATGAGGGCATGCTGCAGGCAATAACCCTTGCTGAAGAGATTGTAGAAAGCGTAGGCCAGGGGATGGCAGCTTGGATAGTGCTTGATGTTGAACGACGCTACTGGCAATCAAAAAACCTTGCCGGCGGAACACAAAAGATGCGTCAGGACCACTTAGGCCTTGGCTGGGCAAACCACGACCACCATACCTTTCGCTCATCACGGCGCTACTTTCGCCAGCTAGTGCGACTATTTGAAATTCTGGGCTTTCACTGTAGAGAACGCTTTTATGCCGGCTCTGAAGCTGGCTGGGGTGCACAGGTGATGGAACATGCACTAGCAAGGCTTGTGCTTTTTTTAGATGTAGACCTTTCTCCTGCCGAAGTAGATGGCGATTTTGCCCATAACACTCTTGAAGAACTACCTGAGCTTGGCACTGTGGGCCTTTGGTGCGCCCTTCACGGCGAGTCCATTTTGCGAGCCGGCATGCACCACCTAGAAGCGCAGTTTAGCTTTGAAAAGCTGCGAGATGACCTTACAACAAAGGGTATTGGCGTTATGTCGCCCTTCACTGATCTTCCCTATCTTCGCCAGGCGTTTACCGAAGGTGAACGGTGGAAAGTAGAAGAACTTCGCATAGAGCGCCTTCTGAGAAAAGGCCTCATCACCGAAAAGCAGGCCACACGCTTTCGCGAAGAGGGTGCTATTGGCAGTCACCTCGAAAACCTCGAGCGCAAACAGGGCTTTAAGGGCTTTAATCAAAAAAGCGTCTCCGATATAATCCACAGGACCGACCCCAGAGGAGCCTGATGCATGAGCAACTTACAGATAGTGTAGAATTAGTAAAAACAGTATTTGGGGCTGATCTTTTAGCCGTTTACCTATACGGATCATCACTTGTTGGCGGCTTGCAAAAATATAGTGACATTGACCTGTTTGTTGTTACGAATCGCGCTTCAACTTTAGAAGAAAAAGCCAAATTAGTTGCTAGTCTCCTGCAGATTTCTGGGGTTTACATGAAAAGTACAAAATTACCCCTTGAAATGACTATTGTAGAACAGGCTAAGATCAATCCTTGGCGCTACCCGCCCTATTTTGATTTTCAGTATGGCGATTGGCTGCGTCAAACATTTGAGGATGGTGTGATTGAGCCATGGCAGACCTATGAAATGGCTGATCTTGCGTTAATTATTACTCAAGTTTTATTAAAGAGCCAAACCTTATGGGGACTAGAGCCCCAAGAGGTACTTGCACCTGTGCCATATCACGATTTTATGAGGGCAATGCTTCATGACGTAGATCGGCTAGCTACTGATATTGACCATGATACTCGCAATGTGTTACTTACCTACGCGCGAATCTGGAGTACGCTAGAAACAGATGCGATTAGATCAAAACCCGCGGCAGCAGACTGGGTGATGAATCGTTTGCCTACAGTATACCAGCCTGTCATGAAGCGGGCTAAGTCTATTTGTATAGGCGTTGAAAATGAGCATTGGGATGATGTCAAAGCTCTTATAAAGCCATGCCTAGATTTTATCGTGGATAAAATCAAAGCCCAAATACCACTGATACAGTCTGATGGGATAATAAAACTCGCCTAAAAGTAGGGGAGAACTACATCTGCGTAGGCAGCACTTGAGATGTGGCGAGAATAGGTGTCTGTTACTGCAACATTTGTAAGGGGTTTTGTAGCTAGATCTGTTCGCATAAGTTCACTTACCGGGATTTCGACCTGTCTTTTGGCAATGAAGGCGCCGTAATCAGACTTGGGTTCAATCGGATCTTTATAGGCAAAGACGGTTTTCAAAGTGATTACTACATTGTCTCCTCGTAAGTTTACTGACCATAGCTGTTCACCGCCCGTAGGAAAAATAGTAACGTCTTTTGGGTGTGGAACGTCTAAGAGCATTACCTTGCTCATAAGGTCAGCAAAAAAGCCCTGGTTCATAATAGCGCCAATAGTATAGGCAACTCTATTTCCCTGTTCTTCACCTACTTTTGTGCGGCACGCAGCGCAGAAGTTTTTATAGGCTGTTTTAGGGTTAAGTTCATATGTCGCTGTAGTTGAGAATTCGGTTTTTCCATTTACACTAAATCCCGCTAAACTTGGTAGATCTCTTTTTAGCTGTGTAGGCATCTCTTCGTCACTTGGGCTAAAACTAGTTGCTGACGTTCCTTGAAGCGCTTTTTGGATCAGAATGCCGGGAATAAGTTCAGGGTTTTTAAAATCCTCTGGCCATCTAGCAACATCAGGATCAGTCTGCATCTTTTTTGCTATTACTTGGTTTTGCTCAGGATCTTTGAGAGAGGCAATAGGGCTTGTAGCCTCATGATTTTCTTTGTTTTTACTCTGACTTTGCAGTGTAGAGCCAATATCAAATATTACAGTATCAATTTTGGCAATTTGCTCTGCAATGCCTCTACGTTCGTCTTTAACGTCTTTAAGACCGACAGTTTCTAAATCCTTAAAGACCTCACTATTAGCTACTGCAATAAGCATAGAGCGTAGCGTTAGTAGCGTGCTTAATGCCTCTTTTGTAGCTTCTGGTTTACTATGCGAAAAAGACCTAACAAAGGCGTCAATATGTTTTGCTGTTGCTTGTCTTTGAGTATATGAACTTTCTAAAATAGTGCTTTTTTTAAGGGCTGCTCGTATTTTGTCATCAGTTGCCGGCGTGCTACTAACCCCAGTAATAGAACCTATACTATCCCATTTAGAAAGGTCATTTGTAAGATCTCTAAACACATTAGCTGCATTATCGCCAATAGCCATATATACTCCCTTTCTTTAGGGTATAATATATTGTTTAATTTTGTGCATCAATAAACCACTGTACTAAAGCTTGAAAGTAGGTATCTGCATCGTCATACATAGCCAGGTGGCTGCCATTTTCGCAGATTTTTACCGTGGAATTGGGTATAAGCTTGCCCATGTGGATGGTATCTGCGGGGTTCATAGTATCGTGCCTGCCGCAAAGAATGAGGGTGGGTACTGTAATTGTATGAATATCATTCCATCGGTCCCAACCCTTGATGTTGCCTGTGATAACAAATTCGTTAGGGCCCTGTATTGTTTGATAGACCTTTGGGTTAATATGTGAAAAGGCTTGTAGTACTGGCTCTGGCCAAGGAGTAAGGCGGCAAACATGTCGCGTATAGACTTCTTCAAACATCACTTTTTCATATTCGCTATTGGCGTAGTCACCCCGAGCTTCATAATAGTGCAGCTTGTCCTGAATTTCTTGGGGTAGCTTGCTTCGAAGCTCGTTAATGTAGCTTTCATACGAGTCAATACTTGCCGTTATATTGGATAAAATCAGGCCTTTAATGTGCTCCTGATGCTTTATGGTGTATTCCATTGCTAAAAGTGCTCCCCAGGATTGGCCAAAGAGGTAAAAGTCTTTAAGGCCAAGTGCCAGGCGCACCTCTTCTACCTCATCACAAAAGCGCTCTAATGTATAAAGTCGGGTATCTTCCGGTTTGTCAGAGTTATAGGAGCCTAGTTGGTCGTAATAGATAATCTGGAATTTGTCTTTTGGTAGGTGCTTTTCAAGGCACTCTAAATACTCGTAGCTACACCCAGGGCCGCCATGTAGTGCAAGTATTGTGATGGGTCCCTCTCCCACACGTTTTGTAAACACCTTATATCCATTTTTAAGCTGCACGTCTGCAGAAAGAACATGAACAAGTGAAAGAAGAACTAGCAGCAAAATACGCATATAACACCTTGTTTTTTTGAAGCAATTGTACTTGTGTAGCCCATAACAAAAACACCGTAACAATTACGGTGTTAGCAAAAGCCATTTTTGGCTATTCTTATTATTTTATTTGAGGGTGGTATGCAAGTTAATAACTATGTCGGGCCATGTGGCGTAATACTCTTTGGGGCACTGACTGCTGGAGGCTCTCTACTATGGCATGCAGCGTGTAATGCAACAGAGGTCTTTGGACGGCTTTGTCCGTATGATGACTATCTGAAAGGCCACTATTCTTCCCAGATGTGTGCAGATCTCGCTTCAGATCTTTATGGAAAAAATATTGCCGGATTTGTACTCAAGCTCGTAGGTATGGCAGTTCTTACTGCTGTTGTGTACGATATAAAAAGACGAGATATTAGTGTCATCGATAAACGAGAGCTTGACAGATTAGCCAGTCGAGGTTCTGAATGAGCCCTGTTACAAAAATTGGAATTTTTATAACCGGAACAGCATCAATTGGTGGATTTGTGCGTGAAGGCATTTTTTCTTCTGTTGCAAAAGATGCGGCGGATCTAGCAGGAAGATGCCTTGCCACTAACACAACAGATGTTTGCAAGTCGTTAACTAGTACTATGGTTTCATATCAGTATGGCGCTCTTGGGGTGTGTTTCGGATCAATTATTGTTATCGGAGCAGCCTGGTTCACTACGTCTATGTGCGCAAAACGTAAAGTTACGGTACTTGTCTAATTATGCTACAGTTTATTGCGACACCAGTTTGAAACGGCTTGTAGACTGGGAAGGTAGTATACTTTAATGATTGCTGAAGGAGGGGCCATGCCCGTAGCTGTCATGGCTATTTCAAGGCGAATGCCACTAAAGCGCGCAGTGTAGGACACAAAAGATAAAGAATTACCTTTTTTTTCTGTGTAAGAAAGATAGCTAATGCAATGTCTTCTCATTAGGTTTGCAATTCGATTTCGAACACAAGTAACTTGCGGGTACTCTAAACAAAAGGAGAGCTCACGCTGTACCCTAGCAGAAAGGGGCCATGCGCTTTCATATTCGTAACATTTACAGTCTTGTCCTAATGGCAACATGTCTTAGTTGTATCATATAGTTCGTAAAATGTACAAACAAGAATTGCGGTCTTAGACATAACTAAGTAATATGATAAGTGTAATTATAAAAATGTGGATATATATATGGTATGGTCTTTAGTTACTGGTGCGGCGTCGTTAGCGGGAACCATTATGGCTCCCATACTTGAAAAATGGGAGCAAGCGGGGATTAGAGAGCTAGGCGCTAGTTGCCAAAATGCTGTAAAGAGTACCTGCTGGCATGCAGGAAGAATTGTTACCTATTCTGGTATGGCAGTACCATTTGTATTGGCAGCAAGTCCCGCTCTAAGCGCTCTTACGGGTGTTGCCCTTGGCAGGCTCTTTCCTTGTACCGGAAATCCAAATGAACAAATAAGCGATGATGAATTTTGCTGTAAAATAAAGGCTTATTCAATTGGCATGGGGGCAGCAGTGCTTATCTTTGGTGCAAGCCTTGCATTGACAGTGATTGTCATAAGAAATTATGCCGAGCCTGCAGTCTATGCGATAGGCTCTAATAGTAGTCTTCACGACTCTCTTGAAGCTGCAATAGAAGGTTATAACGCCTTAGGCACCGTCTCTTGGGTGGCAACAAACGTGACTACTTTTGCTTTTGGTGTTTTATTTGGCCGAGTTACTAGCCCCTGTGCAAAAAGAGCAAGAGAAGTTCCTGATCAAGAGGGTGAGCCTCTTATGTAAAAAAGAGAAGGGGCCGCTATTTTTACATAGCGGCCCCTAGGATCATTGCAAAAATGCTGTTAGATTAAGCGTCATCTACTATACGCGTAATTACCATTGTTGCAGTTGCTTCGTCAAAGACGCCGTTAGGGTTGTCAGAGATCGTAGTGCGGGCATTTGATGCGTTGGAAACCAATGTTCCAGCACCTCCAGAACAGCCTGTAAATGACGTTCCCGTCGTTCCGGTATATGTGATTGCTTGCACGCCACCAGAAGTAACAGCATAAATCGTTCCGGACGATGCAAAGGCCGTTGCGTCCACAACTGGTATCGTTGTAGCAGGTAGATTGACCGTTGAAGTGACAGTTGTCACGTTGGCACTATCTGGGCTAAATTTGGCCGGAATCCAAGGCTCCTCATTAGTAGTTGTAGCAGGTCCTATTGATAGACCGGCTACGCTTGGTTGCAATACGTTGCTACCGTTATACACCCCTGCCCACCACTGTAATGCAAGCTTTTGGCCTGCTGTGTAGTGCACAAGAACTGTGTTAGAGATTGAGTACTGGTGGTTGTTACTATAAGGTGATTCGGCAGCAGAACCAGAACCTGGAACTTCTAGACCATCGAGTAACAAAGCAGCAGCAGCGCGCATGATGCTTCCTCCAGTGACTCCATCGGCAGCACGAACATCAAATTTATAGGTCATTAAATACCATCCAGAATTTGTTGATGAGAATGTGTTATATTGCATTACATCAAATGGTATACCTGCCAATGTTTGTGTTTGTGTGTTATTGACAACGTATACGCCAGAGCCGCCGGTTGGGCCTGATGTTTGAGACTGGATAATCGTTCCAGGGACAATACCTGGGCCGCTAATATACTGGTTAGCAGTAACAGTACCTGTTGCTACAGTCAACGTGATGCTTGCTGAGCCACTTGTTATTGATGCAGTACCAGTTGCTTCTATCGTAGATGGATCTACTGTCCAGTCCGTACCCGGTCCGATCATTGGCTGTTCAAATCCAACTTCTTCAAAGACAGGATTTGTATTGTCTATTTCTTTTGGCTGGCTTACTGCGCTCCATAGCAATATAGATGAAATAGCAGCATTTTGTCCGGCAGGCCCTGTTGGTCCTGTAACGCCAGAAGCACCTGTTGGGCCACTTGCGCCCGTTGCTCCAGTTACACCGGCTGTGCCTGTTGGTCCGGTAGCTCCAGTAGCGCCGCTAGAACCTGTTGGTCCTACTGATCCTGTAGCGCCAGCAGCGCCGCTTGGCCCTGTAGGTCCAGTTGGTCCTGTATCTCCGGTTGCACCTGTAGCTCCGGCAGTCCCTGTTGGACCTGTTGCTCCCGTTGCTCCAGTTGTGCCGGTATCACCGGTAGCACCAGTATCACCGGTTGCACCTTTAGGTCCAGTAGGACCAGTAGGTCCTGTATTGCCGGTGGCACCTGTTGCACCAGTGGCTCCGGTTGGCCCGGTAACACCGCGCATTCCGCGTGGACCTTCAGGCCCTTGTGGGCCGGTGGGTCCTGTAGGACCTGTAGGGCAAACATGACAGGTATTACAGTGCGTGCAGTTAGGGCACTCAGTTGGAGCTCGTGGCCCCATGTATATTACGGGACTTCTTGTATCAGCGGATGCTTCTAATACAAGGCTCATTACTCCAATTAGTAGCGATAAGATTTTGTTTTTCATGCTTATAATTTCTCTTTAAGTGATTTGTTAGTACCTATTTCATTTTAGGTTCTAAAAATCATATTTCAGATTATTTATGCAAGAAAAAAATCATATGCTAATCAAAAAATCACGTAAGGCCTTGTGAGAGGTTATTTCTTGGAGGGTGGGTCTAAAACGGTATGTCCAGTTGCGATCAAGGACTTTGCCGGGGATGTTGATGCGGTCATCATCGGGATTTTCCCAGGTTAGTTCGCTAAAGACATCGAGGTATTCTTGTAGGAGGTTTATGTGAAAGAGGCTTGCTGTTTGATGGCTTTTTTGAAGGACATTCTGCCTAGTCTCAGGGTGTAGAAGGGGGGTGTAGGTGATGTTGAGTATTTCGCTAAAGGCTTTTGCATCAGCGCCAAATGCTTCCCACCATATCTCTAGTGGTTCAGAGTCGTGAGTAGAAAGAGTAGTCATACTCATCGTTGGATATTCATCTATCTTTATAAATGAGTTATCGGTGTTGTAGTGCTTTTCCCAGCGCATAACTTTTGTGCCGCATATGCCAAGGCGTGTCATCGTGTCGCGAACGCTTGGGGGCACATTGCCCAAATCTTCGCCTATCGGCAGCATTTCACATGAGTCTAGCATCATGCGCAAGATCTTTTCGCCTTGAGGAATCCAGAGGTTTTCATCTTGCGGAAAGAAAAAGCCCTCCTTAGCAGGCTTGCCTTCTGGTATTGCCCATATGCGAAAAAAGCCTACAATATGATCAAGACGGTATATATGATAAAATTTTTGGGCAATCTCAAGCCGCTTTTTCCAAAAGCTATAGTCTGTATGTTCGAGCATATCCCAGCGATAAAGAGGAAAGCCCCAGTTTTGGCCCTCTTGGCTATAAAAATCTGGCGGTGCACCCGCCTGCAGCGATAGATCAAAAAGCTCCGGATACTGCCAGACATCCGCAGAGTCGCGGTTTATGAGAATGGGGATATCGCCCTTCATAAAAATGCCGTGGCGCTCTGCCTCTTTTTTTACTTCAGATAGCTGTTGCATGCATAAAAACTGTACAAGCTTGTGATGTTCTATTTCATCGGGATCAAGAGAATTTGGAATATTTTTCCAGTCCCACCATGCTTTTTCGTTATTTAGGCTTTTAAGCACTTTATAGCGTGCGTAGCCATCAAGCCATGCTTCTTCGGCAAACTCTTTATAGCCATCAAGCTCTTTAAGCCGTTTTCGATTGCGATTTATATAGCGTTTTAAAAAGGCTTCCTTAGCATCTAGTACCTTGTGATATTCCACGCGCTTTGAAGTGTTGCTCGTCGTTATCGTCTCAAGCTCATCAACAAACGGCAGGGCACTAAGAGATAGATAAATTGGGTGCAAGGCCATAGCGCTATGGGCGGAATATGGGCTAGGATCATGCCCTGAGTCATTAAGGGGCAAAAGCTGAATCACGCTAAAGCCAATATCTTTACACCAGCTAATAAGCGGCACAAGATCTAAATACTCACCGATGCCATGGCTTTTGGGATTTCGTATAGAAAAGAGGGGAAGAGCAATACCTTTGTGGCTTTTCATGCCAATTTTTTGCCATTGCCTGAACGATGCGAGCGGCTGCATTGTGTGTACCTATTTTGCCTTTTCATACTCCAATGTGGGTATAAACTACAAGGGGTAGGTGTCAATGGTGTCAACTTAAGGATTTTTCTCTTAATCTCGATCTTGATCTTAATCTTTCTCTTCTACGTAGTTCTTTAAAAAAATAGATCAAGATCAAAAACCGGGCCTTAAGTTGACACTATTGGGGTAGATATAGCCAAACAACGCATCAAGTGTGTGATAAATAAAAAAACAGGATCGGCAGGATCTGGCAGGATCGCTTCGCGGCAGGATATGTACAATAGCTGTAAACGATCAAAGAAAAGCTATCGTTATTATCATTGAGAGCAAATCTTGCATCCTGCCGCGAAGCGATCCTGCCAGATCCTGCCGATCCTGTTTTTTTTAGAGGCCAAACATGCCGCTGCCGCCGGGGCTTGTGCCAAACGAAAGCTCGTTGCTGGTGAACGAAGGGACTTCGCCTTTTGGGATACTTGCGCGCCAGAGTTCGGCCTTTTGCATGAAGGGCTTTAGAAAGTCTGCTACGAGCTGGCCTGTGAGGTCGTCTAAAAAAAGGCTGTCAAAGAGGACTAAAGAGTCCTTTTTTTTGCTGTAGGCAAAGATGCCTTGGCGGGGCAAGGGGAGGCCGTTTGCTTTTAAAGCCTCGCGAAAGAGGTTTTCGCGGTAGCGTCCTGGCGGGGGTACGCCAAGGTCGCTTACAAACATAATGCGCTCGCCGGCGCTATCTGGTTCCATATGTACCATGAGGCCGTTTGCGGCTTGAATCTGGCAGGCGTTATTTCTATCTGGAGCGAGTTTCATGTTCATGATCTTGCCAAGGTCTTCAAGGATAGTCGAAAATTGCTCTTTTACCATACGTTACACCTACACCTACTTTTTTTTGCCTTTATCTTTTTCTTCTTCATCTTCATCTTCGATGCTCTGTTCACGCTCGCGCTGTTCTTCTTCTTTTTCGCGGTATTCATCAAGCTCTTCTTCTAGCGCTTCAAGGGCTTCTAGTATTGCATTATAAAGCTCATCGCGGTGCTGCACGCTTCTATAGAGCTGGTTTAGGGCAACTTCGCGAATAGCGTCTCTAAGCTGGCTGAAGACGATAATTTTAGCTAGTATCCACTTGTCTATGCCAAGCTTTGTAGCCATCTGCAAGACTTTGTCGCCTGTTGGATAGCGCTCTTGTAAGAGCATCACAAACTGCTTGGCAAGTAGCTCAAAGTCTAAGTTTTTGGGCATTTCAAGGCCTTCTCGCTCAAAGAGAAAGCTAATGAGTTTGGTGCGTGCCTTAAAGAACTGATAGACGCCCATAACGGCTTGTAGCGAGCGCACTTCCTGCAAAAGGCGAGAGAGCATGCCAGGCTCAATAGAGGGGCCTTGGCTTTTAAGGTCCGCGCCCAGGGAGTGAAATAAAAAGCCAAGAACTTTACGTAGTTCTTTATAAGGAAAGCGGTCTGAAAACTCCAAAAAGAGCACCACAGGATCTCGTGGGTTACCTGTTATATCGCGGTACATATCGCGAAGGCGAGTAGGCGTTCCAAGACCTGCTGTGACGTATTTCTGTACTTCTTCAGCAATGTTGGCGCCGGCTTTAATTTCGCGGCCAAAGTTTTCTTCGAAGAAGGATTTTGCCTCTTCGACCATCTTCTTGAGGTCGCCTAGCGTGTTTTCTGACAAGAATCTCAGGGCTTCATCAGCAAGCGTGGGGTCGGGGTAAAACTGTTTGAGGATGTTTAGGATCTCTTCTTTACTCTTACAGTCTTTAATCTTGTCGAGTAAGAGCAGCAGTATGGGCTTTTTAAACTCGGGGTTGTCGTGACAGAACTTGTCGGCGGACTCTTCGCTATCTTTAACGCCAACAACTTTTGCTTCGAGTCTTTGAAGTTCTGTTCGAGAAAGGCGCGTCTTTTGGTCTTCAAGGCTTTTTTCTGATTTTTGCAGACCTCGCGACAAGGGGTTGACAGACTCTTCAAAGGCTTCTTTAAGGCTGTCTGCAGTTTCTACCTGCTGGGCAACTTCAGTCTCTGCAATTTCAAGTTCTGCTTTAGCAAGTATTGCCTCTACGTCAAAGTCGCCAGAAGATGAAAGCCCTTGTTTGAGGAGGTCTGAAATATCGCCTGTCATAGCTGTACCTCCTCCTTATATTACGATATCTGTATACGTCCAAGTGGCTGAATGCGTATTTCAGGCACGATCTCCTGGTAGGAGACCACCGAAATATCGGGGAATTCAAGCTCAATAAGTTTGCGGACGAATCTTCGCACGTCAATCGCCGTAAGTATCACTGGGTGCTGGCCACCAGGGGGTGGGGCTGTCACTGTCGTGCGCACGGCTTGTAAGATAAGCTGCACAGAGTCTGGGTCTAAGGCTAGGTATGACCCAGCTGATGTTTGCTTGATAGCACCGCGGACAAGGTCTTCAATTTCAGGGTCTAGCACGTAGACAGATAGTACTGACTGCCCTTGAGAGTAGCGGTAGCTAATATAGCGCTTTAATGATGAGCGCACATATTCAGTAAGAAGTACGGGGTCTTTTTCGGTTTGTGCCCATTCGCTAAGTGATTCTAGAACTGTTCTTAGGTCTTTAATAGATATCTGCTCTTGAGTAAGTCTTTTGAAGATATCTGTGAGCTTTTGTAGGGGAATAAGCCTTGTTACTTCGCGTACGAGGTCTGGGAATGACTTTTCCATAAACTCTAGGCAAGACTTCATCTCCTGAATGCCCAAAAACTCATTTGCATAGTGTCTAAAGAAGTATGAAAGGTGCAGAATCATCACTTCTAGAGAGTTCCACGACCTGATACCTGCTTTATCAAGTACTTCTTTATACTTGTTTTCTACCCATAGCGATGGCAAGCCAAGAGAGTTTTTGTAGCTTACAAAGGGGAGGTTATAGCGCTTGAGGTTATCTTCGTTTTCGTTTGTAAGGTAGAAGTTTTCAACAACTTTACCGCGCACTACCGGCACTTCGTTAAGGTGAATGAGGTACTCATCAGGTCCAACGTTTGGAGAGTCTGTACGTACGTGTACGCCAGGAAAGCGTACGCCAAGGTCTGCGTAGAGTGCCTGTCTCATCCGCGGGATCATCTGGTCGATAAAGCTTTGGCTTTTGCCACTTTTTTGGATGTCGATCGATAAACCTTTACCTACTTCAAGCACTACAGGTAGTGTTAAGGCGTAGGAGTCTATACCACCGCCGGTAATAGCCTTGTGGCCACGAACGGGGGTTTCAACAGCCGCAGATTCCATAGTTGCAGATGGCATTGGGGAGCCTGGCGTTGTAACGCCACCGGGAGTCGTTCCCGGAGCTTCGCCTTGTTCTTGAGACCATAGTGCATAGCCAAGAAGGCCAAGACCTGCAGCTAAGAGGGTAAATGGTGCAACAGGAAAGCCTGGAATCACGCCAAGGCCCATGACGATACCGGCTGATATCATAATAGCTTTTGGCTGCTTAAATAGCTGCCCGGAGATTTCACTACCGAGGTTTGTATTTTTGGTGTCGCTAGACACGCGCGTTGTCACGATACCGGCAGTGATAGAAATAAGGAGCGCCGGGATCTGCGAAACAAGGCCGTTACCGATAGAAAGAAGCGAGAAGGTAGCAGCAGCTTCACCGGCTGTCATGCCCATCTGCGTCATACCGATGATCAAACCGCCAATAACGTTGATGGTGGTGATGATGATACCTGCGATGGCATCACCCTTAACGAACTTCATGGCACCGTCCATAGCACCATAGAGCTGCGATTCTTTTTGCAGGGCTAAGCGCCTTTCGCGGGCTTGGTTGTTGTCTATCGTTCCTGCGCGCATGTCGGCATCAATACTCATCTGCTTACCGGGCATAGCGTCCAAGGTAAAGCGGGCAGCAACTTCAGCAACGCGCTCAGCACCCTTAACGATAACGATAAAGTTTACTAAGGTGATGATCAAAAAGATCACGCCGCCGACAACAAAGTTACCTCCAACCACAAACTGACCGAACGATAAGATAACCTTACCCGCATCAGCGTGTAGAAGGATCTGGCGCGTTGCGGCAATATCTAGCGCAAGGCGGTAGAGTGTTGTAAAGAGTAGCAACGACGGAAATATCGAAAGGTGTACAGCACTTGGGATATAAAGTGCCACCATGAGCAGCGCAACAGATGCTGTCAGGTTAAACGCAATCAAGTAGTCGATAACTTCCGGTGGTAGTGGAAGGATCAACATACCGATGATTAAGGTAAGCACTAACGCGAGCACCAAGTCTGATGAGCGTTGTACGGTGTCTAGGGAGCGGTCTCCGCCTAAGCGAGCTGTTACTCCGTCGAGAATCTGCCTGATTTTTAGCAATATAGTTCGCATTGTTCTCTTACATTTGCAAAGTTGGTGATGTAGTTATTGTGGGGTCATCTTCCAAAGATGCTATCCATCGTAGAATTTCAGCCACGGTCTCGTAAGAGTCCTCGGGGATGTATTCGTACAACTTGCCCTCTTCCCACAGCTTATGCGCTAAAGTGATATTGCGCACAATAGGAACCTTATTATCTTCGGCTATTTTTATTATTTTCTCAGCTAAAAAGTCACGTCCCATAGCTAAAATATAAGGGGCAGCGTCAAGTTCTTTATCAAAACCGAGGGCAATGGCAAGGTGAGTGGGGTTTGTTACCACAGCTTTAGCGCGTGCGGCTCCTGCACCCGGACCTTCGCTAAAGGCGATTTCGTGGGCAATTTGTTTACGCTTACTTTTGATCTCGGGGTTACCTTCGGTATCTTTATATTCCTGCTTGACCTCGAATTTTTCCATCATCATCTCCTTGCCAAAGTTGTGTTTTTGGTAGGCAAGGTCAAAGATAGATACAGCAGCAAAGAATAATCCCACCTTCATCACCACTTCTTCTAGGAAGTAGACAAAGATCTTCACGGAGGCGATAAGGGGTAATCCCGCTGTTTTGATAAGTACGGGTAAGCTTGAATAGACGACCTGGTAGACGATATAGGTAGCGATAAAGATCTTGAGGAGCGATTTTAAAAGCTCCACGAAAGTCTTCATCTTAAACTTGGCCTTTAGGTTGTCTACGGGGTTAAATTTCTTTATGTCAAACTTAAAAACTTCCGGGGCAAAGACGGGTCCTTGAATCAAAAAGGTCACTATGGTGCCGGCAAAGGCTACAGCTACCATAATCGGCATGCTACAGGTAAAGATAATGTAAAACGCCTGCATGAACCATGAGGTGATGACGTTTATGAGGTCGGGCTCACTAGAAGCCTTAAATGTGGATACAAGAACCGATGACATCTGCTGGAAGAGGCTTCCAGAAAGAAAAAGGGTAGCCATAACAGACACGACGAAGGTAAAGGCAGCAGGAAAGTCTTGGGACTTTGCAATTTGCCCTTTTTTCTTTGCGTCTCGTAGCTTTTTCGGCGTGGCTTTTTCGGTTTTTTCGGCCATTAGTTCACCCTTTACCTCTAGACAGCATAATAGGCGAGATCCCCCGACTATTTCAACAGAGATCTCAATATTCCCCTCTATTTTAAGTATATTCCTCTCTCACAGTAGAGTCAAGTAAAATCTTTAAATGGAGAAATAAGCCAAGTTTCCTGTAACATATATCACTTTTACGCTCGTGCCCGTGCCCCTGCCCCTGCCCGATTTTTCGAGCATGCGGGCAGGGGTACGGGGCACGGGCACGAGTGGAGGAGACTACATGGCCGGATTATCCTGTGGCATAGTGGGCTTGCCAAATGTTGGCAAATCGACACTATTTAATGCCGTTACTGCAAATCAAGCACCAGCTGCAAACTACCCGTTCTGCACCATTGACCCTAACAAGGGCAGTGTAGAAGTTTTGGATCCGCGTCTTGCTGTGCTTGCAAAGATCTCTAAAACAAACCGCCTCATCTATGCCACAACAGAGTTTGTGGACATTGCAGGCCTTGTAGAAGGCGCTTCAAAGGGCGAGGGGCTAGGAAATGCCTTCTTATCGCACATCAGAGAGACTGACGCTATTGTGCACGTGGTGCGCTGCTTTGAATCTGGCGACGTTATCCACGTAAAAGGCCGTGTCGACCCGATTGAAGATATTGAAATCATAAACCTTGAGCTTATTTTAGCTGATTTAGCATCGTGCGAAAATAGCCTGTCTAAAATTGAAAAGCAGCTTAAGACTAGAAAAGACCTACAGCCTACTTTTGATGTGCTTAGTAAGGTCCAAAAGCATCTAGAAGATTCTAAACCCGTTCGCACTATGTCATTAAATGCCGAAGAACAGCTACTCTTACAGGCATACCCATTTTTGACGCAAAAGAAGGTGCTATACGCTGCAAACGTGTCTGAAAGCGACCTTCCGGCTATGGACAACAAGTATGTGCAGATGGTGCGCGAGTACGCAGCAAAAGAAGGCAACCTCGTCATTCCAATATGCGCAAAGCTTGAAGAAGAAATTGCTCAGCTACCTGTTGAAGAACGAAAAGAGTTTTTAGAGTCATTAGGCCTGCAGGAATCTGGCTTACAGCGCCTTGTTAAGGCATCTTTTGAGATGCTTGGGCTAATTACCTTTTTGACAACAGGGGAGATAGAAACGCGCGCCTGGACTATTCACAAAGGGATGAATGCGGTTGATGCTGCAGGAAAGATCCACACAGATATTGCTAAAGGCTTTGCTCGTGCTGAAGTGATAGCATACGATGACTTTGTTCAGTATAACGGAAGAGTAGGGGCAAAAGAGCATGGCAAAGCGCGTGCTGAAGGGCGCGAGTATATAGTAAAAGATGGCGACGTAATCCTTTTCTTACATAATGGCTAATGGAACATACTAATCTCTTTATCAGCTGCCTTCCTGGCCTAGAAGAAGTTTTGGGCAAGGAAGTTGCAACTCTTGGCTATAGCTTTACAAAGGGTAGAGCAGGCGTTTTTGTGCCTTACGAGGGTATGAAGCAGATATATAAGCTAAACCTGCATCTCAGAACTGCGTCTAGAGTGCTTCTTCCGCTTGCAAGCTTTCGCTGCCGCGACAAAAATGATCTCTATAAGGGCGCTTTGGCTGTTGACTGGAAGCGTTGGTTTAGGGATATGCCTACCTTTATGATAGATACTTTTGTCTTGCATCAATCACTTACAAATAGCCTTTTTGCTGCCCAGGTTGTAAAAGATGCCATCTGCGACCAGCTAAAGGGTGCTTTTGGCGCAAGGCCAAGTGTTGATACTACGCATCCAGATCTTGGGCTTCACCTCTATATAGTCGAAAACAAAGCAACAATAAGCTTTGACACCTCAAATCCGCCGCTACATCAACGTGGCTATAGAGTAGAGGGTGGAGTGGCTCCACTTCGTGAAAACCTTGCAGCAAGCCTCCTCATGCTTGCCGGCTACACGGCACAAGATACTATAGTGGACCCATGCTGCGGCTCCGGCACCTTTCTCATAGAAGCTGCCATGATAGCATCAAACACAGCTCCTGGCATGTACAGGCCATCATTTGGCTTTTTTCGCCACCCAGACTTTTCTAAAGCTGAATGGGAAGCTATAAAGCAAGAGGCTGAAAAGCAGACAGTACGCCTAGATCAAGGCAAGTTTTTTGGCATCGAAGAGTCTGTAAAGGCATTTTCTGTCCTAAAGCGAGCAATTCACCAGTCAAAATTTGACCGCTGGATTGCCGTTAAAAATGGCGATTTTCGCACGATGGAGCTGCCGATTGAGCCAACATTTATCATCGCTAACCCGCCCTACGGCGTGCGTTTAAAAGAGGTAGAAGAGCTATCAGGTCTCTATCAAGATCTTGGAGACTTTTTAAAGCAAAAGTCCAAAAAACCGGCAAAAGGTGCTATCTTCACGGGCTCTTTAGATCTAGCTAAATGCGTAGGCTTAAAAACCTCAAACCGCTACGTCCTCTCAAACGGCGGCATAGAATGCCGCCTTTTAGTCTACGACCTTTATTAAAGCTACTGGTTATTGAACGGGGCCTGCTTCAATGGTGTCAACTTAAGGCCTTTTCTGATCTTATTCTCAATCTTGATCTTGGTCTTATTCTGTCTTTTCCCTTGTGCCCTGAAAATAAAGAATAAGATCAAGATCGAGACAAAGATCAAGAAAACACCTTAAGTTGACGCCATTGGGCTAGACCTGACACTTGACATTAGAAATGTAATGATGTTTATAATATGTATTATGTATGATGAAGGAATAATGGGGTGTTATGGGTAGTGTAAGCGCAGCGGATATTCTTGTAGACTTTGCAAGCCAGATTGACTTTTCGCATCATAAATATGTGGGGAAAGTTGGAAATAAATTTGTTTTGACTGATAACAAGCAGGACTTTAACCATCTTATTGAGCTTATCAAAGCGGCAAATGAAGAGCAGCGATATGGGTCGAAAACTGATATAAATATTGCACTAGACATGATTAACAGGCACCTTCAAGCAAAAATCACTGGTGTTTTTGGCCTCTTTACAAGTTCTGCCAATAAACAACGCATACGCGAGATGATTAACCAGATAGCCCAAGAAAAACCAAAAAATGATCCCGTAAGCATTTGTAAGGAGCGCGATGCACGCATTTCATTTTATTGGCGGGCCTACAATCATTTAGGAATTCGCGATGCGGCAATACAGGATCTTGGCACTATAAAAATTATTAGCCAAAAGCTGTGGGACAGCTGCCAGAATCCTCATACGTATGACTCCCTTATGCGTCGCTTTTTTCAGGGCGAGCATATGCTCTTTGAAGAGGCAGAAGATTTTTCCCTCTATAACACCCTTATAGCCCCTGAAACAGAAGCTGGCGCCTACCTCCGCGGCTCTAGCCACTATGATCATGGCACCCTTGATGGCAAAACAGGCGGAGTGCCTCCTGCCATGCCCAATCAGGTAGATAATGCCCAATACGAAATTGTTGGCCCTCAAGTTAAGGCGCTTCTTGTTGGCAGGGTAGAGCTTGGCGTAAAAAGTGATGGTTCACTTATTTTTGGTAAGACTGCAAGTCAAGCAGCACGTGATGGCCAAGTGGCTGAAAAAACGCGCAAGTACACCTTCTTGCAAACCGAATGGGCGCCAGATGATTCATCATTCTTTTCAGCAAATTTCTGGAAACACCGAGTTTTATCGTTCTGCATTTATGCCGCGCGAAAGTTTATTGGCTCCACCACACCAAACGTAGGCCCCTATGGCTATGGCCATGGCGATCAGGGCAAAACTGCAGATGCTGAGCCAACGGTTGTTGTTCCACTTAAGTAAGTTTAGATATAAGCACCCACGCAATAGACTCTAAGCATTACGTTCTAGAGCCAGATTTTTTTTAAAAAACTTGACAGGGGGCTCATAACATCCACTTCTCTAGTTGTGATCGAAATTCAGCCTTAGAAATTCCTAAAATCTCCTCGAAGGAGGAATAGTCGCGTGCAAGCTCCAACACTTTGTCCCAGCCATATCTAAAGTCTAAAAAGGCCACAAAATAATAGGACCAGGTAAACCCATTGCGGCGTACTAAAAATTCGAAACAAGGATCCTCAAGCTCTTCTACGGTAGGTATTGTTTCACAAGCCGGAATATTGGCACTTTGGCCTGATTCTCGCATAGCAAGACCTATTCGCAGCCATGCCGGTACTTGCGCTGTACATACATCAAATATAAAGGCATTTGTGATCTGGTGATGCAGTGTGCGAAAAATGCTTTCATAGGTATGCTGTGTGCCAGGGTTTAGCGGTGATACAATGGAGATGGTACGCAATTCTAGACTGTAGTGCCCTACAAGCCAATCTGGGGCATCAGGCCTTGCAATGGCTTCGTGCAAGGCTTTACAGTTTGGATAGACAGTGATCTTTATAGACCCAGAAAGATCCTGTTGAAAATCGCGTGCTAGCTTTTCGGCACACTTTTCTGCTGTACGTAATATAGATTGGGCTAGTTGTTGGTCGCCCTTCAGCACAAAGTGTGCGGATGCTAGTTCTTCTTGTTCAGCAAGAAGAACACTAGAGAAAAAAAAGATGGCAAAACATATCCCTAATGCGTTCATTATATAACTTCAGTAATAATTCAATGATTACTATAAACCAAGCTTACATTGCTGTATAGGCTCGTGATGTGATGGAAATTTAGTCGGCTATTTTCATACTAGACAACCAGCTTGCCAATTCTTTATCTACGTTAACATGTTGGAGGGCGATATAATGCAGAGCTGAAATTCTAGGTTTTTTTGCTGATAGAAGGTCTTTCAAAATTATATTACCGCTGGTTTCTGCCAATGTTAGAGGTGAAACTCCATCGCGATTTTTGACATGCAGGTCCGCTCCCATCTCAAGTAATACTACTACTTCAATGATACCAAGAGTCTTGCCCTTTGTGTAGTTTTTTACAGCATCATGTAGGATCGTGTTGTGTGTAGCAGGATTTGTTTCTCGAATGATCTCAGGAAATTGTGCATAGAATGCACGAACTCGTTGATAGATATTTGTTTTATCTCTTTCTAACCTTTCCAAGAAGTCAGCTGCTGCAACCACAAAGCGTCGCATTACGGGAGATAGTTCTAAACTTATCTGGAGGGAGTTGTTGTTGTGCTTTTTAGCAAGCTCCAATAAAAACTCCTTGGTTATCGGAGCCTCAGAAGTAAAAAGGTCTTTAAGAAATTCATTTTTTGTATCTAACGCAGCACGTAGAGGGGAGACTCCTTTAAAATTCACCACGTCTTTTTTTGCGCCTAGAGCAAGCAAAGCGGCCATGCATTCAATCATGCTATCTTGGCACTCGGGTCTTTTTTTAAAGAGCATGACAGCAGAAAGAAGGGGGGTATTTCCTGTGCTATCGTTAGGCAATTCTATCAACCAATCACGTTCCTTAAATATTTTGATAAATTCATCAAAGCGTCCATCACATATTTCGTCTATTTCGTCAATAATTTCAAGGTCAGTGTCAGTAGCGTCGTCAGCCTCGTTTGTGGGATCGGGGATGTTATTATTATTATTATTGTTGTTGTTAGGTCCCGCGTATGTGAAAGCGCGCTGCAGTCTATTAGTGGTGTTGTTGCACTCACTCGTAGCGACCAGCTTATTTAAATCAAGATTAGTGAAGAAAGCATTTAAAGATTTTATATCGCTATCGCTAGGGAATTGAGTATGCTGTCCGGGCTGAGTAGACGATTTCACTGGGTCCATAATTAAATCTCTCCATAAAAAAGCAGAGATTGTACGCTTTTATCTTGATTAATTCAAATTTAGTTGGGGAGTAATGGCTTTACTGCTGTGAGGAGTAGATTGGGGTTTTTGTTTTCTGCTTGACGGATTTATTTTTATGCATAATAACCATATGGTTTTACATAAGGATTATCCCTCATGATGTCACCCGTAGCGCCAGAAGATGTAGTGGCAGAGCAGCTTGCACGTGCAACAATTACAGCAGCAAGTGGCGGTGCGGTTAGAGGGCGTAGGGTGTTTCCTCTTAGTGCCTCTATAATCAGTGTGTCGCTTCAAGCACAGCTTCAGGGGGTTTTAGAGTCCTTTGAGACAAGGTTGTATGGACTGCAAAATCAGCCATTTCAGTGGCTACACCAAAGAAGTGAGCTTTCAGGCAATATCTCTGAGATCCATGCTGTTTGGAAAGCACAGCTAGAGCAGCACAAGCAAGAAACAAGCTACCAGTTAGAAATAGTGGATGGGCTTGTACGAATTGTTGCTTCAACGTGCTTGCGGCCAAAAGCTTTCTCTTTGGCGCTGTCTTGTCTGATGCGCATAGAACTTGCTGCAGCTCTACAGCTACAAAAGGGGGCGTTTTCTGTTCTTTTAGATGAGCCCTACTATCTTGTAGCGCTAGAAGAATATAGAACACAGATGCAAGCATGTGTTGCAGCTACAGATTTAGATCATGTATTCACCTGGTTTCACGCTAAAGAAAGCATGCGAGAGGATATAACAGCTCATGAGGTTTCGCTATCCCCATACGTTCGCGTGGAGGTGGGGGAGTTATATAGAGATGTGCTCAAGTGTATCATACAGACTGCTTCTTTACGCAATGTCGAGCAGGAAAAAATTGAGCCTCTTGTACGCTTTGTAGAGACGGGCGTGGAGAGTGAGGTGCCTAGCGCTAGCTTAGCATATGTTGATGGGGCAAGTGCCGTTAAGACTCCATATGAAAACTATTTTCTTAATGGATCTTGGGGCGCAACATTGCCCGGTTATGGGTATGGTTCAATAGGTAGACTTCCTGCCATTTCTCAAGCTCTTTATAAGCTCGAATCTTCCCTACAAGAGCGGGTAAAACTGGCGTGCCAAGAAGATAGCGTTAATTGGTTAGATGCTTTTAAAGCACTTGTAAAAGAGCTAGAAGGCGATAAGGCTCTTTGCCATGGCATTGGAAGCCTTATCGAGAGTGAGAGAAGTTCTCTACCCCAAGCTCAAGCTACTATAAACTATGTAGCAGCGCTTCTAGCGCAAGTGAGAGCCATCTTGGCAGCAATTGATGTGCTTCAGAATATGTGTAAAGAGGCGTTTATTCCTCTTGCAGCAGCTCGAGACAGGGTTGTAACTATACTTGGCGACGATGTTATAGAAAAGAGTGTGGTAGATATTTCTCATCTATACGAAGTTACTCAGGCTGTTGTGGCGCTAGATGCCTTTCCAGCTGCTACAAAAAGCCGGGTATATACAGTATTAGGACAGGCTATCGCTTTGGAAGGACATAGCATCGTAAAAGCATCCGCAATTGAGATGATTTATGCATCAAGAGTCTTTACAAGAGAAATCCGTATGGACCTTGCAGGTGACATATTGATCTCTTATCTCATGAGGGGTTTTTTGAGCTTTTTACATTTTCCAAGGCGCGATGCAGTTGATTGTGAATTTCAGGCTGTTCTCTTTATGCTAAAATATGATCCTGCAAATAAAGTGGCCTTTGAGCGCGCTTTAAACCAAAATCCGAACTTTAAAGCACTACATGACGCCTATATGGCAGCAAGTGGTTTTGAGGCAGAGTATCAGGTGTGTACATTAGTCAATCAGGCGCTTCTTGTGTTGCATGAAGCAGATGTGTGTAGCGATGAATTTGGCGGCATGTATAACGCGTATGTTCGCCATGCAAGTGTAAAAGAACTTGTCTCTAAGATGAGCGTCTTTTGTGAAACAAATCCATCTGCTGCTTTACGCCAAGCATGGCTGTTACAAAAGCTTGAGCTTGTTCATAAAACGCATCCGCACATCTCGCGCGCCATTAAAGAGCACGTACGCTCACATAGCGATAGGGTGCTTTTGAAGCCCCTTAGGCTTTCTCTTTTTGGATCAGATAACAAATTATTAAGAAGTTCTGCAGATCAACTAATAGTTGCCTACATTCAATCGCCAGAATTTACAAAGTTTCCGCCATCTGATTTTGTTAAGACTCTCCTAAACCGATGGCGATTACGGGCTAGAGATCGAAGGCTCTTAGTTGATTTTTTTCAGGGATATACTTCTTCAGAAAAAGAGGCAAATTTCTGGAGAAATCAGTTTGGCGTAGGGCGTATGGAGGTGTTTTTGTATGACTTTATGCAGGGGCTTTTGGCGTCAGAAACCTGGGCACATGGAGTGCGACCAGATTCCTGGTACAAGGTTATGCCACACTATCGAGAATTTAGAGTGCTCCTAAAAGAGCATGGACAGCTTGATCGAGGTAGCGATGCTCATAAAGCAGCTCAGGCCCTCTATGGTGCAGCAAAAAGCGCCATTGCAAACATCCAAGAGTCAGAGCCTTCGCTTGCTGCACAGCTTGTTTCTGAGATGAAAGGATTTGTCAGTCTGCAAAAATTTTCATTCGATAAAGAGCTAGCGCTATTTTGATGAAGCAAGACTCATGGCCGAAAGCTCTACAGCGATTTGGTCATTTGGTGCTTCTACAACGAGTCTATAGAGGTTTTCAATGGAGGTGCCACGTTCTTTAGGATCTCTTAAAAGCACCGTTATAAGTTCTTGAGCGGCTTGTTGATCTATTGCGTGGATTATAATGCTGATGGTTTTTGTTATGAGCTTGCCATCTTTTTTGCCTTTTAGCACTGATAAGAGAAAGTCAACCGCATCTTTACGGCCTTCTGCAAGAAGGGCATTTATTCCTTCTATTGTAGCTTCCATATAATTAATGCGCGACTTTACTTCGCCAAGTAAGACATCTGTTGCATGCATGACTAGATCGAGATGTTCGTCAGCAACGCGAGAGAGTGCGGCTGCAATATTCGGAAAATGATGCGTTTTTTCTTTTGAAGCAAAGTTGAGTGTTCGTAAAAGACGGGCAAAAGGAATTAACTGAAATGCATCAAAAAAGGCTTTCCACTCACCGTGCGGCGTTGTTGAAAGATAGACATAGACTATATCGATGATGTCGCAACGAATTTTTCGGTCTTCTAGCCTCTGCAGGTGGCCTACAATGCCATCCAAAATGGCATCAAACTGTGGAGCTTCTGTGTTAAGGCAATTGAGGTTTTCTGCGCAGGTTCCATATTCTTCTAGTGAGTCAACCCACTCAAGTAGCGTCGCTTTTTTAGTGGAAGGTAAAATAGATTTCTCAAAGAGAGTGGTAAGTACTAGTCGTGCGGCATAGTATGGAACGTCTATTGAAAAAGGAGCAGCGGCTTGACCCTCGCCAAATGTTGAAAGTTGTCCAAAGTTTTCAAAATAACTAGCCACAAATTGTTGAATGGTTTTCAGCTGGTCAGGCCTTTTATATGCTCGAGAGAGCAGCACCACCATGCCACAGCCTCCTACACGAGAGGCCTCTCTATCAAATCGTATGTGGGCAATGTGTTTTGTGGAATCATTGCCATAAATTGTAACTGTATCTTCAACGGTGGAGTTTTCTACTTTTCGTTGTCGCATAGTTGATGGTCGGAATGGTGTTTCGCAGGTTAGGGCAAACATTAAGCAATTTTCCTCATAAAAAGATGAAGAGTATAGCTTGTAGAAAGTTAATTGTGAAGTTGTCCTTTCGAGAAAATGAATCCGTCGCTATTATCTGGACCCGTTTTTTACACAAGGAAAAATACTTCATGTCGCCAAGTGAATTTATAGCGAAATTGCAACTCGTAAATCCAACAATTCTTACTTTTGATAAAGTCACTGTTTATAACTGCTCAGGACGCGAGGTGTCGATTGTGAATAACACAGTTGCTATCGATAGCAAGGTTGTTCAGATGCCTGTTACAACCCCTGGTAATAGAGGTTCGTATATGAGGATTGATTGGCCCGCCTTTGTTCGTGAAAAGGCAGTTATAGCCATACAGGCCATTAGCGACAGGATTGCGATTACCTGGCAAACGGCCATAAAAGGCGATGAGCGCCTTTCGCAAGTGCTGCTAGAGTTTGATAGAGAAGGCCAGTGTTGGCAGCTACCTCTTTAGCGCGTGCGAATGCGAGTCCATGCCCTGGTAGCAAGCTCTGCAGCTTCTCTTCCTACCCCAACGCCAAGAAAGAAGCCGCCGATACCTTCTTCTTGTGGGTTGCTACTTATCCTTAATGCCATTAGAAGCCAGCCGGAGCCTAGTTCCCAAGAAATGATGCGCAGCTTGCCGTAGAGGTTTGCAGCGTCATAGGTGGTTATTTCTTGCGGCGCAGGACCTCCAAAAAGGCTTAATAAAGGCCTTCTTGTTGCTAGGGTATAGATAAAGTCTACTCGTTCATAGAGTAATCTTCCAAATTGAGTGTTTTCTAAGAAGTTGCCTATAGCTCGTCGTACGGGAGGTATAACGTGGCAGACAAAGCTGCAGCCAGCACCAACGGCAACTAGCTCAGGAAAGGCAATGATTGGGGCAATGGCAGAGAACAGCATTGTTGCACGGTAGGCAACTTTTCCAGCTACTGTTGCAACGCGTGTGCCTTGAGTGAGAGCTCCTCCTGAAAGATAGCTATAGAGGCGACTGCGGATCTCACTTTTACTTTCTAAATAGGTTTGAAGTCTTTGAAAGCACGCTTCTTTATTCTTCAGGATAGTTTTGTCGTTATGTAACACTTTACCAATAAAATCGCCGATAGTTCCGATGCGATGCTGATCAAGAGCAGCATCAAGATCATCTAACGTGTTTGCAGCAAATACGCCTCGTAGCTGATTATAGGAGTCTTGTCCAAAGTGAATAAGAAAATAGTTCCATGTGGCATCGTTCTCATCAATATTTTCTTCAACTTCTTGTACTTCTAGAGCATTAAGTCGCTCGATTGTTGAGGCAATAGGACCTGTCAGCAATGAGCTTTGAAGCTCTTTTAACGGGGTGAGTACTAAACTAGGACAGTAAAGCGCAGCTTGGGTGCAGTAGTCCATAATTTCTTGACGCAGGCTTGTAAGAGCCTGTGACACGGCTTTAACTTGCGCAGCTTGATTTTTTGGATCATTAATTGCATCTATTTGGGTTTGTATTGCCGCGCATTTTGCACGGGACTCTTCAAGGATTTCTGGATAGCGCTGTTGTATGTTTGTAGCTAGACTAAATAGTTTCAGCACCAAGTTAGGGGGTAGTTGATCTCTAATGTTTTGTAGATCAACCCCTGCTGCGCGAACAATATCAGGCAGCAATTTTACTTGGACATCTTCAGGAAATGCTTCAAGATAGGTAATGACTGTAGCCCATATTTCTTCCCACTCTTCTTGCTCCAAAAACTGCTGGTTATAGTGTAAATCTTCTAAGTGAACTTTCAACTGACGCACTTTTTCTTCGGTAGAAAGAAAAGGTAGCAGGAGAGTTTCTGTCGAATGGGAAAGAGGAAGAGTCTCGATAAGGGTTGGAGAGGCAAGAACACTATAAAACGCAAGTTTTTCAAAAAAGCCTCTAATCTGCCCTCTGACTTCTGGGTTTTTGTCCATATGGGCCTGCATCTCAAGCCAGTTGCCTTGTTGAAATAGCTCCATTGCCCGCTTATACTGGTTTTGAGCAACAGGAAGAACGCATCCAAGAAGGCCTGTGAGCATTGCGCATTTAAAGAGTGTGGTTTTTAGATCCAAGATCTTTATTGCAGTAAGAGCTCCTCTTGCAAGAGGCGCGGCAAGAAACGCTGTAGAGACTAACGCACTTGCGGTAACAAGACATGCTGTGATCATCCAGATACGCACCTTTTCGTGCTGTGAAGAATCCCATTCTCTTACTGCAGTACTGAATTGTATAGCGTTTGCAATACTCATGCCGACGCTGCCTACGGTAAAAAGAACCGGAGCATACAAACAAAGCGACGTTAGAGCCACAGTAGATGCAACAAAAGCCACTTTAACAAGGCGTTCTTTAGTTATCTCATCGGTAATTTTGTGCGTATAAGATAACAATCTATCGATTGCACGAGGTTCTGCTGCATTTATATGTGTCATCTAAAACTCCCCAATTTTATATAAACATAAATTTATATCATATAATAATGATTTATTGCAACTAAACTTAGCTACACATATTATAGTCTTTTTGACTAAAGGGAAATGGTATGAGAGCTGTTTTGCAGCGAGTGACGAGTGCTGAGGTGAGTGTTGCTAGTGAAGTTATTGGAAAGATTCAAAATGGGCTTTTGGTGCTTGTGGGCATTACGGCAACTGATAGCGAAAAAGAGTGCAAGTGGCTTGCAGAAAAGATCGCGAATTTGCGGATATTTGCCGATAGCGATGATAAGATGAATCTTTCTGTAAAGGAGTTAACCTATGGCGTGCTTGTCATTAGTCAGTTTACTCTATATGGCAATTGTCTAAATGGCAGAAGGCCGGACTTTATCCAGGCTGCAAAGCCGGAGCAGGCAATACCCCTGTATAACAACTTTATAAGCCGTATGAATGATGCCCTTGGCTATAGCGTAGAGACGGGGCGCTTTGGAGCTAAGATGCAGGTCCACCTTGTTAATGATGGACCTGTCACCATGCTTATTGAAACACCTTAAGCAGCAGCTGCAGCTACTTCGAGGTTGAGATCAGCCGTTTTTGGTAGGGTAATGATATCCGCCTTGCCAGGTACTTGTGTGCCTATAGTAATGTGGAAATCATGGCCCTTAAGTAGGCTTGGAAGGTTATAGCTTTCACGAAGCTTTTCAAGCTCAGGAGCAACAACAGCCAAAAGCCAAAGCTTTCGCATCTTGTTGTTATTGTTTAGCTTTACTGTGCGAAGCTCTTTTACTGTGAAGGTATATTCTTTACCAAGCTCTGCAATTTCCCAGATCTCATTTTCGATCTGTTCATTTTCGTACATCACGCTGATGTGTGCACCAATGCCTTTTTTGCTTGAATAATGGCGGGGAGGAACGATCTTTCCTTTGGCGTCAATTAGCGGTAAAATATCGGCGATATATTCTCTTGCAACTTCGACATAGAGGTAGCCATTGGGTTTTTGTTTCAAAACTCCCTTAGCTGTAAACTCTGCGACTTTTTCTAGAATGAATGGCTGGTCTTCAACGACATAGTCTACTGCACAGTAGGCAGAAGAACTAATCAAAACTGAAAGCAGTATAAGACTGCGGATAAAGCGATTCAACATTACTAACTCCTTATAGTTGAAAGGTTTATCCTTGAATATCTTACATGGCGTAGAATTTCTCTGCAAGGTATACTTGTTACTTATGAAAAGAATTGCGTTCTATATATATTGTATCTTGCAGGTTCTCGTGTGCCATGCAGCAGCTGTGGAGGTAAAAACTGTGGATGAACTACAAAGCTATTTTGTAGATGCTGACCCTAATACACTTGCGGTATTTGATGTGGACATGGTGCTTGTGCAGCCTGATAATCCGGCATTTCAGATGCCAAATATCAAACGTTATGGGCATATTGCTAAGCGCATCATGGGCGAACTTCCTTCGGACAAGCAGATGGTGTTTTTAGCGCTTATGACGGTGTCGTCAAAGACAATACTCATTGATGATAAGATGCCTTCTCTTTTTCATACGCTCATAGTAAAAAAAGTGCCAGCAATTGCCCTTACAGCTAATCTTACGGGCGAATTTTGTGGTATTAAAAACATGCAGATGTGGCGCTACAATACGCTAAAAGAGCTTGGCATTGACTTTTCTAAGACAAGTCCCGCTAAGACGCCGATTGTATTTTCAGAACTTACATCATATCGCGGAAATTACACGACATATATTGATGGCATGATGTTTGTGAATGGTAAAGATGTTACAAAAGGAGAGGCGCTTATCGCGTTTTTTGATAAGGCTGGATATAGGCCATCTAAGATTATCTTTGTTGATGATCGCGAAGAAAATGTCAAAAGTGTTGAACAAGCTGCAGCTACTCTTGGAATTGCCTATACAGGTATCCATTTTCTTGGGGCAGGGTACTATCCTTCTCAGCAGATTTCTGAAGAGCAGTTTGAAGCAGAGTGGAGATCCCTGGCTACTCGAGCGCAATCTCTATAAAAATTGACAAAAAACCACCTTAGTAATTAAAAATAAAATTAATAACTATAGGTGCGTTATGACTGGTGCTATTGGTCCTCAACCTGCTGAAAGTAAAGGGTTTGAGCTTCTTTCAGAGCGTGGATATGACAAGTTAGTAGAGCTTGAAAAAGTACTTACACAGCTTGAAGCATCTCAAGGACTTGATGAAAAGCAGGTTACAATCATAAAGCAGGCGCGTACTAACGTGGAGGATATTGAAGATGCCTTTCGCAAAACCGTGCTTGGAAGCTCTGCGGACGAAGATACAGAAAGCTCCACAGTTGCCTCAAGTTCCGATAGTTTAAAGACTTCCATTTTAGAAGACGAAATTAGACGCTTAAGACAAGAAAATGCTCAACTTAAAAAGCAACTGACAGCTCAAGAGGAACCTCCTGTAGAGGCGCCACCTCCACCCCCACCGCCACCGCCACCAGCAGCAGCACCCCCACCCCCACCTCCGCCGCCAGGGGCTCCCCCACCCCCACCGCCACCTTCAGCTCCTGTTGCACGAGCTATAGCGCCTTTACCTTCACGTACAGAGTTTAAAGCTAAGGCTGTTGAGGCCATGAAACAGGCTGCAGAGGTATTTGCCACAAGCGATAGTCTTATAGAAAGGCAAAGTGCAGCTGAAATACTGCTACGAAAGGCAAAAGTGCTGCCAGAAGCAGAACTGAATGCGCTATTTTCTCGCGATGCACAAGCTGTAGTACGTATGGAAATAAAGGGCTTTCAAGATGTCTTAAATACCCTTACGAAAGAGCCGGATGACCTTAAAAAGGCTGTGCAGCAAAACAAAAAGCAACTAAAACCTGCAAGCAAGGCAGAGCAGCTTGTTGAAGAGATGGTGCCGGCAGCTGTCAAAAAGGTAGCCCCCAAAAAGGGGATCGAAGTGGAGCAAAAGGTGCCTGTAGTAAAAGCGTATCTCAGCATGATTCAAGCGCCACTTAGCAAGGCTCAAAAACTTTTTGAAGAAGATGCTGTCATAAAGGGTAAGGAGCAGGATGTTGGTATCTTATACAGCGCTGCATTGAAAGTGATAGGCAAGCCAATTGATACACCTGTTGAGACTGTTCTCAAGCTGCTGCAAGAAAAGCATAATGCCACTTGCAAAAAGGAGGTTGAAACGCTTGCAGGATGTGCCTATGAAAAAGCCATAGAGAAGCTTAAACCCTATTTAGATGCAGTTGGAGAGGGTAATGAATCTCTTGATCCGCCAAAAGCTTTAGAGCGCTTTCAAGAAATGAGACTTTTTGAGCTTTGGCTTTATGATAATGGCTCTAAGATGTCTGAATTTTTGACAAAGGGTTCTCAAGGCATAGCTGATGATCTTGGCAGGTTAAAGAAAAGCATTATTCAAGAAAGAGTAAAATCGCTTCTTGGCCAAGGGGCAAAAGGGGAGGACGCTGTACAAAAGACTACGACGGATGTAGAAAACGAAGTCTATACCCTAAAGCACTTTTTGACAGCCTATCAAGAAAGGCGCCACGAGCTACCATCGCATATCCAGCCTGTTACAAAGCGAGCGCTTGGCAAAAAAGCGCTTTATGACTATAGCGATAAGGAGCTTGATGCATTTTTTGCAGAATTTGCTCAAGGTAGATTTCCGGATGGTCTTCGTAAAGTCTTTGACGATGCCTTTACACCCGGGACAAAGCTCTTACAGGGCCTTATAAAGCGAATAGAGAAGGCTGAAGATAAAAATAGCATGCTCAAGCAGTGCTCAAGCTTGCAGCTTTTGTGGCTTTTAGAAGCATGCCCAGAGGGTAAGGTACGCGAAGAGATTGTACATGCCTTGCAAGATCAGCTTATGGCAGCTTTATCGCCCCAAAGTCCTGACGGTGCAAAAAAGGCTGAAGCCATCAAGCTCTTGGCCTATATCCATAGCAGCATAAAAGATGCTAAACCCGAATGGAAAAAAGGATACGAGCAGCTATTTAGCGCGCTTAATGGCAATAGTGGCTATAGACAAATCGAGCTTTTTGTATAAGCGCTTTTCTTTTTTGGCTAAGCTGAGTATGCTCTAACTCATGACTGAGGAAGAACTTTTTGCAAAACTCTCGCACGTTTTAGATACGCTTTTAGGGCCAAATGGCTGTAAGTGGGATCAAAAGCAGACGCTTGAAACTTTGAGACAATCTGTCTTAGAGGAGACTTGCGAGCTCATTGACACTATCGAAGAAAAAGATGCTAAGAAGATGAATGAAGAGCTTGGAGATTTGCTCTTTAACGTTGTATTTTTAGCAAAAGTGGCAGCAAAAGAAGGCCATTTTACCATGAGCGATACGCTCAAGGGCTTAACGGACAAGCTTATCTTTCGCCATCCACACGTCTTTGGCGATGGCAAAAACATGCAAAATGTAGATGATATTGTCAATCAGTGGGAGGAGTTAAAAAAACAAGAGCGCCAAAAGTCCGGCACCAAAAGTATGCTCGACGGCATTCCAAAAACGCTTCCCGCCCTTGCAAGAGCCCAAAAAGTTATAGCAAAAATGGCCCGAGTACAGTTTCCTGAGGCTGCAAGTGATGCAACCATCAACTGGCAAGATCCTAATCTTACAGAAGATCAATTAGGCATGTGGCTATTTGAACAGGTGCGAAAGGCAGAAGCCAAGGGCCTTGATGCCGAATTTGCTCTCCGCCGCTACATAGTCACTAAAGAAAAATCCATCCGCGACTGGGAATCTACACTAAATTAAGTTGTTCGACTATTTTTAGCATATACCTTAACCACTCCTCTGGAGGTATGTCTTCATTGGCCTTCTTACAGAGGTTGATAAAAGTTGCTGAATCACATTTTTGAACAATTACTGTTCTGAGTGAATGGTTGATTCCATTCTCATCATCTTGTATTACCAATGTGCGAGAAAATATAGCAGTTATACTATGCACAGTCCTGCCTGCAGCTTCTAGGCCTCTTATAAAGCCCACTGCCTCATCAGACATGAAGGTGTGTAAAGAGCGATCTGTTTGACCATCAATAATATAATTTATAAGTGTTACAGAAGATAAATTAGATGTAATAGCAGACATAATCACCTTAATAAGATAGTTTTTTATAAATCACATTTTATACATCAACAGTGAAGCCGAGGTCGAGGTCTGAGGCGGCATGACCGCCGCGGATGCCAAAATTTTCAAGGGGCATTTCGCGTAGGATGATTTCTATTTCTTCTTTGGGGATGCCAAAGGGTGTTAGACGCTCGACGATTGTTCTATAGAGCTTTCGCTTTGTCTCTATAGAACGACCTTTGATGCAGTCTATGGTAATGTGGGTAAAGGCTTCTGGGTTTTTGCGAAGAGGCGAGCATTGAAAGCGATTTGGAGGGTGTACAATAAGGCGTACATTTTTATCCTGTGGGGGATTTTTAAAGCATTCAACAAGTGCATCGTGCACGGCATCGATGATTGCAGCTTCTTCTTGGGGAGAATAGGGTTTTCGTACTTCTATTAGTATGCTCGGCATCTTGGGGCTCAAGTATATGTCTATGAAGATTTAGATCAAGATTAAGAATGGCTTCGAGACTCATTTTGAAGAACGGTTGGCACTATTACCTTTTGTATAATGATCCATGTAATTTTTTTCAGCCTGAAGGGCTGCTTTTATAAAAGCCTAGGGCATAAGCCCTTCGTATTGCCGTTTCTTTAAATGATCCAT
>CAZEQY010000010.1:93933-104745 GCA_964514655.1 uncultured bacterium
TGATCCATGTAATTTTTTTTCAGCCTGAAGGGCTGGGTTATAAAAGCCTAGGGCATAAGCCCTTCGTATTGCCGTTTCTTTAAATGATCCATGTAATTTTTTTTCAGCCTGAAGGGCTGGGTTATAAAAGCCTAGGGCAACGCCCTAGGTACGTGTCGACCAGAATTCAGCAGGGTGAAGCCCTGCGTTATACTATCCTATGGCACCGCCATAGGTTCTAAACCATTTTCATAAAAACCCGAGCGCATTACCATAAACTCTTTTTAGGAGGGCAATATGGCACAATCTCTTTCCAACGTACTGATTCACGTTATCTTTAGCACGAAAAATAGATGTTCTTTTATAGATAACGCCATTGAACATGAACTTCATACATACCTTGCTTCTATAGCCTCTTCTTGTGGTAGCTATGTCCATAAAATTGGTGGGGTTGAGGATCATGTGCACCTACTTGTGACTTTGCCACGAACATTGTCGATCAGTAATCTTTTGGAAGAACTAAAGAAAAACTCCTCTAAATGGATTAAAACAAAAGATAAAAAATATCACGATTTCGCGTGGCAAAAAGGTTTTGGAGCGTTTTCAGTAAGTGAATCACTTCACGAAGCAGTGGCAACGTACATATCGAATCAAAAAGAGCATCATAAAATTCATACTTTTCAAGACGAATTTCGCAAAATTCTTCAACGCCACAACATACCGTACGATGAACGATATGTTTGGGATTAGGTATGTTACCTATGGCGATGCCATAGGATAGTATAACGCAGGGCTTCACCCTGCTGGATTCTGGTCGACACGTCCTAGGGCGTTGCCCTAGGCTTTTATAACCCAGCCCTTCAGGCTGAAGAAAAATTACATGGATCATTTGAAGAAACAGCAATACGAAGGGCGATGCCCTAGGCTTTTATAAAAGCAGCCCTTCAGGCTGAAAAAAAATTACATGGATCATTTGAAGAAACAGCAATACGGAGGGCGATGCCCTAGGCTTTTATAAAAGCAGCCCTTCAGGCTGAAGAAAAATTACATGGATCATTTGAGGTAAGAGATAATGCAAAGGGTATTAGCCTTATATGCCCTTTGAAAGGGGGCTCGAAGATATTCTTACTCTCGAGATTAAGATCAAGATCAAGATCAAGATTAAGATCAAGATTAAGATTAAGATTAGGATTAAGAAATAAACAACCCCTTACAGATGGTCTGAAGGGGTTGTGTGGTTGGAAAATACGTTAAACAGCAGTTTTGATGGCTGTTGTGCCGATTTCCCATTCTGCGTTTTCAGCAGTTTCTAAGCGAACGAGTGTGTACTCAGAATACATACCGAGGCAAAGTCTTTCATGCACTGGGTCTGTATAGAAACCAACTTCTACTTGCTCGCCGTCGAGCTCATATACGCCATTTCCAATTGTCATGAGACGGTTTTCAGCGGTAGAGAAGAAGCGGTCTACAAGGTAGTTGTCGATGTCTGCCATTGCAGCACCTGCATCATCACCAAGTTTATTAAAGATATCTGCAAAAATAAAGTCGCGTATTTGTTTAAAGGTGTTTAACTCTTTAGGAACATCTACATCATAGACGTGCTCTTGTATCCAGCCAAGGATTTCAGTCTTCCGTGTTTGGTCAAGTACTATAGTCTCCCAGTTGTTATAACTTTGAGTTGCTACTTCTGCAATATGGGCATCTAAGTCAGCGGCTTTAAAGACTTCATTTGTCGAATCAAGCTCAAAAGCATGTTCAGAAGAAGCAATGAAGACCGATTTTCCTTGATTTGCCTTTGCATACTCACGAACGTGCTTTAAAAGTGCGTGAGCATCAGCAATCTTGACAGTTTCTCTTGAACCAAAGTAGGTCTCTAAGAACATCAATGGATTGACAGATGGTTCCTTGCCAATGCGTTCTTGGAACTCTTCGCCCCTAATATAGTCTCTAAGCGATTGTTTTTTGGTTGCATCAACTGCTTCAGCACCTGCTAATGCCTTATTCAAGCTGCTTAGAGCCATTTGTTGCATGCTGCTATTCATCTCAACAGTTTCCATAAGGTGCGTCTTAAAGTTAGCAAATACTTGTGATAGTAGCTTGCGGTCTTGAAGTGTACCTTCAGCTATTGGTGGAACTAGCGTGTTTTGTACTATGTTAAGAACACGTGCTGCTCTTTGCGCCTGTGGGCGAAGATTTGCCATGTCAAGGATGGCCAGTTTCCAAGAAGCATCTAGGCCGTTTTCATAGTATGATGAAAAGGCGATTCTGCCTCGCTCGAGCATGAGAGTGTCATCTCCTGCTATAGCTTGTAGAACATCGTCAACAGTAGTAGTAAACTTGTACTGGTTGTTAGAAAGCTTCTTCAGAGCTTCTAAAATGCGTGGCTGGACCTCAGCTACACCCATTGCTTGCAGTGCAAGCTGTACAGCTTGTGACTCCCAAAGATAGCTATTATAGTAAAGGTTAACCTTTGAAAAAACGCCATCTGTTCTAAGAGCAATCTCTTTATCAAGTGCAAGAGATGATCCACAAACGTGAAATGCTACAGGTTCAGCATGGCCGCTTACTGTTCTTGTTATGCATGATTTTGTTATAAGATTGCTAAGATCAGCTCTATAGCAGTCTGGGCGAAGCTTTTTCATGAACCTGGTGATCGAATCTGTTGCAGGATTGTTTACACCAGCGGAAGAATCTGATAGATATGCTGAAAGAACGCATAGTCTTGCATCAAAATCTGTTACAGCCTGGTCAGCAGCAAGTCGGAGCATTGATGAGATGGTTGTCCATGCACGTGATTCTTTTGATTCTGGAGCCTTTATATCTGCAAGTAGGGCAGGTTCTGCAACTAAGCTTGCAAATACTCTGTTTAACTCTTTTATGTAGCCAGTTTCGCTATCTGCGACGAAAGTCTTTTTTACGTCGTCAAAGATGCCGGCATTCAGCTCTCCGGTCTTCATAAGGAGGCACTTTGCCATTTCTAATGCGTACTTGCCTGCATAGAGCTGGTTGCTTGTTGCCATGCCAAATTTGCTTTCAGCTTTTACTTGGGCATCAAGATCGCTCTTTACTTTTGCAAGGCAAGTAGAAAAAGCTTTTAGCACGTGGTTTCCGTAGCTATTAGTATTGGAAAAAACAGTCATCACTTGTTCCGGAGCGCGCTCTAGCACAAATAAAATTTGTCCTAACGTTTTGCGGGCAGCTTCTTTCTTAGCAAAATCTGTAATTTCTTTAGTTGTTGCTTCCCAGAAAGAAACGAGTCTTTGCTTTTGTGGGCTATCTACCTCAAAGCCTTTTGCCGTGTTAACGAGGCTATTGAAGGCGGCAACTTCTTTTGCAAATGGTTCTAGAGCTACTTCTTCGGCTCGCTGAGTAGCATTTTCTTTGTTTTGTGCTTTAAGGAACTCTTTTATTTCTTTACGCAAGGAAGGATCTTCCTTTTTAAAAGAGATGCCTCCCATAGGTGAAAAAAGGCCTTGTTGTTGGCGCACGGCCTCTAATTGACGCTGCTGGATATCATACAGCTGTCCTCTTGAGCTTATACCTTCTACTGACATTTGTTACTCCTTTGGGGGAACGCCCCTGTGAAAATTTGAATTTATCTAGATGTAACAAAAAAAAACAATAAGCAGCAAGGATTTTTATTGCATTTAAAAATATTTTTAGTGTATAATGGAGGTACATTTTTTAGGGAGAAACGATGGCTAGGCTTTTAGCACTATTTTCAGTTGGACTTGCGATGTTTTCGATGTTTTTTGGTGCTGGAAACGTGGTGTTTCCGCTCATAGTTGGCCAGGCTACTACCGACCAGTCCTCTTGGGCTATGCTAGGGCTTATTTTAACCGCTGTTGGTATACCCTTTACGGGGCTTTTTGCGATGGCTCTTTACGATGGTAGTTACAGAAGTTTCTTCTCGCGTCTTGGCAAATGGCCAGGTTTTGGCATCGCGCTTGTTATTATGGGCCTAATAGGGCCTTTGGGATGCATGCCGCGCTGTATTGCTCTTTCCTACTCTACAATGAAAATGTTTTTTCCTGATTTTGGGATTATCCTCTTTAGCATTGTCTCGTGCATAGCCATATACCTTACAAGCATTAAGAAAAATAGAGTTATAGACTATGTTGGCTGGATATTGACGCCCTTTTTCCTCTTTTCCATTGCCTTTATCGTCATTATGGGGCTTACAAACCATCCAGGTGAAGTTCAGAGCTCAAGTTTAGCGCGTTTTGACTCTTTCATATATGGCCTTAAGCATGGCTATCACACGATGGACCTTCTAGCATCGTTCTTTTTTTGCTCAGTTGTTATAGGCACACTTCGCAAAATCTCGCTAGTAAATGGTCAGCCCGACAAAAAGCAAGTGATCAGAAATGCTCTTATAGCATCCGGAATAGGCGCTTTTTTGCTTACGATCGTTTATGTTGGCATGAGTGCAGTCGCTGCACTACATAGCGCAAAGCTTGCGGGCGTAAGTGCCGACATGCTCCTTGGAACAGTTGCATTAGAGGTCTTGGGGCCATCAGCCGGCATTATTACCTCTCTTGCTGTAGTTATGGCATGCTTAACAACGGCTATTGCCTTGGCTAGCGTGTTTTCGGAGTTTTTTCAGCAAGAAGTAATGAAGGACAAGATATCCTATAGGACATCCCTCATCATTACCCTCATAGTGACCTTTATGGTCTCTACTTTAGAGTTTAGCGGCATATTTAAGGTGCTAGGCCCAATCGTATCGGTCCTATACCCTGCTTTACTTATCTTAAGTCTTGTAAACATCGCCTACAAGGTGTGGGGCTTTGACAATGTCAAATTTCCGGTAGCCAGTGCCTTCGGCATGTCTCTACTCTTTTCAGTTTAAAACTGAGCGAAGTAGTCGATCATGTGGCCTTTGGGGTCTACGGCCCAAAATTCGCGGCCTTCGCGCGTGAGTTTTATGACAAGTACCTGCTGTGTTTCAGCTGTGTGGGCAAGGTAGGGGCGGTCAGGATCGGGGATTCGTGGCTTTACGCCCCAGCTTCCATCGCCAAAGTAAACAACACCTTTTGTGTCTTTTTTGCCGTTGATAAGTGGGTGTGTGCGTTTGTAGGCATGGTCGTGACTTTCAAAGCAGGCGTTGACCTTGTATTTTTCAAAAAGGGGAACCCAAAATTTTCGCACCTTTTTGCTGACATGAAAGTCAAATGTGCTGCTCGAAGGGTAGGCTGCAACGTGATATATCACAAAACGGTGGTCGTAGTGACGCGTTCTCGCAAGCACTGCACGCAGCCAGTTCGTTTGGGCGCCTTTGATCTGTTGCGTATGGTCTGAATCCAAAAAGGTAAGATGCAGGTAGTCCCCAAAGCCAAGTTCGTAGAAGCTTTTTTCAAAGAACATGTAATATAAAGATGCTTCATGCTGCGATTTGCTGAAGCTGCCGCTTACTTCGTGGTTGCCAATAGTGGCTAATAGGGGAATTAAACACCCCTCAGAGTCCCTCATAACATCTGACCAGCAAGCAAAAAAGGTATGCCACTTTTCCCAGTCTTCTTCTTTTGAATCTTTAGTTACAGAGTAAGCAATGTCGCCTCCAATTATGGCAAAGCGGGGATTTTCTTTTGCAGCCTGCTGGCACATAGCCTCGTAGCGCGAAAAGCTCCTGTTATATGCATCGCCCCCGGCAATAAAGCGAACCTCTTCTGATAGATCCTTGGGCATGGTGCGAAAATTATAGACTTGAGATTTTTTGCCAAAGTTAAAGCGGTATGTAGTGTCCGGCTGCAGCCCCTTTAACTCAATTTTGTGAATAAGATAGGGTTCGTTATAGGGTACTTGTTTGTAGGTTCCATCTGCTTCGAGCCACTTTGCATTGCTCGATTTTGGCTTGTAGTAGACGAGGTTACTTGTGTCTTTTTCTTTTGTGATCCACGTAATGGTCATGGTGGTTGTGGGGTCGCTTTTCCAGGTAAGGAAAACGGCGCGCTCATCATCTTTTGCTGCAAGAGGGGAGCATACAACGAGCAGTAACAATATATACCATCTCATGGCACTCCTGGTGTATATTTATTCTTTAAAAATGATGCTATCAGGGCGGAATATGAGCCAATATTTTTTGCTATTTGAGATGATGTTTCGGCTGTACAGTAGTCTGAGACAAGCTTAAAGAGCTGGCACTTTTTGCCAAGAGTTTTAGCGCTAAAAGCCGCGGCATAGCCTTCCATATCAACAAGATCATACTGACCATCAAAGATGCTTGTATCATACACAGGAAAGTCGGTTGTAACAAGCTTTAGGCCGTTATTTTGCAGCGATAAGGCAGGAAATATCGCTTTACTTTCGGGGCCTTTTGGATGCCAGAGGTGCTTATTTGTATTTGCAACAGAATAGATGGTGCCAAGTTCAAGATCCTTTCTTAAGGCACCTGCAAGGCCGATATTTATAATCGTTTCATACTCATTTTGGAGTTCCAAGAGTGTAGCAAATGTTGCAAAGGGGCCAATGCCTGTTATCACAATGCGGCCTATGTCAGAGCTGTAGAGGCTAGGTGTTAGCTTTTTAGCATTACAAGACGTTAATGTTTCGCTTGCTTCTTCATAGGTGGCAAAGGTGATCAATTTCATAGAACTTTAGAGCTTCCTTAGGTAGTAATTTTTGGTCGACACCTAGCTGAAAGAGGGTATGGATAGCGCGCATGCTTTCTTCAGAAATCTGCAAGGTATCTTGATTTACATAGGTATCGATATGTTGCTGGATGATGGCATCATCTTTTTCTTGGCTCATCCGTCGTACATACTTTTGTGAGCTTTCCGGGTGATCAAAGGCGTATTGGATTGATTCTTTAAGTGCTCGAGCTGCTTCTTTATAGGCTTCCTTTTTTGCTACGACAACTCCAAGTGGGACAGGGTAGCCAAAATTTTGGGTAAAGAGGTTGCCAAGGTCACAAATTTCAACAAAGCCTGCTTTATCAAAGCAAAAGCGCGTTTCGTGAATTATCAGCCCGCAGTCAGCTTCATCTTGCATCAGCTTTTCTGTGATTTCATGATAGGCACATACGCCAATATCTAAAGGCTCTGGCAAAAGTGTGCGAAGCAATAAGTAGGCCGTTGTATCAAGTCCTGGAACAAGTATTCGCTTTGACCCTAAATCTTTTGGGCTAAAGGACTTTTTAGCAATTATCTTAGGCCCAGCAAAGCCAATCGCGGCGCCACAGGGCAGCATGTAGTAGTTTGGCGTGATTTTGCCAAGGGTAAAGCACGATACTTTTATTACAGGAAAAAGTCCCTGATAGGCCCAGGTATTTAGCTGCTGAATGTCTGCTAAAACTGGTTCTGGTTTTATTGTAGAGTTTATTTTGCCATGTATCCAGGCGTCGAAGATAAAGGTGTCATTAGGACAGGGAGAAAATGCAAGTTTCATAGTTAAAACAGGTTTAATACAGGTTCTAAAGGTTTTGGCTTTACAGCCTCCTGCACTGCGACAGGTTCATTTACTCGGTTTAAGAGGTTTGCAATTTGTTCGCAAGAAAGATCGTCAGTCATTGCTTTAAATACTTCGTACAGGACCATAACGTCGTTAAGTGCACGGTGGGCTTGATTTGCTTGTATTCCATATGTTTGACGTAAAAATTGTAGGCTGTGCCTTGGTAGGTCTTTTCTATAACGACGAGACCATTTAAGCGAGTCGATGTAGAGCCAGCTATCTGGGAGAACAAGGTCAAATCTTTTGCACTCATGGCGTAAAAACGGCACGTCAAAGCTATCGCCATTATGGGCAATTAGCGCAACATCGCCTTCACAAAAGGCAAAAAATTCACTTACAACAGTGCCAAAGTCAGGTTCATTTGCCACCATGGCGTCAGTGATCTGGTGAACCATAATGGTTTCTGGGGGAATTGGTATGCCCGGATTGATGAGCCTTTCAAACGACCTGCCGGTGACGGGATCATAGGCAGCAAGCTCTACAATACGGTCTACGGCGGGATTGCGACCGGTAGTTTCCGTGTCAAAAAAGATGGGACGCCTTGTCATGAACAGTACTTTTGTAGTTACGAAGTTTTAAGTTCGCCAGCTTTTTTGAGGATATCTTGTAGTGTCATGGCACCTTGAGCTAAAGCTTCTATGACCGTAGAAAAGGTCTTACACACCATCTGTGAGGTGTTGATGAGCGCTTCGAAAATTTCTGGCTGATACTCTTTTTTAAGAGTAGGCATCATCAGGCGATAAAATACTGTATTTGATGCTTCATCAAGGCAAAAGCCCGGCATATCTAGCTCTTTGTTAAGCATGTGCAGCAGGCGGCCAAGATCATGCATGTATTCTGGATTTACATTAGTTGGAATAAAGGTAAGAAGCTGCACAAGCTCTCCATCATGTAGCTCGCGGATGAAGAGAGGAAACTGGTTGCCTTCATGCTCAAAGATGATATAAATCTGCTTAGTTTCCGGCTGCACTTTTGCGTCGAGTTTTAGGCTTGCAAGTGTCTGTAGGAGGTTGTGCTCGTTGACTTTCATGAATTCCTCTAATGTTAATACTCAATGCCAGGCATTAAGCTTGGATTTTTTTGCCCTGTCAGGCTTGGGTTGTTTGTATTTGGCAAGGTGCTTACTTCGCCGTCATCTGGCATTCTGTAACAGCTTGTACAAAGAATTACAAGTAAAATCAACAGATAGTGCATAGAAATAGTCCCTTATCCACAGGTTGTTTTGTTATCAAACGTAAGCTGATGCAAGCCCGCAAGTATCAATTTTACAACGCTTGTCGTATCAGATTCGCCGGGTATAATTACGTCAGCATAGCGCATGCAGGGTTCTACAAAGAGTTTGTGCATGGGCTTTACTGTTGTGATATACTGCTCGATCACGCCGCCAAGATCGCGCCCGCGTTCTTGGATGTCGCGTTCTATACGACGAAGCACGCGGATGTCATCTTCAGCTTCTACATAGATTTTTAGGTCAAAAAGATGGCGTAGACGCTCGTCAGTGAAAATCAAAATGCCTTCAACGATGATGACATCGCCGCCGGAAACTTCTTCGTTGCCATCTTCTCGACAGTGGGTTTTAAAGCTGTAGTTTGGTTTGTAGATGGCTTTTCCGGACTTGAGTTTGACGAGGTCTTCATAGAGGCGATCAAAGTCTATGGAACTTGGGTGGTCGTAGTTTATACGCTCTCGTTCAATGAGGGGCAGGTGGCACTGGTCTTTATAGTAGCAGTCTTGTTCGATGACAGAGACTTTGATGCCTAATGTCGCTTGTAGGCGCTTTGAAAGTGTGGTTTTTCCTGAGCCTGTGCCTCCGGCAATACCGATGATAAAGGGGGTAGCAGCAAAGAGCGAGTTGCTTAGTAGAATTGCAATGGTAAGAAGTACGCGATTCATATAGTTGATCCCAATATTTTTGGGGTATACTATATGAAACTCGCGCGAAAAATTCAACTAGTTGCAGGAGGCTCTTGAATCTTCTTATCAAAAGTTTGTAGCACCTGTATGCCACTTGAAGTCTCAGAAAGGGCAAACTTTTGCCCATCGATCAAGAGAAGGTAAACAACTGCTTTTGGAGAGATTACGCGCTTTTCTAAAAGCTGTATTCTTGTTGCCTGGCCGTTAGAGTCTTTTACTCGCATCACGCCAAACTTTTTTAGATACCATGTGCCAGCAAAAAGAACGACAAGCATGCCGATGAGCAGCAAGAGGGTCTTATTCCATAGCTCACCATAGCGAGAGTCTTCTGCAACTTCTCTTCCTGAGTTTTCTTGTTCCCACTGTTTAAAAGATTCTGGCATTTGTTCTTCTTTGGCTTGAGCGTGTACGCAGGGTGAGCAAAGAGAGAAAAGTAGGAGTAGAGAGCTAAAAATAAATTTCATAAATCCTCGTTGTTGTTCTCGAATATGCCAAAAACAGGTAAATTTCAACAAAGGGATAAAAATGAGAACGAAAGGTTTAATCGCAGTAGATATTGATGGAACGTTAACAAACGTGCCTGAGGAGCTTCCACAAGAGGTTATCTCCTATTTGCATAAAGTGTATGATAGCGGATGGAAATTACTTTTTGTTACGGGCCGTACGCTGTATTGGGCAAGTAAGCTTTTGCACAAGTTGCCGATAGACTTTTATCTAGCGGCATTTAATGGGGCGTATGTGGTTGAATTTCGCCCCCAAATAGTGCTTAAAAGAAGCTATTTGTCACTTGATGACGTATATAGAGTTATACGGCTTGTGCATGGCGAAGATGCCGGTATTGCCTTTTATGGCGCTCCAGATATTGATAACAGGTCGTTTCTCTATATTAATAATGCCTCACGCATTGTTCAAAACCATCTTTTTGAGCGAGCGACAGTTGTTAAAGATCCATGGACTATAGTGAATGAGCTACAAGAGCTTTCACTTGATGCCTATAGCGCAATACGCCTATTTTGTTTACCCCATATTGCAAAGAAGCTCGGTAGTCTGATTGAAGAAGAAACATCCCTTCATGCTCCTATGATGAAAGATTCATATAACGATAGCTTTTCTGTCGTTCAAATAACGCATAGGGAAGTAAGTAAGGGCCACGCGCTTACATGCGTGGTTGAGCATTTAGGCAAAGTCCCCAAAATAATTGCCTGTGGAGATGACTACAATGACATTTCGATGCTAAAACTAGCAGACATTGCTGTAGTAATGGCAGATGCCCCAACTGAGGTGCTCTCTCTTGCCGACATCATTGCCCCTCCCGTGACCCAAAACGGCATCATCACGGGCCTCACCCGCGCCATTCATGATTAGAACAACAAGACATGCAAGATAAAATAAATGTTATAAATCCTGCATATCTTGTTTGTTTTTGCATTGGCCTGATACGTCCCTTAGATCGTTTTGATTTTTTAATGC
>CAZEQY010000011.1:0-104252 GCA_964514655.1 uncultured bacterium
CAAGTTTTTAACTTAACTCTGCGGATTTCGTGTCCAAAAGAGCCGACCACCTCAGTTGCCAGAATGTAGTCATCCACGATGGAACTGTTCAAGGCTTTTCGGCTAGCCAAATTCGAGGCTATGAAAGCCTCGACACCATCGAAGTGAAAAACATGATCCTGAAGGGCATTCCAGCATCAAATGGCGGAAGCCGCATGGTCAATGAAACAGTGGCAGCAGGTGTTAACTTTGGGCCTGCTCTAGAAGATCCTACAGCAGCATCTCCTCCACCTGGAGCGCCAATTTCAAATAATATTACGCTTACCAACCTCGAGATTAACGACTATTTTGTAGATACCACAGATATAGACGACCAAGCCCTTTGGGGTGTGGCCCTCTTTTCCTGCAATGATGTTCAGATGACAGATGTACACGTAAGCGAGCTTACCAATAACGGAAGCGTTGTTAATCTTAATGGAAATACCGAAGGATTTGGTGTTAATTTTTCTACGAATGTCATATGCCGGCTCTGTACGGGTAATGATATTACAAGCAATAGCCCGGACAACCCCGACGCTGGCGGTGTTGTAGGAGATGCCGTTGGAATGATCTATGTAGCATGCAACAGAGTACAAAACTACGACTGCAGCTACTCAAATAACGTTGGCACAAGACGCGGCGGCGGATTAACATGGGTAGGAACATCTGATTATGTCGCAGAGCGCTGTGTAGCAGATAGCAACATAGTTGTAGATCAAACAGCCACAGGAGTTCAGTCCCATTTTGGCTTTGAAGCAGTTGGCGACTTTTTCGTCTTTGACTATTGCCAAAGAGGGGTAATTAAAGATTGCCATGTACTGAACATGCCAACTGCCTTTATAGCAGACGGCGCAATAGATGTTATATTTGAAGATTGCACGGCTCTTGCTGGCAATTTGGTAGCAAATTCAGCAATTCTTACTGAAGGGTTTGAAGCTGTAGATTCAGATGGAGTTACATTTAAGAACTGTATTGCCTCAGGCTTTACCGTTCCTAACCCAACTACTAGAGGCGGAATTAGAATTGTAGCGCCATCTAACAACATCAACATCCTCGGCTGCAAATCAACCAAGGGTGCTATTGGCATTTATGTAGCAAATGGCTGTACAAATGTTGTGGCAGATTCCAATGAAGTTGCATTCAATACCGAATTCGGAATTCATGATACCACGCCAACCCAAACGCCAAATCTCTACACCAGAAATATAGCGTTTGCAAACCCTACAAATTATAGTGTGAATACTGCTAACCCTAACTTCGCAGTAGTGCAAACGAATCAGAGCGCAGCGTATCCTCTATACACTGCCGCTAATGCATCGCCACTATCCAATTTCGACTTACAGCCATAATTAAAAAAAGCTGCCCTAGACCGCACACCGTGCGGTCTAGGGGTTTGCCTCAAGTGCGTGACAAAATTTGTCCTTGCGCGCAGCACTCTCGGAGTGCGGGGCAGCATGCCCTGCTCTCCAAAGCGCTGGCGCGCAAGCAACGGCAATTTTTAGCACGCTCAAGGCCTGTCATTTGCTAGCGAATCTTCGTTAGTTTCTCGCGATAGATATACAAGCTCAAAAAACGAGGCGATGCCGAGGCGCCTAGTAGCACCCAGAAGACACTGGGAACGGTTATCGCTTGGGCAAGTAATAGCAGCACAATAAACTGAAAAGTAGTCACGCTTCACGAACTTCTCCAACACTCTTGAATTATAATTTAAATCCATGTACTTATCGAAATAATATATCAAGAGAGTACATGCATGCAAAAAGTTGAAGACTTTATGATAGAAGATCTTGTAGACATCATGCTCGAGATCGAAGAAAATAGCGATGATGAAGCTAGACTGAAAGCAGTAGAAAGCTTTCGCACGTATAGCCAGCGCCTCATTCACGGCATGACACTTCTTATGGCTCACCCTGTATTTGCATCCTTTTTGGCAGCAGGCATCAATAAAGCAAAAACTGACGAAGAAATTCTGCAGACGCACTTTGGGATTACCGACGAACAGATGGGTGATATGTATGAATATGGCGCATCCCTCTATAGAGAAGCAAAATACAAAGATGCAAGCGATGTCATGTACTGTTTATGCCTCTTTAACCCCTTTGTAGCAGGCTTTTGGCGCGCGCTTGGGTTAAGTCAAGAAGGCGAAAAAGACTATCGTGCAGCAGTACTATCTTATGCCATTGCCTTAGAAAAAGACGACGATCTTGATCCTGCACTTTTTACAGCAAGATGTCTAGGTCAACTTGGCCTTCGCGCTGAGGCGCTAGAAACCCTTGATCACACCCTCACTCTTGCAAAAGAAGCTAAGCTATCCCAAGACTTTTTCAAATTAGCAAAAGATATACGATATGAACTTTGATATACCTTCACGCGGTCTTGATCCTAGTATAGGCAGTAATGCCGCTCAGACAAAAGACAAGCATAAAGCACTTGATGACAAGGCCAAGATCTTCTCACAGCTAAAAAGTACAGAATTGAGACGTAAAATTGGTCGCGGCATACAGATCGGCGCAACGGCAGTAGCAGTTGTTGCAGCTGCCGGCGGCATCGTGGCTCTACATTTTACACCTGTTGGATGGGCGATTTTGGGGGTAGCAGCGCTCGCTATTGGCGTTACAGCTATCGCAGCTTGCGTATCCAAGGCGCGAGGCGGTAGTCTTTGGAATGAGGTACTTAAACCACAGCTTAAGGGCCTAGGTATTGGCATTGCTTCTGTAGTAGCGCTAGTCGTGCTTGGAGCTATAGCAGCAGGTGGAGGCGGTATTGGAGACGGGATGTCAGCCGGAGGAGCTACGGGATTTGAGCTTGGCATGATGACCGGATATTCCCCTGGAAATGTAGACATAAGCCTACCTATCGGTCAGCAACAGCAAAATCTAGCAAACCGCAGGCTGCAAGAAGATCCACAGTTTGCCGAAGGGGCTGAAGAGTCAATCAAACAAAATGCAAGCGGCCCTAAGATAACGAAAAGCGGTCGAGAGTATGGCTCTAACAGCGCTGAGCTTTATGATGAAGCCGTACAGTTTGTCGCAAAAGGCACCAAGCCAAATTTAGAACGAGCCGCAAGACGCCTTGAGAAGATTATCGAGCTTAACCCAAATGATAATGTAAGAAAGCTAGAGCTTGCTGAACTTTGTATGATGATTGCAAAGCCAGAAACCGCCAAGAGAGCTGTCCAGCTTTTAGAAGAACTAAGATCAAATGACCCCAAATCTATCCTCATCGCAGGAAAAGAGGTAAAAGCATTAAGAAAAGCAGGTCTTTATCAAGAAGCGATTGACCTCGGCACGGCTTATCAAAATGCGGGCCTATCCAAAAGTGATAACGCCTGGTTTGACATTCAGATCAATCGCGCTCGACAATTAATGCTGTAATTTCACCTCTATTACAACAATAATTCATTTTACTATTCATCAATCCAATTTATTGTTATAATTGTTTTATAAAAATATTGGTGTAATATGAATTTTATTGGTATTTGCTATCATTGTAAGAACCAATTTGCAGATAGATACGAAATAGATACTGCTATGTGCGGACATCGCTTTCATACGCGCTGCTGGGACGGCATTTGCACCCCGTGCAGCAATGCAAAAGCACTTAAAGACAAACACATTCAAGAAGACAACTGGCGCGCAGTAACATCAACCGCAATTATTGCCTGTGCCTTGTTGATTATTTTTAAAATCAAAAGTTAATTATTTAACTTTTCGCACGCGTAGATACTGCAAAATCACAAGAGGAATAAAGAGCGACAGGGCAAGAATCTGCACATTTTGCTTTTGCAAGATCATGTGAAGAAAGACAAGACCTTCGGCATAATAGGCCTTTTGATGCAGCTTTTGCCACCTTTTGCCAAGCTTTCTTACATAGTAATCATTACTAGTTATTGTGAGTGGAATAAAAATAAGAAATGCTATGAGCCCCGGCACAACAACAGGATGTACAAAGTATAGCGCCGTATTGGCATTTAGCCCCTTATTTGTGACAAAGGCAGCAATATGCATGCAGGCATAAATAAAAACCGCAACACCCACATTACGACGTATCCGCATGAGCGTCTTAAATAACTGCACCTTTGAAAATATAATGCGAAGGGGATTTATTGCGAGGCTAAACACAAACATGCTAACAGCAATAGTGCCGGTATTTTTGGTCATCTTTGACCAGTATTTTGCCCCATACAGCTCGGTAAAGTATGGCAACACTAAAAAATAGAGTCCAGGCAAAGCAAGCAGGCACCAAACTAGCCATTTATTTCGCAATACATTCATGTACCCACTTTACACAAAAGAAGGCATTTATTGCTGCGGCATCTTTGGTAGGAACAATTTATCGTCTACGAGCTGCTCTAGGCTATCATAAAAGGCTCTAGACCAGGCATCACTACTTAAGACAGCAGTTTGGAAGTGATTGCACAGCCTATTTATCCATTAATAAAGAGATTTCTATATGCATTCATTGGAAGCAGGCTATCTGGCAATTGGTTCTCAATTCTCTCTGTAGCACGTGGTGCAAGCCTTCTAATATCCAAGAAAAGATTTCGTAAAAAGTCAATCTTTTTTCCTAGAGCATCAATACTCTCAACGGACTCTTGTAACGGTGTATTCTTGTACACCTTTTGCAACCTAGAAGCAAGTTCTTGACCATTGAATGGATATACAAAAGCAATTCCTCTATGCCCATGTTGAGATGCATAGACATTTACTTCACGAATTTTATGAATGAGTTTTTTTTCAGCTTCAATGATCTCATTATGCAACAAAGTAAGCGGTCTAGCGGGCCCACCTTGAAGATTTGTGCAGAGATTAAGCCCTCTCCATTCCACATCTTCATCACTAGCGTTAAATGGGAGCAAATTTCCATCGGGACCTACCAAGCCGAGCTCATTTCTTAGCGTAAGAGAAAGGAATAGACCTATATCGCTCTTTTTACCCGCCAAAAAGGCAGTTGTATCCGCCGCAAAAATTCCGGGAAGGAATGCTCCACATCCAAAAAATCCAGCTGCAGCAAATTCAGCGGAAATGACCGGATAATAAGAACATGCAAAAATTGGATAGGCAATAGTAGCTGCAGCAAATGCCACACCTATTACCGATGTTTTTAGATCGACCTTTAACGATTCTAAGTGGCAACGCACTTTTTCCGGCTGTTGAATGACCCTATTTTTTACAGCCTGCACCCCGTGGTAAAGAACGCCGATTGGCGCTACAACTACTGCGACAAAGATGCTATAGACTGCACGAGCAACAGCACGAACAGGCTTTAATACCCGATGCTGCAATCCCTTTGAAGGAGCAGCATATACATGAAGATCTACTTCTTTTAACGTATCGATAATACTTTCATGGGGATGTTCAACCCTAACTTCTTTACGTTCTGGAGGATAAAGATATTGCAGGTACGCACTATTTAAAAACGCTTTTTCTGTAAATGATGATGTACTATACATGCAACCCCTCAATTTTAAAAAAACCATTATACTTTAGCGTACTAATTTTTGACAACACATATCTCGTTGAAATCTTTGCTAAGAAACATTATATAACAAAGAAGCAACGGGGAAGTAAATGAGAGTATTATTAGCAATACTACTATGTATAGGTGGGTGTATGGAAGCTGAGGAGCAGGTAGAAGCTAAGGTAGAACAGCTCCTTTCGCAGATGACGCTTAAGGAAAAAATTGATTATATCGGTGGCCACAAGGATTTTCGCATCCGGGCAATACCTCGCCTTAAAATTCCTGAAATCATCCTTTCCGATGGCCCTGTAGGAGTGCGCGAACACGGAAGATCTATCGGCTATCCTGCGGGAGTAAATATTGCCTCCTCATGGAATCAAGAACTTGCCTTTGAGCTTGGCCAGTCGCTAGGAAGCGATGCGCGCGCTCGGGGCGTACACATCATCCTCACTCCGGGCGTCAACATCACCCGCTCACCTCTTTGTGGACGCAACTTTGAATATTTCGGAGAAGATCCCTACCTCACCTCACGCATGGCAGTAAACCTTATCAACGGCATACAAAGCCAAAACGTTGTAGCCACAATAAAGCACTTTGCTTGTAATAACCAAGAATGGAACCGGCACCAGGTAAGCTCTGATGTAGACATACGCACCCTTCGCGAGCTGTACCTACGGGCCTTTGAAGCTGCTGTAAAAGAAGCTGATGTTGGCTGCGTGATGACAAGCTATAACCTTGTTAATGGCGTACACATGTCTCAAAATAAATCCCTTAACGTAGATCTTCTAAAAGATGAGTGGGGCTTTAACGGCATACTAATGTCAGACTGGACATCAACGTATGATGGGATAGAAGCTGCAAATGCAGGCCTTGACCTTGAAATGCCCTACGCCGCCTGCATGAACCGCGAGACGCTCTTTGCCGCCATTCAAAGCGGAAAAGTTGACGTTGCCACCATCGACGACAAGGTGCGAAGAATTTTGCGCATCATCGTACGCTTTGGCTTTTTAGATAGGCCACAAACTGACTATCGCGACTCATTTTTTAACCATAAGGGACATGTTGTTGCCCGCAAGATGGCAGACGAAAGCATAGTCTTACTAAAAAATGATGGCGCGCTTCCGCTAGATGCCACGAAAATACGGTCTATAGCTGTCATTGGCCCATGCGCCCTTGGCAAAATACCCTTTGGAAGCGGAAGCTCTGAAGTAAAGCCCCACCTCATCCAAAGCTATATTGCAGGCATCTCAGATCAGCTTGCAGATGATGTTGAGATATACTATGCAAGCGGCACACCAGAATATACCCACACGCACTTTACAACATCAGAAGAGGGCAATGAAAAGGGTTTAAAGGGAGAGTACTATACAAATACCACTCTATCAGGAGAGCCTGCCCTAACACGCGTAGATTCACACATGCAGTTTCATTGGAAAGAGCGAAGCTACAAAAAAGGAGGCCCGGTAAACCACTACTCAGCAAGGTGGACAGGCTATTATACGCCCCAATCGACCGGCGATCACACATTCTACCTATCAGGAAATGATGGGTTTAGGCTGCACCTCAATGACATTGTGCTTGTTGATCACTGGAACACTCCAAATACCTCCTTCAGACATGCTACATTGCCTTTAGAAGAAGGCAAGCGCTATAAAGTATGTCTTGAATACTACGTTCAACATGGGCCGCAGGGCATTAGTTTTTGGATTTCACCCGGTCAAAACACTGCTATAGAACGTGCGAAAGAAGCTGCAGCATCAAGCGAAGTTGCAATAGTATGCGCAGGATATGGTGTAGAGCATGAAGGCGAAGACTGGGACCGCACCTTTTTTCTGCCGCTCGCACAAGATGAACTCATCAAAGAGATCTCCTCCATAAACCCACGCACAATCGTTGTGATGAGCGCTGGAGGCAATGTTGACATGTCGCGATGGCTTCATAGCATCAACGCCCTCTTATATGCCTGGTATCCGGGTCAAGAAGGCGCAAAAAGCCTTGGAAACATCCTCTTTGGCAAGATATCGCCCTCAGGAAGGCTGCCGATGACCTTTGAAAAGGCACTAAAAGACTCTAGCACCTATGCAAGCTACCACGACCAAAATGACCTAAAGCGCGTAAGCTATAGCGAAGGCATTTTTGTAGGCTATCGACACTATGATACACATAACATTGAACCACAGTTTCCATTTGGCTATGGCTTAAGCTACACAACGTTTAGCTATAGCAACTTAAGCTTTGATAAAAATACCGTATCTGTAGACATCACAAATACAGGCCCGATGGCTGCAAAAGAAGTTGCGCTCGTATTTGTGCGCGACGAAAGCACCGAAGTTTCACGACCTGAAAAGGAGTTAAAGGGTTTTACGAAAGTAACACTAGAGCCCAATGAAACAAAGCGCGTAACAATACCCCTTGATGCAAGGGCTTTTAGCTACTACGACATAGCTACAAAATCCTGGCAACGCTCGCGCGGCCCCTTTGAGCTCATCGTAAACTCCCAAAAACTTACTATAAAATAGAAATTGCATTTATACTATATCTGATGATAGTATACTTTTAATATGGAACCACTTAATGATGATTTTGGTAATTTAGCAATTTATTCTGAAATCGAACAAAAAGAAGTCACATTCTTGCTTGCTCATAAAGTGCAAATTTTAGCTAAATTAGAAGCAAGACGAGATTTGCATGCAATTGCTGCTAAGGCATTTAGGTATTTAACGCGACCAGGCGATAAAGATAAACCACTTGATGACATCAATTTTGCAATCATCTCTTTTCAGATTAATAAAAGAAGCTTTGGGCTTGACTGCTCAAAGTGCATGATCACGCGAATTCCAAAAACTTTATTTACAGAAGCACTCGCCGAATTTTGGGAGCGTCTTGAAGGTCTATACCTAAGAAACAATCACATTGCCTGGCTACCCGAAGAGATGAGCCGGCTACGAAATCTAAAAAATCTTGATCTATCGTACAACTGTCTAAAACAATTTCCCGAACCAATTACCACCATAGAAACGCTTAGGGATCTGATCCTAAGAGGCAACGAGCTCACCGGCATATCGCCAAATATCTGCAGACTTGGCTCTCTTATGCGTCTTCACTGTGACACAAATCAAATTGAGAGCATTCCGCCATCAATTGGCAGGCTACCTGAAGTAGTCGACCTTGACCTATCGCGCAACCAGCTTGGCACATTACCCGAAGAAATTAGCCATATGCAGAGCCTTGCTCGCCTATGGCTCAACCAAAACCCGCTAGAACACATACCCAGCCAGATTATCTATAAACGCGGCTTATTTATTGCAATGTCAGATTGCACCCCCAAGCCCAAACAAGTCCGATCACCCCCTCCCCCACAACCACTAGAAGTCGAACCAGACCTCCAACAAGATCGCGCACCCCTCTTGCACGCAACTACCTCCGGCTGCATCCTACTCTAACTTTGGCGGTATCTTAGTCAGGATTCGTGGTAGAAAATTAAGAGCGGCAAAGAATTGCCTCACTCGCAAACGTATCGCTCTAGTTTTGCAAAAGGCTCTCGAGATTAAGACTACTTGAGCCTAAGGGAGTTCCAGATAACTGAAAGGGAGCTACATGCCATGGCGGCGCTTGCTATGATAGGGTTCAGCAAGGTGCCTGTAAAGGGATACAGTATGCCTGCAGCTATAGGAACGCCAAGTATATTATAAATACATGCAAAAAATAGGTTTTGGCGAATATTTTTCATTGTTGCACGGCTTAAGGAAATAGCCCGTACAATGCCTCTAAGATCACCTTTTACAAGCGTAACGCCTGCGCTTTCTATTGCAACATCAGTTCCTGTACCCATGGCAATGCCTACATCGGCTGAAGCTAAAGCCGGAGAGTCATTGATCCCATCCCCCGCCATAGCAACAACCTGATTGTTGCCCTTAAAACGCTCTACAATGATGTTTTTTTCATCTGGACTAATGCCCGCATACACCTCATCGATATGCAGCTTGCTAGCTACAGCCTTTGCAGTATGTTCATTATCACCTGTAAGCATTACTACTTTGATACCAAACTTATGTAAGTCATCTACTGCCTGAAATGCAGTTTCTTTAATAGGGTCTGAAACGGCTATAAAGCCAAGGGGCTTATCATCAACAACTACATAGATCACCGTTTGGGCTTTTTCTTGAGCCGCTTTTGCTTCATTCTGCAAAAAAGCAGTATCTTTTTTCCCTACAAAAATCATTTTGCCGTCGACTTTTCCGGAAACACCGCCTCCAGTGATAGAAGTAAAGCCTGCAACATCTCCAAGAGGGATATTTTGTTTTTTTGCTCCTTCTACAATGGCCTTTGCAAGGGGATGTTCGCTATTTTGTTCTAATGATGCTGCGTAGTATAAAAGGTCGCGCTCGGGGCCATACATCTCAGTAATTTTAGGCTTTGCTTCCGTCAGCGTTCCCGTTTTATCAAGAAGTATAGTGGTCACCTTCTCAAGTGTTTCTAAAGCTTCCGCATTTTTTATGAGCACGCCCTCTTGAGCGCCTTTTCCAACACCAACCATAATTGACATAGGCGTTGCAAGCCCAAGCGCACAGGGACAAGCTATGATCAGTACAGCTACAGCGTTGCTAAGTGCATAGGCATAGCGAGGCTCGGGCCCAAATAGGCCCCAAAGAATAGCTGTAACAACTGCCACCACAATAACAATAGGCACAAAATATGATGAGATAACATCGACAAGCTTTTGTATTGGCGCCTTGCTTCTTTGTGCTTCAGAAACCATCTGCACGATGCGTGCTAAAAGCGTTTGGCTGCCAACACGTTTTGCCTGCATGATAAAGCTACCTGTCTGGTTGATAGTGCTTCCTGTCACATTGTCTTGAGGCTTTTTTTCAACAGCAATGGGCTCTCCCGTTATCATAGACTCATCTACAAAACTTGAGCCCTCCACTACAACCCCATCTACGGGAATTTTTTCTCCTGGCTTTACACGCAAGATGTCTCCCACTTGCACCTGATCAATGGGCACTTCGCTCTCATGCCCATCAACAACAAGGTGAGCGGTCTTTGACTGGCGGTTAAGTAAGGCTTTTATCGCCTGGCTTGTTTTGCCCTTAGCGCGAAGCTCAAGCACCTGTCCCAATAAAACAAGCACTGTGATAGCAGCTGCAACTTCAAAATATACATAGCGGCCCTCTTCTGGAAAGACAACTACAAATAGACTGTAGAGATAGGCAGCGCCAACACCGAGTGAAATTAAGGAAAACATATTTAATGAGCGATGCACTACAGAGTCCCAGCCCCGTTGAAAAAATGACCATCCGCACCACAGTACTACAGGAGTGCATAAAACAAGCTGAAGCAGGTGGTCTTGCACAATACCAAACAAAGGAAGAGTGAGAATAGCCGCAACCCAAAACCGACGCAACATATTGCGATATTCAGAATCATCGACATCAACTGCTGCATCTTTTGGCTCTAAAGACATCCCACAAATCGGACAATGCCCAGGATTTGGCTGTTCAACTTCTGGATGCATGGGGCATGTATAGATCATATCCTACCTAGATTTATTTTCTCATATTTCAAGAGATGTTTTATTACAACAACGAGTTTCAGTTGCAAATTTATCGCAAAAGATAGAAATACAGGATATGGAAACCTAGCGGGCAATCATGTCACATATAGCAAAGACAAAGGGTAGAGAGCTTGAGCAGCTAGCAGCGCAGCTTGCTTTACGCTCCGGCTACGAGATTGCGCAAGAAATCTCTACAAAGACCCCTCAGGCTATTGCTAAGCTTTTTCTTTATTTTACCCCCAAGATTGCAGCAGATACCTTCGACTACTTACCGCTTAAAATACAGCAACAGCTCTTTTCGCTACTGCCACAGCACTACACAGCATCACTTCTTGAAGGCATGAGCCCGGACGATCGCACGGCACTATTAGAAACACTGCCTAGGCAAGAAGCCTACAAGTATATTGAACTACTATCTAATCAAGAGCGCCACCTTACATTAAAGCTACTTGGCTATCCGGAAGATCGCGTCGGCCACTATATGACAACAGACTATATAGCCGTAAAGATGGACTGGACGGTAGAAAGGGTGCTAGAGCATTTACGTAAGTATGGCCACGACAGCGAAACAATAAACGTTATCTTTGTGATTGATGACGAAGGCCACCTTATCGATGACGTACGCATAAAAGAATTTCTCTTTGTGCCAAAGAACTACAAAGTATCACAAATTTCCGATGGGAGATTTGTTGCCCTATCGGCCCAAGACAACGCTGAAAAGGCAATCAACGTCTTTAAAGAACATGACCGCCAAGCATTACCTGTTGTAGACAGCCACAAAAAGCTTGTGGGCATTGTCACAATTGACGATATCTTGCGCCTTGCTGCAGAAGAATCTACCGAAGATATGCAGAAGGTGGGCGGTACAGAAGCTCTTGAAGAGCCCTATATGGACACTCCCTTTTTCGAACTTATGAAAAAGCGCTCTCGCTGGCTTGTCATCCTCTTTATAGGTGAGCTATTTACGGCAACTGCGATGAGCTTTTTTGAAGGCGAAATTGCAAAGGCTGTTGTGCTGGCGCTCTTTTTGCCGCTCATCATTTCTAGTGGTGGTAATGCCGGATCACAATCTTCAACACTAATCATACGCGCGATGGCCCTTGGCGAAATTAAGCTGCACGACTGGTGGCAAATTATGCGCCGAGAAATATTTTCAGGACTTTTTTTAGGCTGCGTCCTTGGCATCATAGGCTTTGCCCGAGTAGCCATTTGGGCAAAAGCCCTCAACATGTATGGTGAACATTGGCTTCTAATTGCCATAACGCTATTTCTTGCCCTGATCGGCGTTGTGATGTGGGGCACACTCACGGGCGCTATGCTGCCCCTTATTCTAAAACGGCTAGGAGCAGACCCCGCAACAAGCTCTGCGCCACTTGTAGCAACCCTCGTTGACGTAACAGGAATCACAATCTATTTTTATATAGCCCTGATCGTACTAAAAGGCACGCTTCTTGCCGGCTAGATAAGTTGTGATGATCTTTATATCAGTGATCTTTTCCGGATCTACCTTTGTGGGGTTTTTGTCGAGCACCACAAAATCTGCAAACTTGCCTACTTCTATACTACCAAGTTCATGGTCTCTAAAGCACTGCCAGGCAGGATAGATCGTCATTGCTTTTATTGCCTCTTCAACAGAAATGCGCTCGTGGGGGTTGATAATGCTACCGTCATCTGCCTTTCTTGTTACTGCCACCTGAATAAAAAGAAGCGGGTTTAAACTGCCTAAAACGTCGTCATTAAAGCTAAACTTTAGGCCAAGTTTTTTTGCTGTTTGGGCAGCATCCAAATACTTTACGCGAGCATGGCCCAAGATGTTGTCTTGAAAGACCTTGCCCCATAAATACACATGCTCTTCAGAAAAAGAGGGAGTGGCCTTTAAAGCTACCATGCGCTCGAAAATTGAGGGATTTGCCACCGTACAATGCTCTATACGAAAGCGTGGGTCGTTAGATGGTTTTTTCTCAAGTGCCTCCTGAAAAGCATTTAGAGCATCTTCTATTGCCTTATCGCCATTGGCATGAACAGCAACTTGCAAGCCCTTGTTATGAGCATCAACCACATATGTGTTTAGAGCTTTTTGTGAGAAGTTAAGGTTGCCATAGCTATCTTTATCATGATACGGCTTAGTTAAAGCGGCAGTATAGCCCTGTATAGAGCCGTCAGCCCATATTTTCATTCCCAAAATTTTGAATTGATCTGTGTTTTTTTTCTGAAATTCTTGTATCTCGTTGAGCATGGAATAGACCATATACCCCTGTATACGTATCGGACAGCTAGATTCATTTGCAATCTTTCGCATAGTCTCAATCTGGCCTACGGGGCTTGGCATGGGGAAGCCAAGACCCATGTCGGTGATGGTGGTATACCCATTTTTTGCATACACTTGAGCAATGAGTTTGCCTATATCAAAGAAGTTTATGTTCTTAAATGTGGGAAAGCTTGCAACTAGGGCGCCAACTGCAGGGACTTCATCGGCAACACCTGTAAGCTTGCCCTCCTTATCGCGCTCAAAAGCACCACCCATAGGATTCTTTGTATCTTCAGTAATGCCGGCAAGCTCAAATGCCTTTCTATTGCCATAGGCAATGTGTAGCGACTTATTGATCACCAAGACAGGTACATCTTTTGATACTGTATCTAAAAGGGCAAATCCAAGCTCTTGAGTTTCTGTCATAAGTGAGGGATCATACTCTAGAGCAAGCACTGGGCCTTTTGCTACTTGTCTTTTAAGCTCTGCTAACACATCGTTAACTGTCTTATAGTGCTCAGGATCCACATTTAAATGGGTGCGAATTATTGCTTCCATCAGCATATGCGTATGAGCGTCAATAAACCCCGGAAGCATAGTCTTGCCCTCAAGGTCATACACGATAGTATTTGCTGCCTTTGTTGAAAATGCCTCCGCCTTGCTTCCACAAAAGATAATTTTGCCATCTTTTATAGCTACGGCTTCGACATAAGGCATCTTTTCATTGACGGTGTATATATCGCCATTAAAGAAAATTGCATCGGCATTTTCTGCCACAAGCGTTGTAACAAATAGCTGCAAGACAAGCACAAAGTAACGCATAAACCCCTAGATTTTTTTTTTACTGTTACTCCGGATAATTGCATGATCGCCAGATTTTTTCCATAAATTTCTACTATAAACATCTTGCCCTTGCGCTCATCCTATTCCCCATAAGTCTTTCATCTCAGCTCCGCAATCGATTGCAAAGGGCTTTAAAAATGCTGATTTATGTAAATTTGGCAAAGTATCTTTTGCGCTTTTGCGTTGAATTCTTACATTACCGAAAATACCTTTAAGCCACAAAGGTATGTATGAAATGGAAAAAATTAACGCAAAAACGCAAAAACCCAAAAGCGCAAAAGAAGCCTTACCTCAACTCGAGCGATATATTTTAATTTTTTATTGTGCTCTTGTAAGACTTACGGTGGCTAGTATGCGTGCCCTTGCTCGATTCATGTTGATGCTTCGGGCAAAGGCAAGGAATTTCGGGTTAGGCTCGATGTTGAAGTACCTTAGGAACAGCCAGATGAAACCACGGAGTAAAGCGTTCTTTAGCATGGCTCATCTCTTCTAAAAGATCGGGAATAGCAATCCAGCGGTAGGCGGCTACTTCTTGGGGGTCGGGGTGCACCTCTTGGCTATCGTAGCTACCGATAAAGACATGGTCAAACTCGTGCTCAAATAGGTTGTTGCCGACGGGGGCATGATATAAGAGACAAAAGACCTCTTGTAGCGGGCAAGAAAAGCCCATTTCTTCTTTGATCCGGCGGATGGCAGCATCACCTACTCGCTCATTAGGCCGAGGATGCGAGCAGCACGCATTTGTCCACATACCACCACAGTGATACTTCTCGTGTGCTCGCTGATGAATCAGCATCTTGCCTTCTGGATTAAATATAAACACAGAAAGTGCCCTATGCAAAAGCCCCTCTTGGTGAGCCTTTAGCTTTGGGCACGTGCCAAGTTCGTTATCCTGATTATCAACTAAAACTACTTGTTCTTCCATTGTTGCAATGGTAGAAAAAGCAGCCCTTATTGTACAGGAGTTTCGTCGATGCGATGCTCTTGCTTTTGAGCCTTTTTCTCATGCTTCTTAGCACGACGCTCTTTAAGAGACATTGTGGCTTTTTTTCTATCTTCTCTACGATGCTTAGATTCTTTGCTCATAAATCACCTCTATTTAATTTAGAACAATGGAGTTAAATACTTATTTTAACTCTTATTCTTACTAATATAATAGAGGTGATTAATATGTCAATTCTTTATTTGAACTACTGGAGGCTTCCAGGTTCCGTTAAGTACTGATGGCTCAGGCCAGTAGAGGCGGAGCATCAAAATAAAGGCACCCTTTGGGGCGGGAAGCCAGTTGGATTCTAGGTCTTTTCCCGGGGGTTCGTTTTGAATAAACAGGTCAAGCGAGCCATCTAAGTTATATTTAAAGTTATTTCTTGGGCTTACCGAGTAGCGATTTATGGGGTTTTGAGCAAAAAAGTACTGGTCGTTATACATAGTAAGCGACCAAAAGCCCTTTACAGGAGGTATTTCATCCTTTGTAAAGTGCATAACGTAGCGGTGCTTGCCAGTCAAAGGCTTGCCGTTAGAGCCTTCGCTCGTGTAGGGATAGATGGCATCTTGGGGGCGGTTTGCACCAAGGCCAATAGCTGCAACAGTCGCACGTGTAAGATAATCAGTGCCATACACGCCAGTATTGAGCGATAGATGCCAGCCATTTACTACGTCATGCTTTGTATTTTCGCTGCTGAGCATCTCTTCAAGTGCAAGCTTTGGGGCAAGCTCAAGACTTCGCGCAATAACCGGATCAAGACTTTTAAAATCTAGCGCCTTGCCGGGAACAATCCCCAATTTTGCCATACGCTCTACCATGGGAGTATCAAGAACAGATGGAGGGTTATCTACCATAAGTGCTGTCATTTTATTAAAGAAGGTATTTGCATCCATGCGGTTAACCTGCGTGCGTACAGGCGTTTTCATGTCGATAGCAGGATTAACAGTCCCCTTCTGAGGCGTGTAGGGCTTGCCATAGGAACTTAAAGGAACAAGCGTGTACTGATCCTGTATTGCATGAACAGCCTTATAGTCTTCCGGCGTTCCTGTACAGTAGGTTCTGCCTATAATCCACACCATGTTTGTCGGTGATTTAAGCTGCTGTACGCCATCAGGCAGTGTACCCTTCCAAAATGGACCTGTGATGGCAAAGTCTTTAGCTTGGGTACCGGTAGTTCTTGTGCCGGGGGATGCAAAGACATCTGTCCAGCCAGAAAGCATTGGCATAAGGTAGTAGCGGCCATTTTCGTCCGGCACATGAAGAATATAGGGCTCTTTAGAAAGATCTAGCCAGGCTGAAGAGTAGAGCGTATCAGAGTTTGGAGCAACTACATCATGAAACGAAGCATCAAAATACTCTCGAGCATTCATAAACTGGCCCATAGGAGCTTTACGACCTTCTACAGCAGCCGTATTTGTCAGCACCTGCCGAGTTAGATCCATGGTAACAAGTGGGTAGCCATAGAGATAGGCTTCTGTTGCAATTTCGATAGCCTCTTGTTCAGATAATTTTTGTGTAGAATCTGCCCCAAAAAGAGTTGTAACAGCAAAAGCCGTGCACAATGTAAAAAATGTTCGTAAGCGAGCAAGCGATAGCATAAAATTCCTCAGCATTTTTTTAGCTTTCTACTGGAGATACCAGAAATCAATAAAATTCTCCAGGAAATAAAAACGCTAACAAAATCAATTATCTTTGCTTGTATCGACGACGATTGTATAATATGCCGCATGAAATACTATGTACTTGCACTTTTAGTATGGATGTCAGCGGCATTTGGCGATGCAGCCACACCTTGGCTTTCGACAAAAAAGACAAAGATTGTTACTCCTCAAGGCTCTGAAGTGATTTTGCGAGGCATAAACCTTGGCGGATGGCTTGTAGAAGAGATGTGGATGCTTCCATTTGTTATTGAGCCTCCAAAAAACAGCACCTACATGCCTATACAAGATCATGTATCGCTCTGGCAGGCGTTTGAAAAGCGCTTTGGCAAAGAAAAAATGCTGACAATTCGCCACGAATTTCGAAAGGCATGGCTAACGACAAAAGACTTTGCCAACATTAAGGCTGCCGGCTTTAACACTGTTCGCCTACCCTTTCTTTTTGACCTCCATAGCGAGCCTCAAGGCCTCTTTTTTTGGCTAGACTACGCTGTAGAGCTTGCAAAAGAACATGGCCTTTATGTCATTTTAGACATGCACGGAGCGCCAGGTAGACAAAGTGCTAGCGTACATACAGGCCACGTTGCAAAAAGTGCATTTTTTTCACAAGACACCCACGTCAATACCGCCTGCGATATCTGGAAAGAAATTGCCAAGCACTATAAGGACTGCCCCACTATCGTTGGCTACGACCTATTAAACGAGCCCATGGATGCCCCCAGCCGTAAAGAGCTCTATAAAAAGTATGACAAGCTCTACAAGGCTGTACGAAGCGAAGATAAAAAGCATATTATCTTTATCCAAGATGGCTACAAGGGCGTAAACAGCCTTCCACACCCAAAAGACTTTAAGTGGAGCCAAGTAGCAATTAGCACCCATCACTATGTCTTTAACGAACATACGTCAGATGAATTTATGGCAAAGTTTAACGCCCATATACAAAAGGTGCATGACAAGCAAAAGCAAATAGAAATCCCCTTTTACCTTGGCGAATTTAATGTTGCGCCAAGAGGCTCTTTTAGCACCCTTGAAAAAGTTATGAAAACACTTAAAGACAAAAAGCTGTCTTACTCCTTTTGGTCATATAAAATTGGTAGACGCGGCCATAAAAATTCCCTCTGGGCACTCTACTACGCCCCTGGCCACCAAAAAAATATCGACCCATTTAGAGATAGCTACAAGACGGTTCTTAAAAAAATTTCGCGCCTTAAAACCTCAAACTACGAAAAAAATGAGGATCTAATCAGTCTTTTCCGTTATTAGTAAACTAAAACGGAAAATATATGTATCGAGATCGCGGATTTCTTCCAAAAGAAGACCCTCAAGAGAATTTACCAGCTAGTTTTGAACCATGGAATGCTATGGCAAACCTCTTGCCAAAGCTTCTTGTCGCAAGACAATTTCGCTCTTCTATAAAAACACTTCCACACTTTGATGTAGCTAAGCTTAAAACTGAAGGCGATATTGCCCGTGCCATGCAAATTCTATCCTACTTTGGCCACGCCTATGTGTGGGGTGAAAAAGAGGTTCCTGACACGCTTCCAGCCATTCTTGCAAAACCTTGGTATGAGGTTGCAACGCTATTAGATAGACCACCGGTACTTTCTTATGCCTCATACTCACTTACAAACTGGAAGCGCCTCGATAAAAGCGGCCCGATAGATCTTGGAAACATTGTCTTAATCCAAAACTTTTTAGGCGGCGTTGATGAAGAATGGTTTATACTTGTGCATGTGGCAATAGAGGATAAGGCCAAAAATGCCCTCAACGGCTCTATCGACGTTATCAATGCTATAAATAGCAGTGACATTGTAGCACTTACAACCAGCCTTAAAAAAGTGGAAGCATCGCTTAAAGCTATGTGTGAAACACTTGATCGCATGCCGGAAAGGTGTGATCCCTACATCTACTACAACCGCGTGCGCCCCTACATACATGGCTGGAAAAATCATCCGGCATTTCCTGTGGGACTACTCTACGAGGGTGTTGATGCGTATAAAAACGTGCCGCAGCAATTTCGCGGTGAAACGGGCGCCCAAAGCTCAATTATTCCAACTCTTGATGGCCTTTTAGGCATCACGCACACCCACGATGAGCTCTATAACTACCTACAAGAGATGCGCGCATACATGCCAAAAGCCCATAGGGACTTTGTTGCCTATGTCGAACAAAACAGCAACCTTCGCGCCTTTGTTCAAAAGCATATGTCAGAACATCCTGAGCTAAAAACGCTCTATAACTCTTGTGTGGAATACATTAACCGCTTTCGCCAAACTCACCTAGGCTATGCTGCTAGCTACATACAAAAACAGCATCAAGCAAGCGCCCAAAACCCCACAGCAGTAGGCACAGGCGGCACACCCTTTATGCCCTACCTCAAAAAACATCAAAGCGAGACAGCTAACTTTTTACTCTAAAAGCCGTATGAGATACGGAATTGGAGATAGTCATCGCGGATGCGGCTGAACTGGCCGGCATCGCAAAAGCCGTTATGATATTCGCATGATACGCGAATTTTTTTGCCCATGCCGTTGATTTTGCCCCACTCATAGCCTAAAGCAAATGTAGCATCTACTTTCCAGTCATTATCTTGCCAGTTTTCAAAGTGCATAGCAAGATAGGGCGTTCCGTATAATTGCTTCCACTCATGGCGGCCAACGCGCACTTCCATACCGCACATTGTATAGAGGGGCTTTAGATGCATCTCAGAGTCACTGTGAGCGATAACACCGCCGGTGCCATAGACGCGTATTTGTTTGGTGATATCATATGAAAGGGAATAGTCAACAGCCTCGTAGCTTTTGTTAAGGCGCTTTGCATGGTGTTTTCTCTTCATATATTCATCGCCAAGGTGTGAGGAGATGTGATAGAGGCGTAGTCGCTGCGCCCATTTATCGTAGGCATAGCTTACGGGGATTGCCACATAGTAATCGGCGTTTATCAAGGGGCTTGAATCTTCTGTCTGATTAAATATTGCAAAGACGGCACCTTCAATTTCTAGCTGCAGATCACCTTTCCAAGAAAAGAGATCAAAGTTTGCCCAGCGATAGAGTGGAAATTGATCACCAAATGATACTGGCGTAGAAACTTGCCCTGCAACAGAGTCATGAAAGCGAACACCACCTGAAAATGATACCTGACGCGGGTTTGCAACTTCTGAAGGAAAGAGAATTGTAGACTGTGGAAGCCACATGCCATGGCACTTACTACGCTTAAGCGACTCATCTTCTTTTTGGGCATTATGCTGCACAACATTAAGGCCTGTGACATCGTGATTCAGAGAGTTTGCAACAAATTTCTTAACATATGTTTCAATACGATTTGCTCTATCTTGATCTTTTGGAAGGTTAGAAAGCAAAACATCGCCATTTCGCACAGTGACTATTACCCCAGAATCCGGAAATTTAGAATCCAGACACCCCTGTAGATAGGCTTCAAGGTATGTATCGTGTACTGTATATGAGCCTTTTTGCTTTTCTTGTTCCGTTGCCGCTATAGTAAAATCTTCAGGAACCTCAATAGCAACAATATTGTCTTCAGTCTTTTTTGCCTCCTGAATATTGCCAGAAACGAGTGACGTAGTAATTAAGAAGAGTAAGCTAGCGTATGAAAATGATCTTTGCATCTGTAGAGCACCTGGGTTGCAACATGTATATTACAGCATAATTACTGAATTTGTGTGAAAAAAAGCAAGCGATTATGTATGATATTTGCAACTTCCTATTCACGGGGCAATAGCTCAGTTGGTTAGAGCAGCGGACTCATAATCCGTTGGTCCCAGGTTCAAGTCCTGGTTGCCCCACTTCTTCAAGGCTAAAATATAAAGGCTAAAATTTAGGCCAATTGCCGTATCGCTGATACGACAATTCAACAAAAAGCCTCCACAGCGCACCTAAAGAAATTTTTCATGCTGAATCATCTGAGAGGGCGGATTTTCACGTTAACTACATAGGTGGCATCGAAAGAGCAGAGCGCAATGCCTCTATTGAAAGCATTGTAGCGTTAGCAAAAGCACTTGAAATTTCTCCTAAAGATCTTATGCCGGATTAGAACCGGTGGACTTCCTATCCTCCCACCCTATCGGCATCATGCACCATTTCTAGTTGTACAATGTGCTGCTGGAAACGTCTCGAAACACTAGTTCGTTCAACAATTATTTAAGGAGCTAACCACCGAATAATCTTACGCAAAATGTCTTTCACATCCTGCGCCAGCTCCCTCATTTTCCCAAAGCCATTATTACGCTCAATACTTAGAATAGCCTCTCGTATTTCATCGTCTCGTAATTCAACTCTTACTAATTGGCCCCCGACCTGTTTCCTCTCTCTACCGGACGGTCGTATATTCAAAAGTTTCATCAATTTCACAAAATTAGCGTGAAAAAGCTTATTTCGCAGCGTGCGAAACTCCAATAGCTTTTGACGCTCTTGCTGATCTAACTTAGGCCCATAAACTTGGTCTAGAGCCTCTTCAAGGTGCTCGAGTTTACAATCCCAGAATTTATCAGATAGGTTTGCCCTCCTTTTTTTGGCTACGAGTTTCGCATTCTCTCTTGCAACTATGACTACAAGCTCACGCCTAACTAATGCACATAACTCACTTATGAGGCGCATACGCTGCTCAAACGCCATTGTAGCGCCTGCAACAGCATCAAAACTTGCCTCTACATTTTCAACACTACGAAGCATTGCTTCTATTCCCCCGTGGGTAAGCCCAGGTCCACTCGACATGACTAGTCCTTTGTTTGCTGTTCACATAACTGAGTATTATACATCAACCAGCTATTAATCGCTGAAATGACCTCCACAAGTGATTCAGGAAGGGAATCCTGCGCATGCTTAGAAGAAACTCTCCGTTGGTAGTCTTGCCATAATGGTTGCAGTATCTGCAGCGATTCAGCATCAAGACTTAGCGGCAACTGTGTTAGAGGGGCTTGTCGATGGTTAAAAACCGTTACCACAACCTTTTCAACATAAACAGGGTCTAAACAGCCTTCCAAAGTAACAAGCGAGTAGAGGTCATGAAAGTCCTTCATGCGTGTGTTACCGCTGCCACGATAGATTACAGTCTCGAGCTTCTCAGCAAAGATGAACTCCTTCGGATAGGATCGCACTTGGATTTTACTTTCAAATATCGGGCCCTTTGCTGTTGCTGTCAACTCAAGGGGGTAATCAATGGCATCTACAACATCCCCAAAGCCAAGATCGATCTGAATATGTGTCTGCGGGCCGCCAAGCTTGGCTAATAGCAACACCTCAATGCCTGTGTAGTTCATGTGTGGGTGCACTAATTGTCCCACTTTTACTTTTTCAAAGGTAAAACCATCCTCCAGGTGCACACCACAAATGTGATCGAAGACCTCGCTGAAAAACTCCCTTGTATTTGACAGCCTCTCAACTAGAAAATCCAAGTCTTGTGTTTCCCGTCCTATAGGTATGTACCGTGCAAGGAGTGTTCCTCCTTTTAGAATGAAATTTGTCTTGTACTTGGATTGGCAAAGCCTGGCTAAAAACCGCTCCAAAATCAGGTTATGCCATATTTCAGCAAAAGTAAGATTCCTCTCTCTTGCCAGCGTACGAAGACGCTCCTTTATAGACTGCTTTAGATTATTCATGTTGTTAATGCCATAATATAAGGGTGAATATCGACACGGAGCTTTTTAGCATAGCTCATGAGTTTCTTGAGATCGGGCTTTCCAGAGCTTCTTTGACGAAGGTAGGCTTGCAGCGCTTTAATTGCCACTTCTCGACTCAGGTATCGGAAAGAATCAACTACCGTTCTTTCTCTATCAAAAATCTTCAGCCTACACGTGCCCATTTGCACTTCAGTTTGCCCAAGTTCAATATTTCGCATTCGAATGATTCGTGTTTTAGCTCTTTGGGGACTTTTGGATGCATGGGGTATCGCAATCCAAAACTCTCTCATTATTTGATCGGTTAGGCCGTAGTAGCACAATGCAGAGATCAGGCAGATTACACCATTAGGTACACTCATTGCCACTAAGGCAAGATCTTCCCATTGAAAGTCCATTTCCATCTTAGCTTGGGTGCCCCTATAGATACCGCGACCAACCCGCTCAATTATGCCCTTTTTACAAAAGTGAGAGAGCATGCGGGAAGGGATACCTGCAGCTCGTGCCTCTACGGCAGTGAACAGCGGGGTCTCTATAAATACCTGAATCATCGTGTCATACTTGGAAGTAGCCATAGCTAATATGTAACACAGGCACCCAATAATTGCAAGCGGGTACTTGTATTACATAAAAGTGAGGCTCTTACAAACGATTTTGGCAACAACCGTACGGCCTGCCTTGATAGACTTCGAGGTTGCCAAAAAGAGTAAGCCAGAGTAACATCGCCTCGGAGTCTTGAAAAGCAAAAGAAGCTCGCTGCAATCCAGTGGCTTTTGTAAAATATCGCTATAAAACTAAATACAATCTAAAAGGTAAATCATTGCAGATCCCAAAAACAAATACCGATCACGGCAATCCTCAAGCACATCCAGAAAAGCTAGGAGATGTGGATGCAGAAGAAACACTGTACAATGAAAAACTCCGGAAACAGCTAGAAAAATCTGACTTGTACGTATCCTTTACAAAGGCTGCAAAAAAACTTCGATATACATTAAATAGCGGTGGCTTGGTTTTCGATGACACCAAAGAACAAAGCTTTGCAAAAGAAATCATCTATAGGATAATGGAAGAGGCCCTTGCATATATTGTAAACTTGCAACAGGGCATATTTTTTGCCGCAACCCATCACATTAGAGCACTACTTGAGCTTTACGCGTCAACTGAATACGTTCTGTCAGAAGCCGGAAGAAAGAATAGATTTCTCGAACGATTTCACCAATTTCCGAATCTGACCTTTTACAAAGTTTTTCATCAGCATGACAATGCTTTTCTCAAGCTTTCCGAAGAAATTTGCAAGCAGTTTTTTTCTGAATTTGACGAACTAAAGCCAGAAATATTTGAGGCATTTGGCAAAAAGAAGCCTGAAGAATTGTTGCAGTTGCCGACCTGGCTAGGCAATGCCAAGATCGCTACACTATTTGAAGCATGCTCAAAACCGGAAATTATCAAATCAGACTATACAAAGCTCTGTCTTTTTACCCACCTATCCTCAATCTGCCGAAGATCAAACTCAGAAGTCTTTCCAACTTTTTGTAAAATTCAAGAAGCTTTGTTAATTACCACTGTCAGGTATTCTGCTTTTTGCTATGTTTGCATCAAACAAAATGACCTCCTTAACGCCGCAGTCCAAGACAAATTGGATGATATATTTCTTCCCTTAGCAGAGCCCCTTACTAAGGCACATGCGGATAAAGGATTTGTTATCCCGTCTACGAGTGATTGACTGACGATTATATACAACTGGACCCTAGAATCATTATACCGTTACTCACAAAACCGTGGCACACTGGCGGCACAGTTTTGCACTTGTCTCCCCCACACTTCCCCTCACATCACAGTTGATCACAATGCTCACACTACTGTAGAGTAATGATGTGAGCAGATGACAAGTGCTGCCAAATGTGGGAAAACGACGGACTCATAATCCGTTGGTCCCAGGGTTCTGAGTCCTGGTTGCCCCACTTCTTCAAGGCTAAAGTATAAAGGCTAAAATTTAGGCCAATTGCCGTATCGCTAGCCTCCACAGTGCACCTAAAGAAATTTTTCATGCTCAATCGCCTGAGATGGCACCTAAGACAATCCTTCTGCCAGCCACCTGGCAAATCGCACATCGCAGGGACTGGCTCCTTTTATAATCTTGCAAAGTAGAGAGTATTTTTCAGTGGGGAAAATTACACATCCAAGTATAGTCTAATGGTTCTTAAAGAAGGTGTCAAGCCATGGCCGTTAAAATTACTATTATTTACGATAACCGTTGTGATGACTGTCGCTTACAGGAGGGATGGGGGTTTTCTGCATTTATAGAGTATGCAGGCTCTAAGATCCTTTTTGATTCAGGAGGGGATGCTGCTGCTTTTTCTTCAAATGCCGAAAAACTGCAACTTCCTTATAGTGAACTCACCCACCTCCTTTTCTCACATAGACACTGGGATCACATTACAGGCTTTAAGGAAATTGTAAGAAAGGTTGGCAAAGATACTGCACTCTATGTTCCAAAAACATTTCCTTGGTGGCTAGTAAGAAATGCCTCCTCCCATTTAAAAACAACAAAGGTGGTACGGTCATTTGAAGCAATTGCACCGAATATCTATTCTTTAGTACTTCGAGGTGGCTTTTGGCTTTATGAGCAAGCTCTTGTCCTAAAGACTCCGGAAGGACTAGGTATTATTACCGGCTGTGCCCATCCGGGGATCATTCACATTCTAAAAGCCGCCCAGCAACACCTTCAAGCAGATATCTCCTTTGTGTTAGGCGGCTTCCACCAGTATTCTGCACCTGCAAAACAAAGTGCTGCCATTGTACAACAATTTCAGGAGCTTAATGTACAAAAAGTGGCTCCCTGCCATTGCTCAGGCGATCAACTTATCGATCAGTTTCGTGAAGCTTATGGCTCCAATTTTCTCAAAGTAGGTACGGGTACACAACTCTCATTTTGAACCTAAAAAGCGGCCCCAATAATGTGCATTATATAAAAGGTGCCGGGCTCTACAACTATGCAATTCGGGCTTTTCCTTCTTCTTCAAAGATCTCGAAATCAACCATCTTTCTTTGCTTAGCAATTGAGAGGACGACAACACAAATCGCATAATCAGAGAGTCCGGCCTCTTTTACATTCTACCATCCATGTTCGGAATAATGCGTTCCCTGGATGATTCGTTCAATTGCCTGCCGATGCGCGGGTATCATCTTTTCCGGAAGCCGGTTACACGAAAACCACTTCAGATCATCACATTTATCTGGCTCGCCATTATTAGGTATACCGCGCCAACTATCTGCCCTAAAGACAAACACATAAAATTCCGTTTCTGGGCCCTGCCGATCGACTACATGAACCAGTTGCGGATCAACGAGCTGGACTCCGACTTCCTCTTGTACCTCGCGACAAGCTGCCTCAGCTGCCGTTTCACCAGATTCTATCTTACCACCGGGCAAACAATACTGCCCATCACCAAAGCTTGCGCCTTTTCTACGCAATAGCAGAACTTCCGATTGTTCATTAATCATTAATACGGTCGCAAACGAAACGGTCCCCTTGGGTTTTTTAGTCCTGACAACTTCAGCACAAGTTGTTCCATAATAAAAACTGACAACAAGCAATAATAATAAAAAGGTTTTCATAATTCTCATCGGCTCTTATTTTTCACCACTCTTTCCAATATCCAATCTGTCATGATGTTCAATGCTGAAGGCGCTACTGTTTCTTCAATTTGTTCATACTCATCCCAGGTGCCTATCTTACACGTTTGGAATGCATGGTTGAGCTTTGGCAACTCAATAATTGTATAGTCTTGATTGCCGGCTTCCTTCAGTGCCTTATCTATGCACGGAAGATTTTGCTTTGGTGACACCACGAGGTCAAGATCTCCATTCAGCGCAAGCACGGGAATTGTAATCTGCCTCAAAGCTAAAGAAGGCTCATAAGAAAAATAAAAGTGACCCCATGGAGCATTGAATCGATTTACCCACTCTTCAGTAATGACAAAATTGCTATTCACCCATGCTCTTTGATTCTCAGTTAATCGTAATAAAAATTTTGCAAGAACGTCATCTATTTGTTCTCTTGCTAGATCACGATTGGGCTCTTTTTTTATTATACCAGTAACCATTTTTCGGATTTGTGTATCAATTGCAATCATTTCCTCATCTACTCCATCTGCACGATGGCGTATTCTTCCCTGTTCACAAAAAATCTCTTCGCCGTTTACACCAGTCCCTGCCATGAGCACAATAAAGGCTATATCAGGCGATTTGGCTGCAAGCATAGGCGCTACAATTCCGCCTTCACTATGTCCAACAAGACCAATCTGATTGCCACGTATATCCGGCCTTGACTTCAGGTATTCAACGCCTTTAGCAACATCATCACAAAAGTCCTTTATTGTTGCGTTATCATAATTTCCAGTCGATTTTCCGACGCCGCGCTTATCAAAGCGCAGTACAGCAATACCATTGCGTGTAAAGTGATCTGACAACACTAGAAAAGGTTTATGGCCAAGTATTGTTTCATCTCGATCTAAACGCGAAGAACCATGAATGAGTATGACAACAGGAAAAGGCCCCGCTGTTTTAGGCAGTGTCAGAGTTCCAGAAAGCGACACTTCAGCATCTCCATAACTAACCTCTTCTACAATGTATGGAAAAGGAGGTTTTGGCTCTTGAAAATGATTTTTTTGATCTGTTTTTACCATCCGCTCTTCTCCCACAAGAACATGTACAGTCAAGAAAGAATAAACAATAAAAAGAACCGTACGCATAAAATAGCACTAAAATTTCTATACTGTCTTGACAATAAGATCTGACAAATACAGTTTACTCGAACTTGATGCCTAGAGCAACTCAAAAATATACCCAAATTGCAGCTATTGCCGAAGTGTGTCGAGTAACCCGAGCGGATCTCACCCCAATGGCGTCAACTTAAGGTCATTTCTTGATCTCGACCTTGATCTTGTCCTCATTCTTCAAGCAGTCTGTGAGAGAAGAAAAAAAAAAGATTAAGATCAAGATCAAGAGCGAGATTAAAAGAAAATTTCTTAAGTTGACACCATTCGATCTCACCCTCAGGCTACTCGACTCATTTATTCGCATTTCTATCTTGGTTTTGATATACTTGACAAGGCCATATATAAGGAGTTACAAAATGATTGGAATAAATGAACTACATGCACCGCTTGCTATGCAAACATTTGCCGCAGTCTTGCATCAGCCACTCTTGCGTGTATCGCTTAGAAATCTCTACGGACATCTTACAAAAAATGTATATATGACTGCAGAAGGCTTTGTCATGGACACTCACGAGTCTCATGAGCGCTCCAGACGTTCGCCTGTTATTGGCCTTTTTAAGTATGTGTATATGCCCGATGAAGGCGGAGCGATTACAGGAGGAACGAGTAATATTCGCCAAGAAGGTGATGAATGGGTACTAGATGCCTATATCTTGCGAATTGTAAAAGGAAAAAAAAGCGATCGCTCTCTTACAATCAGGTGCTCTCTTGTCGATTCAAAAATTGCAAGAATACGCCTGCAGATATATCCGACTGATGGGATTATTCTAATAGACTGAACCACGAGTTTTGCAAAAGGCTCACATTAAAAAAGCCTTGGCTTTTAAAGAGCAATCCTTCCAAGTTATTGGTGTGTGAGATATACTCACAAACTACAAATCACTAAGTACAAAATTATAAGGAGTGTATTTATGCAAGCAGTAAATGAATATGGGTCGTTACAGTTTTTAACAAATCCGGATAATATCGTAAAAGAAACGGTGACTACCTTTAAAGCCGTTAAGGCAAGATTTATCCCCTCAGGAAATGGCTTATTGCATTATCAAACATTCACTATCGATCAAACAGCACACCAACTTGCCGGCTTAGTCTTTACGCAGCGATTCGGAGAGATCGTTAACCTTCAAGACTACACACATGACTGTATAGTTGATTGGCAAGACACCGCCGAGCAGCCACATGCTACCATGTTAACTCGCGACACTCATCGCTTCATAAGATGCGTTGATCGTCATGTAGCATCAGTAACACTTCTTGGTAAAAGTGAACAATCAGCCCTTAAAATTGACAAATTAATTCTACAAGACGGCTTAAGAAGTAATTCCTGTGACTGCTCAGACCACGTTGATCCACGACATATGCGGTATCACCCTGAAAGTGATGGCTTTCCAGAAAATAGCGAGTGGCCACAAAAATTTAGACTACAGCAGGTTGATCTTTTCGTTGCTGTTAACTCAAAAACACAAAAGACACATCTTTTAGTGCTTCAGCCAAACGCTGACCTAATTCCTGGTCAAATGGGCACATTCACCATTACCTCCTATTCTGAGGCCATAAAAGTATAACCCTGAAATTTTAACCCAAATAGTGGCCTGATCAAATCATCAGGCTACTACTACTTTTTTCTTGCTCTTTAGTTTTAGCATCTCCAAATTCGCTACCGGTCAGCTTATTCGCAGCCATTTTGGTCAAAAAATAACTCGACAAGCTAACTATCGCTTCCGGCAGGAAAACGATAAAAAAAGCGATAGTAAATTTATATATTTTAAAAATTTTTATCATTCTAATCGCTTAGCCAGCCACGTAGCAATTCTATAAACAAAAAGTACTAAAAGTTGACACAAAGCTAATTTTTGTGCAAAATATATTATTAATATAATAATCTAAACAGGATGCAATAGTATGTTTGTTCCCGATTCTATGCCAGTATCTCATATGCGATTTCCCGAGGGACAACTTGATGGTAATGATAGTACACTCTTTGAATTCGGGGGTGCTGCTCCCTATAAAGATGGTATGATTTTGGACTTACTAGAGAATAGGGTTGTAACTGATCAACGTGAAAATAGTGTGGTTTACCTTATAAGAGATAATCACAATCAGCGCGAAATTCCGCTCCCGCTTTCTATTTTGCGAAATGTAGTTGCTCTTATGAAAAATTCATGCACACTTGAATACCGACCGTTATCTGTTGCAGATCTCACTCGGAACGTTCGAATCTGCACGAGTCATGGTGTGGTTCACAAAATGCCACTTGCTCTAATTTGGGAAGCATCTGCTACCTTTAGAAGACTGTTCTCGGATAGCAAGTGGAATATTGACGAAAAAACTGGTGACCTTGAATTGCAAACGGACAAAGAATGGCTGTTTGATGCGACGCTACTTCCTAAGTTATTCGATCCAAAGGGTACGAGTTTTTCTGAATTGGATTTAACAAAGCTTTCGGAATTATGGCAACAAGCACACTACTTACATGCACCAAAAGTTACACGTGAAATCACCGAGGCTATTAAAGAAAAAATTCGTAATTTCCCGACCAAGTCACTGGAAAATAAAACCGAATTAGAAGAATTAGTTCCAATTAGTACACAAGCCAGCCAATTAAAAAATGCGGAAATAAGAGAAGAGCTTGATTCCCTCATACAGCGATGGTTTGATGAAGCATCGGAAACTGTTGAAGAATTATCCAAAGACGCCACTAAGCAAGATCGCTTTAAAGGTGCCCTAAACAGTATAAAGTCCACAGGTTTAAAAGAAGAACTTACGTCACAAATAGCGCAAGTATTTCAGAAGCATTCTCAAGCGTTAGGTGAAACAAATACTAGGTACTCGGATACGTTATCAGATATCGTGCAAAAACTCAGTCCAGTCACTTTACGACATTCATTATGGACCGAAGAGATCAATTTGCTGAGTGGTGTAACTGGATTAGATTCGCTTATTCTGCAGAAAGTCGAGAATTCATCTTTAAAAACCTTAAAAACACTTTCTAAAAAAATTAATCATCTATCTATTAAATCATTTTCTGGTGATTTATCCGACGAAGATTTGCAGGACATATATAGCCTTACAAAATTGGAATTGCTTAACTTGTCAGGGCAACACATAACAAAGGCTCGCCTCAAAGGCATTAAAAAATTAAAAGATATTAAAATCCTCAGTTTACGCGAAACCAACTTAACTAACCCATCCTTAACAGTAGTAAGCGATCTAAAGGGACTTCGTGAGCTAGATGTAGCAGCATGCAAGATCACTGATGCTGGACTTGCACTGCTAAAAGATCTGAGCAAACTCCAAAAACTTACTTTGTCACACAATACCACTTTTACTGGTGCTGGCCTTAAGAATATAACGTGCTTAGCTCACTTGCGAGAACTTAACCTCCGCAAATGTACTGTAAGCCACGAAAGCATTGTCGATTTTTTAAAAAATAGCAACTCTTTACGTCTTAAGGATGAAGGAACGTTCTCTCTAACGTATCCCGATGGGGGTAAATATGAGGGGGGTATTGTTAATGGTAAACAAACCGGCAAAGGAACGATCACCTTTCCCAATGGAAGCAAATACGAGGGAGATTTTGTCGATGGTAAACGAACTGGCAAAGGAACGATCACTTTTCCCAATGGGGATAAATACGAGGGAGATGTTCTCGATGGCAACCCACATGGCAAAGGAACGGTCACTAGGACCAATGGGAGTAAGTACGAGGGAGAGTTTGTCGATGGCAAACGAATCGACAAGGGAACGTACACTCTTTCCGATGGGCGTAAGGGCAGCCTCGTAAACTTTCTTCTGAACTGAAAATGCCGTCGCCAACAATAAGATTGAAGTGTGGATGGTAGTTTAGCGTAAGTGAGCTTGAGGGCCTGGTTTTGCATGTGGCCGGAAAGCTGCTGATTGGTCTTACCCAACCCTTAAAACAAAATGACGAAAAGCTAACGTTATATCAACCCAAACGAGCGACAAAAATAGATCCAAATGGCAGTTACCGCGAGAGTGAAGATACTGATGGGAAACCCTGAGGCCATATGCCTTTTCCAGCTGAGATGTATGCCAAAGTTTGCAGCTTGGCTAATCACTATTATGTTTGCGATGCTGCCTACGATAAACATATTGCCGGCAAGCGTACTTGATAGAGCAAGTAGTGCCCCGTCAAAGTGGTTTTGGGCAAAAGGGAGCAGCAGCATTACCGCGGGGACGTTTGAAATGATATTCGAAAGAATAGCTGACGTTGAATACAGCCACTCAGGTGCCGAAAGATCTATTTGATAGCTCTGAAGAAGCTGTAAAAACGAGGCCATCATCTCTGTGCGATTAAATTCATAATTGACGATGAAAAGGCCTATGAAGAGCACAAGCAGCTGCCAATCGATAAAGCTAAGCATCATATGTGAAGCCATGCGTCTACTTAAAAGCAAAAAACCTGCGATGACTAAGGAAATATGATCTCTTGGCACATCAAAGAAAAGAAACAACGCTAAAAGCACGCATAAAGCAAGCACTGCCTTGATGCTTTGCCACCTATCAAAGGCAGGACTTTCATACTTCACTTCGTGATTTTCTACGTACCAACTCTTTTTTGTCTGCCACGCAATCACAGCCCACGCAACAAACCAACCTACAACACATGGGACCAAGGCATAAAGGGAGTACTCTCCAAAGGGCATGTGTAGCACCTGTCCGATAAGCATATTTTGTGGGTTGCCAATAAGCGTGATTGCAGAGCCAATATTTGATCCACAGGCAAGCCCAAGCAAAAAGGGAATAGGATTCAGCTTTTTTTTCAGGCATATTCTAACAAGTAAAGGCGTCATTGCAAGACAGACAATGTCATTAATGAGAACGGCTGATAACGTCCCCGCAACGACAATCAAGAGAAACAAAAACCCGGACGGACTAATAGTAAATCTCTCGACATTACTGGCAACATACGTGTAAAATCCGCTATAGTAAAACTGCGCTGAAATAATCATAAAGCTAAAAAGAATCGCGATAGCAGAGATATCAATATCAGCTACTGCCTGCTGTAGTGAAAGGTCCTTCAAAGTAATAAACGCAATTGCACCCAAAAGGGCAATACCCGTCCGATCAAGAGCTAATCCCGGTAAGTTACCAAGAACCATCCCCAAATAGACAAGACAAAATACTGCCAAAAGCCAAAGTTCCATATATACCTTAAAGACCCTGACAGTAACAAAAGAACAGATAGGGGTAAAGACCATTGTGAAACTAATTGTTAATTTATGAGGTGCAAGGTAGACTTGTGTGGCAATTTATGTAGGACAACTATCATGCGCATTATACTACTCACACTCTCTTTATTTTTTGCGCCTATTTATGCTGCAGAACATGCCATAAAGTATGTGATGACAGATACGAGCGTCCAATATGGCCCTCAAACTGTGCCCTCAATTTCTGAACAGGCTAATGTGTTGCTTTATGGCACAAATGTTCAAGGTGCTGCACACGTTAATGGCAATCTAACAGCTAAAGATGCCCAAATAGGCACCGTAGTTGTCAACGGCAGTGCAACACTTGTTAACTGCGTAATTAGAAATTCCATATCTGTCTATGGCGAGTTGCAGATGCAAAATTGCCAGGTGTTTGGCGAAGTTTCCACATATGCTCCCCTACTGACCCTCTCGAGCTCAAGTGCAAATTCTCTTATAAACCTCACAGAAAGTGGCCAGCAAAGCATTCTTTTGCAAAGTGGCAGTATCATCAACGGCCCTATCACGTTTTTCTCCGGAAATGGCTCTGTCACGCTGTCTGGCGGTAGCTATATATCAGGCGCACTTTCTGGCGGGCGTACCATACGCAACTAAAAAGCACGTGGCGCAAAATGACCAAAGTATGATAAACTAATTTTTATTATGCACATGCGCATTTCTAAAGTACTACTTTTAGCTACAGTCATCCTTATGGATTTTTTGGTGGGGATGGAATTTGATCTCTTTGTGCCAAGTTTTCCTGAGCTGCAGAGCCATTTTCAGCTTTCACCATTTTGGGTTGAAGCTACGCTCTCAATAAACTTTATTGGGTTTTGCCTCAGCCTCTTTTTTGTTGGAAGCCTGGCAGATCGCTTTGGCAGAAGGCCGGTACTCATCTCGGGGCTTGCCACCTTTGTTGTAGGCAGCGTTCTCTGTTTAGTAGCGCCTCACTTTAGCTATCTACTTGTAGGGCGTTTTTTGCAAGGAGCAGGCATTGCAGCACCTGCCATCTTAAGCTTTTTACTTATTGCAGATACCTTTGAGCTAAAAAAGCAGCAGTACTATATGGCCATGCTAAATGGCGTCATGAATATCTCCATCGCCTGTGCACCAGTTATTGGCAGCTACACAACCCTCTACTTTCACTGGCAGGGCAACTTTGCCCTACTACTTATTATAGGCCTTATCGTGCTTGCTTTAGGCCTTGCATTTGTGCCTGCCAAAAAGAATGCTATTTCAGAAGAGCACGTAGGCTATCTTCAGCTACTTCAAACAAAGCCACTTCGCACACTTATTATCTTTATTACCTGGATGTTTGTGCCTTGGTGGATATTTGTGGGCATCTCTCCGCTTCTATATATGCAGGATCTTGGCGTTGCTATTACCCACTTTGGCTACTACCAAGGGGGCCTAGCACTTATATTTGCCGTCGGCAGCATACTCTATGGCTCTTTGATGACTAAATTTGATCAAAAAAAGATGCTGTTTATCTCAAATGCCGTTTTTATAGCATGCATACTGCTTTTAGGCTATATCACGGCTATAGACTGCAAAAACCCTTTAGCGATCACGCTTATCTTTTCTCTTTTCATCGTAGGACAGGTTGTACCAACTACCGTTCTATTTCCTTTTGCGCTTAACTATATCCCGGAAGCAAAAGGGCGAACAAGCGCCATGATCCAGGCAGGAAGACTTATCCTATCCTCAGTAGGACTGCAGCTTGCAGGCCACTACTACACAGGCTCATTTCAAAATGTGGGACTTATTCTTATTGTGACTATCGGAATGACTGCTTATATGCTCTACATCGTTATGCAAAGAGGAATCGAAAAGAGCCTTTTGGAGCCAAAAGCTGCTGCTCAATAAGCTTTGGAAAGGCCTCTTGGCGCCTTTTAAGATCATCTTCTGTCCATGGATAAATTCCCATGTCAGTAAGAAACTGCACGCCGGCAATGATAAATTCTGCGCATTCTAATGGCACATCGGTGGTAAAAACACCCTCAGCAACACCCTGACTGATCACTTCAGCATAAAGAGGAGCCTGCTTTTGCAACACTGAAGCAAGAAGGCGCGTGTGCATCTCATTGTTTCCTGGTCTATGCAGCAGCTCTACTATATCTTTATTATCCTCGGCAATTCTACCTGCCTTGATAAGTCGCTCCATTTTTTCTAAAGCTCTTCCCGGCTTTTGGATAGCAAGACGCATATCTTCAATACTAGAGCTTGCCATCTCTTCAACGACCGCCATAAGAAGCTCTTCTTTAGACGTAAAGTAGTGATAAATTGTCCCCTTAGCAATTTTGAGCTCTTGCATGATATCTTGCATGGAGGTCTTATCGTAGTGCTTGCTACTAAAAAGACGCTTTGCAGCGGCAATGATTTCCGCCCTTCGTTCGGTAGATTTTTTTACGATTCTAGCCATAGTAAGCATTATAAACGGCTTACAGTTGTTGTCTATGATTTTCCTATTGACCGACGGTCGGTCAATATGCTACAATGAAAGCATAAATAGGAGAATCAGATGAATATACTAATCTCAGGTGCTGGCATTGCGGGCTTTACATTGGCCTATTGGCTAAAGCAGTATGGCTTTACCCCTACTATCGTTGAAAAGTACCCATTTTTACGAAAAGGAGGCTATAAAGTGGATGTTCGGGGCGCGGCCGTTGAGGTGGCAAGGCGCATGGGTATCTATCAAGAGCTGACGGATAAAGATGTAAAATTAGATCGCTCATTTTTTATTACTTCCGATCAAAAACAATTTGAGCTAGAAGGCGATATTCTCGGCCACACATCCTCGGTCGATTTTGATGTCAATCGATGGGATCTTGCCCAAATCATTGCAAAAGCTGCAGGCGAGGTTGAAATTCTATACAACGATTCGATTGTTCGCTTTGAAGATGGCATAGTCTATTTTGAGAAGAGCAAAGCGAGGAAATTTGATCTTGTTATCGGAGCAGATGGCGTCCATTCAACCGTGCGAAAGCTCTTTTTTGGTGATGAGACCCAATTTTTGAAAGACTATGGTATTCAATTTTGCGTCTTTCCCATTCCCAATATTTTTGAGCTAAACCGCGCGCAAGTGGTCTATTTTGATAAGGGAAAGCTAGCATCAGCCTATGCTGTAGATAACTATTCCTTTGCCTGTCTTGCATTTAAGGGCCATATAGACTCTGAAAATCTAAAAGAGGTATTTAAAGAGCAGTTTAACAATTTAGGATGGAAAATTCCAAAGCTTGTAGATGCTATGGATGAGAGCTCAGAATGCTATTTTGACTCGATTGCGCAAATCCGTATGCCCAAATGGTCCAAGGGAAAAGTTGCGCTTGTAGGAGATGCAGCACACGCCGCTTCATCTATAGGAACAAGTCTTGCTATGGTGGGAGCCTATGTACTAGCCAGTGAACTAAAAAATAGAGATTTTGCTACTGCCTTTACAAACTATGAAAAAATCATGCGACCATTTGTGGAAAAGGGACAAAACCTTGCTGAATCCAACCTTCAAATTTTAGCACGATCCAATTCTTCTTGGCTGCTTACATGCCAACTCTATCTCATGAAACTCCTGCCGGGAAAATTCATGCACCTGCTCACAAAATGGGAGAGCTGGCAAATGAAAAAAGCTTCAAATGCCATCACTCTACCAAACGCGTAAAAGTTCCTAGTTGTTATTAATATTTTCGTTTGCTACACATGTAGTGACACCATAACAACAGGAGCCTCTATGACATTTCGAAAAAGTCTCTTGGCCGTCTTCATAACATGCCTGACGGCCGTTTTTTCACTTCATGCAAGCAGCATACCAAACAAAATTGAGCTCAAGCAAAAAGCTCGCTCCATGCGAGCAAAAAAGCCGGTATCAGCAAAGATGAAGCGCGCACTTGCTAAAGCTCAGCAACAACAAGGTCAAACCAGTCAATCGTGTGCAAATGATGGCTGCTGCAGCTGCTATGTCATTCGCCCTTGCGACTTTGGCGCTAACTCCGACACAACCTATTTTATTACTGCGCCCGGAAAATACACCCTACAGCAAGATGTAGTATTTTATCCTGCAGATGACTTCACCCCCGCAATCAACATTTTAAGCGACAATGTAACGCTTGATCTTTGCAGCCACACCCTTTCTCAGGGCAATGACACACCATTTGCGCGGGGCATACAGATTGGACAAGGCTATGACTATGATGACCCTGACTTTGTCCTTAAAAACATTGAAATTAGAGATGGAAGCATCGTCGACTTTACCGGTATCGGAGTATTTTGCTACAACGCAAGCTTTGATGAGCCATCTGGAGAACTTGCATTTGAAGATATACGCCTGTTTACTCTAAACATCTTAGATTGCGGCTCTTCGCCAACAAATGACTTTGGATCCGGAATTGATTTTGATTCCTCAGCAGACTCAAGTCTCTATGATCTTGATGTACCAGTTGCCTACAAAAACGTGCGTATCGAAGGCTGCAACGTCAATCGTTGTTTAGGGAATTCATCAATCACGGTCTATACTGTCGATGATCTTCTTGTAACAAACACTACAGCAAATGATCTAACAAGTACTGTAAGTACGGTATTTGGAGATGACTATGGTCCTTCTGCCTACCTCGTCTATGCAAGAAACCTCGAAATAACAAATTGCCAAGGCAATAACGCGCAAAATCTTGACCCAGAAACAACAAATGCTCTTACAGGAGCTTTTTTTGAAAGCTCCATCAACGTTATCATGCAAAACTGCCAATTCAATGACAATTTTGGAGAGTCAGATTTTATCGCGACCGGCGCCTTTATGAGCAATCTTCAAAATGGCCTTATAGAAAACTGCCAATTTAACAATACAAGAGGTGGCGACTTAAACACTATCGCAAATGGCCTTCATATGTCAGATGGTACCTTTCAAGAAACCGAGGGCAATAGTGTGAAGTTTATAAACTGCCAATTTAACGGCATGACACATAGTCCTACAGGAACATCAGACTCTCCTATTCCACCCTCACTTGCTGGAGTGCGCTGCATTACGATACGAAATATGGTTTTTGAAGACTGCCAGGCATCAAACATAGGCACGCTCAATCCAAACTATAGAGCCTTTGGCTTTTTAGTGGGAACAAATGCTGAAGATCCAACACCAGAGTTTGCAAGCTCAAGAAATCTTACTTTTAAAAACTGCATAGCTTCTGACATCACAAGCGTCTCAGATCAGGCAGCCGGCTTTTACATTTCAGGTGAAAACCGCGATAGAGTTGCCGAGCAGTCAACACTTTTTAATACTGTTTTAGAAGAGTGCATTGCTGAGCGCATCACTAGCGGATCATCAACAGATGTAGTTGCAGGTATTATTAATGGCATTCGCGATCAAGGTGTGACAGATAGGATTTATCCTGCTATATATAACTTGTATATAAAGAACTGCAGGGTATCAGATGTTCATAGCAATAGTGAAGATCAGAGCCCATTATCAGCCGGCATTATTGCCTATTCTGTACATGATCCTGTAATTTCAGAGAACAGTGTAACTGGCTGCGATCGAGGCATCTTGTTTACAGGCACATGCGATATTATTCCAAATGGCTTTCAGCTAGCAGCAACGTTTGAAGATGCTGTAGCATTTCCTCCAATACCAATTGATATTGGCACGCCAGGTGGACCATCAGAGCTAGAGTCATTTTACAACAATAACCGCTCAAGCAACGTGCAGGTGTTAATACCTGACGATGTGGACAGCAATCATGACTTTTTATTCCCAACAAATGCCGACCTTACGGCCCTGCATTGGAAGTCTGGAGATGTGATCATCTATTCAACAGAGGGCGGACCCACAATCCCCGGCCTTGTAAATGGACAGACATACTATGCTATCGTCTATCGTCCAGGCTTTACTACAGATGGCCTTGTAGTTAATAACAATGTGACAAAGTGCCTTATTAGCGGCTATCAAGATGATCGAAGCGTAACATCAAGTGCGTGGATCAACAACATTGCCCTATTAAACGGCACGCCAACTCCATCGCACAAGGCAAACTTTGCGATCAGATGGCCAAATCACGAACCACAAGTGGATGAAGGCACGTTAGGAAAATACCCAAAAAATCCTAACAAGAACTTTAACACTTCACTCATTCGCGCAAAGCACCATCACCACCACCATAGCCACAGCCATCACTAGGCTAAAGCTAGCTCTCTCTCCCCCCAGGGAGAGAGAGCCTCTTAATCTTGATCTTGATCTTAATCTTGATCTTGATCTTAATCTAATCACCCCACAACCCACTAAACCTAATCAGGTTATTAACTGACTGAATCCAGAACGCATATAACTACTCAAGCAAGGAAAGCGGGCAGGATTTTTGTTAAATACCTCTTTAGATGCATCTTCTACTATTGTACCATGCTGCATAAAGTAGAGGTGGCAATCAAGGCGCTCTACAAGGCCAATGTCATGGGTGCTCAAGATGACGATACGATTGTCATTTGCTAAATCCTGTATGTGTGATGCTACCTGGCTTGTAAGCAGCGGGTCAAGGGCAGAGCTTGGTTCATCAAGCAGCACGACTTTAGGTTGCAGAGCTAACGTTCGAGCAAGTGCAAGCCTTTGCTTTTGCCCGCCAGAAAGGCTTGTGATTGAAGCGTCATGCTTTTCGCTAAGGCCATACTTTTCTAAAAGCCTATCGGCAATAGTGGCTGCTTCTCTATCAGAAACCCCCTGCAAAGTCAGTGCCAAGGTGATATTTTTCTTTACAGAGAGGTGATCAAACAGGTTAAAGTGCTGAAACACCATGCCAACGCTTTTATAAACCAAGGGGCTTTCACCCAATGATAAAGTGCCCGAATCTACGTTCTCTAGGCCCGAAAGGACACGTAGGAGCGTGGTTTTTCCCGCTCCAGATCCACCGAGTAAGCAGGCGATGGACCCCTGATTCACGTTGAGACTAATGGAGTTGAGTATCGATTTACCGTTGATAGTCTTACAAAAGTGTTTTACTTGTAGCATGGCATTTTACTCCTTGCTTCGTAGAGGCTTAAAACATAGGAAAGAAGCGTTGTCATGATAAGGTAGATGACAGAAACTCCTAACAAAATGGAAAAGGCATCGTAGGTTCTACTTCGAATGATGGACCCTTCTTTTGATAGCTCTACAACGCCTATGACTGAAGCTAAGCTAGAATCCTTTATAAGCGTGATAAGCTCATTGCCAAGAGCTGGAAGAGATATGCGTAGTGCCTGTGGAAAGATTATATAGCGCTTTATGTCAAAGGGGCTCATGCCAAGTGTACAGGCAGCTTCTACTTGACCTACGGGAATTGCGCTTATGCCGGTTTGCACTATCTGGCTTATGTAGGCGCTACTATTTAACCCCATAGCAGCTATGCACGAAAATAATGGTGGAATATCCACACCGACTTGTGGAAGCACATAGTAAATAAAAAGCACCTGCACAAGCATTGGCGTTCCACGAAAAAGGCCCACATAGGACCACACAAAGGCTCGAAGGATCAGGGAGCGAGAATTTTGCATAAACGCAAGTGGCACCCCCAACACAATGCCAATACAGGCGCTAAGTGCTGCAATTTGTAGCGTGACGGATGCCCCATGCAAAAGCTGAGGTATAGATTCAGCAAGTAGCTGCACGTCAATCCAGGCGATCATCTAATTCCCCACTTTGCTTTAAGTTTAGAAATCGTGCCATCTTCTTGCATAGCATCAAGAGCCCCCTGTATAGCCACTAAAAGCTCAGGCTTTGATTTAGGAACAACGAGAGCGCAGGACTCTTCAGAGCCAGCAATCGGGCTCGAACAAAAACTCTGCTTATCTTTTTCTAGATAACTTTGATAGGTAGTCTTTGAAGTAACAAAGGCATATACTCGCTTGCTTTTTAAAGCCAAAAAACCGTCGGCAATGGCAGGAAGCCTGACGAGGTCGATTCCTTCTATTTTTGACAAAAACATATCAGCTGTAAAACCTTCATTCACCGCCACTTTTTTTCCTACAAGATCTTCAAGAGCAAGCTGTGAAGTACTATCACTTGTGAGGATTAGAAGAGGATCGCCCACCATGTAAGGTTTTGTGTAGTTCACTCTTTTTGCTCTTTCTTCGCTATAGCTCATTCCAGCAGCTACAAAGTCTACTTTGCTCAAAATAACATCAGGAATAAGGGCTTCAAAGGGCATGTCTTTTAATTCTACTTGTTTGCCAAGACGTGCCGCAACTTCGTGGGCGATATCGATATCAAATCCAACGATCTTGCCATCAGCAATCATGCAGTAGGGCGGAAATTCCGCGTTTGTCCCCACGATTAGTGTCTTTTTTTCTGTAAAGCTACAAAGTACTAGGAGCGACATGGTTGCTAGTATGGCTGCTATGCTCTTCATTTTTTCCTCTTAAATCCAAGTTTTTGTGAAAGATGTTCACAGGTCTGTTTGATGGTTTTTATGGACTTTGGCGCCACAAACACCATATTCTCACCGGCCAAGCAGCCTAAGATGTCCACATCGGAAAAGGCATCTATGGCATCGCCCACAAAGGCAGCAAGAGCTGGCTGCGTGGTGATGACAATTTGTGCCTCGTTATGCGCTATGTCTACAATGGCAAGCTTAAGTATTTCAGATAAAATGTCGCTTGTTGGCAACTCATAAACAAGGCTTCCCTGCACCTCTTTTTTTGTTACACCAAGCTTTCGTAAATCCCGCGAGACGACAGCTTGATTCGTTTCAATCTTGTACTGCTTCAACAGACACTCTACAAGCTGCGCTTGATCAGTAATAAGCTCTCTTTTCAGTATTTCCTGAATAGCCTCACGCCTTTTCTCTAGCATCTCAACATCTTTCATGAACCCCTCCTTTGGAATAATTATGCTTTATTTAATGAATATTAATTCATTTCCGAATTATAGTCAAGAAACCATGTGGTTCCGCGACTGTCATGCAATTTTACACCCCCGAGACCCTGTATAAATGCCATTTTCATTGAATAACTGCCCTCCCAATTAGCTCTACCCCATTGCCACTAAGTATGATGTTCAAAATACCCCAGGCGTACGCACTAAGACATGGCCCTGTTTTTGATGCAACGCGGCACACGACATTGAGCCCGTACCGCAGGATTTTATTAGCCTTTGCACACCCCTTTCAATTGCATTTTTATTCATTAAAACGGATGAAAGCGGACCTTTGGGGGTTCTTTAATTGCGCATTAAAATTGCAACACGTTTTCCAAACAAAAATCTTTGGTTAGAGGATCTCGCTTTTATTTGAATTAAATCATATTTATTAATATGCTATAGTTTCTCTTGAATGTCCTTAGGAGTACAATATGTCTTGTTTTTCTGTTGGAGAGCGCAGTATCGCATGGGGTGGCCAGGATGTGAATAGGCATATCAAGGAGCTTTCTCGAGAAAGTCAACAGATACTATTTGAAACGACTGACAAATATTGTCTTCCAAAGATTTCTAAAATACTACCTTATTTAATCTATCGAGTGATAAATGCTGTAAAAAGTATTTTTGGCCAGTCAGATTGGCAACGAGCTTGCAGAAAAATTGCCACACAAGAGCTTAGAGAATCTGCTGCAAATAAACAAATTCTTGATGCAAAAACTTTATTTATAAGTACGCTTTTAGAAGGTATTCTTACACAGAGTCAAAAACCGAACAATAATTTTGGCTATGATCTCACTCCTTCCGAAGACACTCATGAAACTTTGCCCGTCTCTACAGTAAGAGATAACGTTGAAGAATCAGGTCCGCTTGCGAGTAAAAATGATGAGGATTCCCAGGTGACAGTTGTGGAAACGGTAATTCCTGCAAAGCCTAACGTCGGGAAAATAGTTAAGTCCGTCAATGAAAGAATCGATGAGGCCTACGATTCTGTGATGGCCCGATTAAAGGAGCGCCTAACGGTGGTCCGCATTCAAACGGCGGTGCGCAAGCAATTTCTCCGCAACAGACCGGCGGTATTGAGTCTCAGCGCATTTCAAAACGCACTCCGAGTGCTTGAACGCGCTGTTCCACAACAGATCATCAAAGGCGACTACGATAAAATGATTGACAATTGTATTGAACATTGTTCCATCATGGAAAATCGCGTCGGCCTTCAGAGGATAGCAGCCTATGTGATGGGTGCTGCAACACAATATACGGTAGCAGACCAGGGTGATCAGAAGAAGCTATACGCAAAGAAAGGAGAACTCCTGCGGCATCTGCTTGGTCTTCCCGAAATCCGTGCACGAGATTTGGCTTTAGTACTCCGTGACAACTTTGGTATGGCTCGAGAATCCTTTAACAACGGTTTACTTAGGACCAATTTAGCCGAAACACATGAGCCCCTTTCTTCGTTATGGCTAGGGAGCGACGAAAATGCTGCCACCCCAGAAGAGGAAGCGGCAAAAAAGGAACTCAGAGAGCTTCAAGGTAAAGACTTTTTTGCTCGGCTGCTCAGAAACGAAGTGAACCCCCGTGAACAGGAGCTACACACTCTGTTAGATAAAGCTAAAGCAGAAAAACAGAGACAAGTCATAGGAAAGGTACGGCGAGTGCAGCATGGTGGCGGACTCTATTATCTTAAAGCGTGGTGTAGTGGCCTACGGCCGGGCTATCCCTTAGCAAATGGAAAGGGTTTGGGGATATGGGTACATCCCAAAAAGGTCGATGAATCATTAGGAGATGAGATTATTGGGTTAACGTGCGGCTACTCTAAACGAGCACGTGAGTGGTTCGACGTGCCGGCTGCACTCACTGCAGCGGTCGCAGCAGAACATGTTCTTGCTACTGATGTTGAAAGGGAAGGGACCATTACCACGGAAGATAGAGTCCATCTAAGAAAACCTCTCTCCTACTATAAGGCCAATCCGAAAGAAAAAGTATTTTCATCTGAAGCAGAAGAAAAGCATGTATTAAAAGCACTTCAAGTGAATTCACTCTCTACCATAGACTGGCAAAAAGGACCGGTCATAACGGACGCTGCCGGACGACGCCAAACGAACTCGCGCCAAGAGCATACCCTGAAGAAGGCACTCGATTCAATCTACGGTTCTAAGCACCCAGGTTTAGTTGAACGAGTTAAGACGCTAGTAGCCGCGGAAAAAAAAGTGGAGCTAGAAACGCCAAAGTATGCGTACGACCTTTTGAACCTAAAGCAGAGGAATCTAGCATCATTCTGGATGCTTCAGATTCTGCACGACGAACATGGACTATCTTGGGATGAACTTGGAGCAAGCAAGCTCCACGCCCACCTACAAGAGAACTGTAGCCCTGACGTATACGCATTTATCTCCAATTAAGCACATGTAATGCTAGGCCTGACAATGCTTTCAACCCGCTAAACCTAAGTATCTTATAAAACTCACCCATTTTAAAATATTTTTATAATATAATATAGATATATTGAAGTGGTGGTTTTATGACCTCGTTATCTACGAACCTATCAGTCATACAAGATGCTCACCTACATGGCTATCAGCTGCACTACTCTGACACCAAAAAGGGAATTGTTGTTACAGAACATAGTAAGTATAACATTTTTGTACGCTTTGCCAACTGGGTTGGACAAAAGAGCCAAAGCAAGTTAGCCCAAAAAATAGTAACAGATTGTATACGATCAACTGACCAGACCGTGATCACCACAGTACGCCAAGAATTTTTTGTAAAGAAGGAAGACCTATTTACAACAACCCTAAAAAAGACATTAGCTAAAAGCCCAAAAGATTCTCATAGAATCCTTTGGGGTGAACAATTTAGTGCACTATATGAAAAATTGACCACTCAAAAAGGCGGCTATTCTCGTAGAGAAGTAAAAGCCTTTTTGGATGCAGGACTTCAACTTACTGATAACGAAAGACGGATCGCCTCTCATGCTCTTGGAGTTCTGAATACCACTGCAGCACTCGCCAAGAACAAGCTCATTACAAACTTTGGCAACAGCTCTATTCCAAAAGAGCCAATTACCCTCTTTGACTCTAAAGCATTTATCGCCTTTAGACTCGATGTGCTTGTACACAACGCTCACAACCTCACTCGCGGCCAAAAAGATGAGCTTGCAACTGCCTATCAAAACCTAAAGGAATACTATAAAACCACGCACCTAACAGATGAGTTTGAAGATCTAGAACTTGAGATGATGCGAGATGTTATTTTTGCACTCGATGATAGTGAGCTTGCTAAGAGCGACGCATTTTGCACCCAAATACTAGAAAAGATCTCCCACAAACTCTCAAGCCCGCCATCTGTTCACGGCCACCCAAGGCAGCTTATTAACCCTGAAGATATACGCTTTCTTAATCGCTGCAAAAAGCTTGGCTATAAGCTAGAGCTTGTAGCCCCTGCTCTACACGAAGTAGAAAAGCTTGTTGGAAATCTGCAAAAAGCCTGCCAAGATCTAGACCTTAAAACCTCGCGCAAACTAGACGCTGTCATCCAAAATAAAAAATCACTTCTTACTCTTGAGCTTAGCGATATCGGCCGCAAGCTTAACCTTAAATCGCTACTAGGTGCTCCGGAACTATTTGACTCAAGTGTTATTTCTACGCTTAAAGTCCTCTTCACCTGTAAAGATATTCGCGGGCCGGAAGTTGACCTTGCGCTCCTTCATGCGCTCAAAAAAGAACATGATAGCGCCCCTCAGCACCCAAGCGTTGCGATTGAAGGCGGGGGGCCAACTGGCCTTTTACTCGCCATGACGCAGTATCAAGTAGGTGCTGATGTCACCGTCTTTGAAAAGCGCAGTACAGAATTTGACAGAACACAAGTAGTACGACTTGATCCCAAGTGGGTCGACATGCTGCAGTTTTATCTTGGCGAAAAATTTTATAAGCTCTTTGTAGATAAAGACCATAGAGGCGTCTTTCGATCTGATGGCTTTGTCGAAATTATGACGAAAAACCTCGAAGATGTCCTCAACCAAAGGCTTGCTGAACTTACCTCAATAGCAGCACCTAGCACCCTTACAGAATATGCAGCTCACGAAGCAAAATCCCTCCAGCCACCAGAAAGGCGAGGAGAAAAGTTTACAATAACTGCAAGCTATGTCCCAAGCCAAGATAGAGGCACCTCTGAAAAAGCTGTGAAAACAGAAGTAAAAGAGGTGGACTTTGTCTTTTGTGCAGGCGGCAAGTCAAGCCCGCTTCTTCAGACCTATTTACCAAGTACATACCCAGTAAACGCTCCAGAATACTATGGCGTATGCAGCTGGCTTACACCTGATTTTTCGCAATTTCGCGGCCAAAAGGTAGATGAAATGTCCTACTTTCAGGACTTTAGAGGTATTGTACAAATCGACGAAAAGTTCATAACCAACTTCTTAGATGCTGCGCGAAGTAAAAACCAACTTGCAGATTTATACATTGGCAACAAAGAAATTCCTATGTCTGAATGGACAAAGCGCCCCTTTATCCAAACGCGTACCTTTGAAAACAAAGGGATGATTTATATTGGCATGGAAATGCCAGCTGCCTTTGAACAGCTACTAAGCGGCGCAACTCGCGAGCTAAAAAGAGTATTTCAAGAAGCCTGGTTTGAACAAATTGGCAAAACCTACAAGCTCTCAAGCGACCTTATCATCGACTCCAAGTTTCTTGCCACATTCCCCGTAGAACAAAACCGCCTAGCAGAAAAGCACCTCTTTAGCCAAGTAGAAGTAGAAGAGAGCAAGGTGTTTATAGCCGCTAGCGGCGATGCCTTTGCAAGTCCGCACTTTATGCGCTATAGCGGCCTAACCGGAGCTCGTGAAAATATAGTCCACCTCCAAGAGTTTATGAGAGGCCTTATCCATCATCCAGAAGCACAAGAGATGCTCGTACACAAGCTAGAAGCCCAAAGTGAACGAACGGCCCAATTCGTGATCGGGCGCGGCCATGCCTTTTTATCACCAAAAACAAAAGAGCAGATTTCTAAAGGCCGTATCAAACACATAAGAAAAACCCTTAAAAGGGCACAAGCTACCTGGACAAATGCTGATTCTCCCCTTACGCAAGATCCGAACACTGGCACCTACTCACTGCAGCATAAAGGCACATCCTACAATATCATCCCACAAGATGGCTACATCACCCTCATAGGCAAAGGCGTGCGGGAAGACTACCAATCAATAGCGCAACTAAAGCTCAAATTAGGAATCTAATGTCGAGTTAAAAAGAAGTGAGGTTTTGCGGGGGGAACTTATTTCCCGCAAAACCTCACTTTGCGAAACAAATAACATACTTACATTAATACTACAGTTTCTCTATTTTTACAAGGGAGTAATCTCGACTTTGTAACTTTTTAACGGCGCTTTCTCTACATCGGCCCTCCATCGTCAATTTAATTTCTCCGGAAGGCATAATAATGCCCTTCCGGAGAAATTAAATTGACGCTGAATGACCGCTGAAGAGAAATCACTCGTCAAAAAGTTACAAAGTCGAGATGTGAAATAGCTGCGAAATGCCTCCTCGCCTTTTAAGGATGGGATAAAGCTTCCATAAAAGCCACAAAAAGACAAACAAAAGAACAACTAACAAAATAGCTACGCAAATAAAAAAGGTCTGAAAAGCATCTGCAGACTTTGTTGCAACCATAAAACCAAAGACAGTAACATATGCTTGAGGAGAGCCACGTATCACTGTATTTGGATTAACAGCAAATCGTGCTCTATCAGGAACTACTGCCACATTATCATATGATAACCCCGTAACTGCACCTGATACTAAGAGCTTAATTTTTTCATCAAGGTGCCTATTTGGATCATCAAGTACGCCCGTATGCTTGACATAGACAGATGCCGTAATTGGAGGCAATTTTGCCTGGGGATTTAGCTCATCTTCCTTTGGAAACGACAGCGTGACAGTAGCATCTACAATGCCATCTATCTTGCGGATCATGTTGGAAATTTCATCTGAAAGGCCAACTCTATAGCGCACCTTTTCTGACATATCTGACGGCACTAAACCCTGCTCTGAAAAAAGCTGCAAGAGATTTGGGCTTTTTACCCGAGGAAGACCATTTGAGCTTAATATCTCCATGGCTTTCACGGCATCGTGAGCAGGCACTACGATATCCCAGAGACTTGCCTGCTGAGCGCCCGCGCCGCTCACTTTTTCTTCTATCTTTGAGGCAGGAATTTCATTCTGAGATAGCAGCACCATAATCTCATTAGCATCGCGCTCATCAAGAGAGCTCACTATAGTTTTTGAAGACTGACACGCCGTTATCACAAAAAGAACTATTGCAACTAGCACATATCTATTCATCTTCTTGCTCCTTAATGGGTGTAAAGCGTACAAGGGCTAAAAAGCCTCCTGACTTTTTAAGGATGGGATGTAGCTTCCACAAAAACCAGACTATAGATAAGCCAAGTATCAGTATCACAATAAAGCTAACTGCAAAAAACATCTGAAAATACCCAAGCGATGACTCTGCAAGCACAAAGCCCCATACTTCGATACTTTCACGCGATGGGCCTAGCGCATACTGTGGAGTAGGAAGTGAAAGCATGGACCTATCTGGAACTACCGTCACATTAGCATAGGTAAGCCCCGCAACAGAGCTTGAGACAAGCTGCTTTATCTTAGAAACGATGTGGCTATTAGGATCATCTAATATACCTGTATGCTTGACAAAGACAGTTGCTGTTATTGGCTTTTTGCTTTCAGCATCGGGAAATGAAATGATGACATTTGCATCAACTACGCCATCAATTTTGCGTATTGTTTCGGCAATAGAAGCTGCAAGTCCGGCTTCATAGCGTATTTTTTCTGTTGTGTCAGAAGGCACTAAAGTTGAAGCGGGAAAAAGATCAAGCAAAGTGGGACTATATCTTCGTGGCAGGCCATTTGCTGATAATATAGCCATCGCTGCTACGCGATCTTGCCCATGAACTGCTATATCCCAAAGGGGTTGGTTTGAGCCTGCGGGCCCGCGAGCGATATTTTCAGCAATCTTAAACGCAGGGATATGCTCCCTTTCCAAAAGTACAGCAATCTCATCTGCATCTTGCTCATTAAGGCCGTGCACGATGACAGTCGTTGTATCACACGCTGTCAGAAGTAGACATAGCAAAAAAAGAACTGTTTTTTTCAACCCTATCATAATGTCTCCTCCATACGTTAACCCTATTTTTTTTGTATATAAGTTTTCAACAGTACGCTACCATTGAGGCATGAAAGTAGTACCATTTAAGACTCATGCCATACGACCAAACGATTCGCTTGTAGAAATACTTGATACGTATGTCCCGCAACTTGCAGAAAAATCAATACTTGCCATTACGTCGAAGATCATCAGCCTGACTGAAGGGCGCGTTGTTGCAAAAGGCCCTGACGTATCAAAAGAAGCACTTATCCGCCAGTCTGCTGACGCCTATTTGGACCTTAAAGGCCCACCGCGTCCCCATGGCATTCAGATTACGATAAAAAATAATATACTTATTCCTTCAAGTGGTATTGACGAGTCAAATGGCGATGGCTACTACATTCTCTACCCAGAAGATATCCAAAAGTCTGCAGCCTTTATCTGGAATCATATACGCTCTCGGGACCATCTTGAAGAATTTGGCGTTATCGTAACTGACAGCCACACGACGCCCATGAGAAGAGGCGTCATTGGTATAGGCCTTGGCTGGTGCGGCTTTAAAGCGCTCTATAGCTATATTGGCAAGCCTGACTGCTTTAACGTTCCGTTACGTGTAACTCAGGTCAATGTTCTTGATGCTCTCAGCGTATCGGCAGTCTTTTGCATGGGTGAAGGCAACGAACAGACACCTTTTGCCTCAATTTGCGATGCACCAAAAATAGTCTTTCAAAACCACCCGCCAACTTCTGAAGAACAAAACGCCCTTGTCATTCCCCTACAAGAAGACCTCTACGCACCACTCTTAGCTAATGACGCCTGGGTGTTTAAGTAGTCTTTTATGCGAACGACTTTATCGTGGCTTAGAGTAATGATTGGTCTTAGGGACCGAACAAACTCGATCGCTTCCTCCACAGAAGAAAAGCGTTCCGGAAAGTTTTTTACAAGGTATGCTACGATGATGGCGCTTGAACGCGTGCGCCCTGCCTTACAGTGCACGTAGACATTTTTTCCTTGTTCAACCATTGATTCAATAAACTGCACACCTTTTTCTATAGAGCTGACATGAAGCGGCGAAAAGTCTCGGGACTCAATCTGCAGCTGCCGGATATGCAGCTTGCTCCAGTCCTGAGGTGTCACAGGATCGCTAAAGAGCGTAGGCGTATGATTTTCAAATTTTTCCACCATACTTAAAACAGCAGTAATACCGGCTTGTGTTAACGCCTTAATATCACCTCTATTTTTTAATGGTATGCGCCCAAGATAGACTTGATCAGTAATTTTGTTAAAACTTGGGTATTTTTTTGGATCTCGTTTATATAAAATATAGCCGATTGGCAAGGTGACTTCATATATAAAGCGCTTACGCAAGAGGTAGACAGCAGCAAAGAGCGGGATAAGTGAAAAAATACTCACCCCAACTAGAACCAAATAGACCACTACCCAAAAAAGATAACTCGATACAATTCGCCTTGCCATAGAGATCGATTGTAAATTGCAAAGATATTTTTAGGCAATAGCGTCTTGCGTAATATTCGCGGACGATTGATAATTAGTGACCTATGAATATCACATACCTTTTTATACTAATAGCTTTTATTTGCAATGTTTGCACAGCTGATGATGCAAAAGTCTATCCTATTGCCATTATAGGATCTGGAGCCGGCGGCACAATGGCTGCTAAACGCTCAACCCTCAATAATCGCGATACGCTACTCTTTACCGGTGCAAAAAAAGAGATGAAGCGCTCTAGAGGTCACTGGGTGCGTAAAGTGGATAATATTCCCAGCCTAAAAAACTACACGCGCACAATCGTGCAGCTTAGACTGGAAACGCTAGCTGAAATTGCCGAAGGCCCCTTCAAAGAGAGACTCCAAGTAGTTGAAGACTCTGTTGTCTCCATCGAAAAGAAAGATGGTCTTTTTATTATAAAAGACATGCAAGATAGGTCTTATAAAGCAAGACACGTAATCCTTGCTACCGGCATTATGGACGAGCAGCCTCATATTCAAGGTACACACAAGACAATACTGCCCTTTTCTAACAAGCAGCTAGTTGCTTACTGCGTGCTCTGTGATGGCCATCGATCATTAGGCAAAAATACCGTTGTCATTGGCTACTCAGAAAACGCCGCAAAAAATGCCCTTATCTTGCACGATCGCTATTTGCCTCCCACATTATGTATGCTCACTAATGGGAATACACCCACATTCTCACCCGAAACATATGCAAAACTTCTAGAAAAAAATATTAGTGTGATAGAAAGCCCCATCACGGCCATTATCGGCAATAGCAAAGAGAGAATTTTATCGGGCTTTACGCTTGAAAATAACGAAATACTCCCTGCAGAAATAGGCTTTGTTTCACTAGGCATTCGCCCAAATAATCAACTTGCTCTAAGCCTTGGAGCTGCTGTCGATGAGCAGGGCTTAGTAGAAACTGACGAAAACGGTGAAACTTCTATTGAAAACCTTTTTGTAATTGGCGATCTTCGCTCAAACAGCATGAAGCAGATCTACACAGCCTGGCAACACGCAGTAGACGCCGTCCAACAAATCGACCGCCGGGTCCGAAACTGATATACCCAATTAAGTTCAAGAATTAGTTTTTTTGCGCGCCAAAGACCCGCGATTGAATAGATTGAAAACATGCCCATATTATAATATGGGCATGTTTTCAATCTTTCAATCCCGGGGCTTTCGCGCAGCAAAAAAACTAATTCTTGAACTTAATTGGGTATATATTGAGAAATATCTGTTTATCGCTTAAAGTAGTGTAGCAAAAACCTGTGTGCACATTTATGAATTTGTTTCGTTGCCTTCTATGCCTGTTTAGCATAGCGTTTTTGCCGGTCGTTGCGACTGTCCCAAAAACAGCTCCACTTAAAGCTACACCAAAACAACACACTGAATATGATGTTCTTGGTGTGGGAACTGCTATGACAGACCTTATCATCCATGTAAATGATGAATTTTTGATCAAACATGGTGGTCAAAAAGGCGGATCTCGTGTTGTTCCAAACCATAAGATTGACGAAATTATAAAAGATGCAACAACTGCCCCTGTCATCAAGCCAGGAGGAAGCTGCCCTAACACCTTAAAGGGTCTTGCTAAGCTTGGATTAAAGACAGCTTATCACCTCCGTGACGGCACAGATGAATTTGGCGTAAACTATGTAAAGAGCCTAAAAGAAAATAATGTATCTGTTATCAAGGTAGATGACGATCTATTGCCTTCCGGGCGCTTAGTATGCCTTGTTACGCCGGACAAAAACCGCTCATTTTGCTCAAGCCCGGGGGCCGGCGCTGCCTTTTGCTGTGCAGACTTACAGCCACAGTGTTTTAAAAAGGCAAGGCTTGTGCATCTAGATGGCTATTCGCTACGAAATAGGTCTCTTGTAGAAGAGGCAATGAAGCTAGCAAAAGACAATGGCGCCATGGTCAGCTTTGATCCGGGCTGCTTTCAGCTATGCCAGGAGCATAAAGACGAGATCCTTCACCTCATGAGGGAATATGTAGATGTCATGTTTCTTAATGAAGATGAAGTAAAAGCACTCTTCAATACATCTGCAGAAGATGCCTCTATAGCTATGAAAGAGATTGTTCCCATCTCAGTTGTACTGATGGGCAACAAAGGCTGTCTAGTAGCTACCAAAGAAAAAACATTTAAAGCACCTGTCCGCAATGTTGAGGTTATTGATACAACAGGAGCCGGCGATCTATTTGCAAGCGGCTTTTTATATGGCCTTTTACAGGGCTATAGCCTTGAAAAATGCGCCTATATTGGCAACTACCTTGGCTCTAGCGTAATCCAGCACGTTGGCGCTGAAATTCCTGGCGAATGCTGGACAGAGATCCTTACTCACCTTTCAAAAGAACCAGGAGCGCTCTATTCAGCGGTAACAAATTGATTGCGGTCTTTTTTGTACTCTTTTTAATAGGGTTCCAAAATGCCCTGTTTCATAATGGGGCAAACTTGCCTATATATCTTTCTGAATGTGGTTTTGACAAAGACCTTATCGGCCTATTTTGTCTACTAAGCTTTCCATTTAGCTGTAAAATTCTCTGGTCGCCGGTTTGTGATCACGTGTCTATCCCCGGCTTTAAAAACAGCCCACGAAAGGGATGGCTCATTGTAGCACTACTAGGAATGGCCCTCTCATTTTTTGGAATGAGCACATATAACCCTGCACTACATCCATGGCTTTTCTCAGGTTCCTTATTTGCTCTATCACTTTTTGCAGGCTGCTTCTACATGGTAGGCATATCCTACGAGCTTGAAAGCATCCCTAAAAGTTCCTATAGCAATGGCTCTAGCTGCCTTATCACGGGTTATAGAACAGGTCTTTTATACGCAGGAGCAGGAGTTCTTTACATCGCCCACATCGCATCGTGGGAAACATCATTTCAGACAAGTGCCCTCATAAGCGCACTATGCGCGTGTATTGTCTTTTTCGTACGTGAACCTTATAACTCGCAAGAAACTCTACAGGTAAAGCGCAAAAAACTATCTGAGCACACATCCATTATCAAAGGGTTTACGTATGAAATCCTTATCATGCCCTTTCAGACCTTTATAAAGGCAGGCTCTTGGCAAATACTACTTGCTGTCATTCTACTTTTTAAAGTAAGCGATCACATGGCAAAGCCTATGGAAGGCCCATTTTATCTTGAACTTGGCTTTGATAAATCTGATCTTGCACTTGCAGCAAAGACCTTTGGCTTTGTAGCTACAGTGATTGGTGCTTTTTTGGCCGGCAGGCTACTTGTAAACAAAAACCCCTTTACTGCTGTAGGCGTACTTGGCCTTATACACACCCTGTCTGAATTTGGCTGCTTGCTTCATAGCATTGTAGGAAAATCCTACACACTCCTATACCTCACATCAGGCATAAGCAACTTTACCGGGGGCATGTTGATAACAGCGTTTATCTCGCTTTTATGGAAAAGCTGCGATAAGTACTACGCAAGCCTGCAGTATGCCTTTTTGTGGTCGATCTCATCAATCACCACAAACCTCTTAGCAGCAAGCGGAGGCTTTTTAGCGGCAAATCTTTCCTGGCCCACCTTTTTTCTCACGGTGTCGTGCCTGGGAGTTGCTTCTTCTCTATCGCTGCTTGTTATATTGCGACTGCGCCAAGAAGGCTTGGGTCCATTTCGCGAAATTCAGATGTAATACGGCAGTGCAGGTTGGGGTTTTCTTTTTCAATTACTGCTTTAAAGCGTGCAAGAAGCTCATTGTTTGCTGCGATAAGCTTACTTTTATCTCGTCCCTGCATAAGCTCTACCTTTATATGAGCATATGTATGTTCAGGATGGCCGTCACTTCCTATATAGACTTCAGAAAGCCGCATAAGCTTAGTCTTTAGTTTTTCTATAGGAATATCCAAATACCCTGAAAGATAGGTATGAAGATCTTTTGCAAATGGCTGCAAAGAAAAAACAAGCCTCTCAGGAATTTCAATCGTCACAAATGGCATATAGTACCTAATAAAGGCTAAGGGCTAAACTTTTAGCCCTTAGCTTGTAGCTCTAAATTACATCATTTGTACATAAGCTACCACAAACACAGTACCTGTAAATACAAGGTCTTGTGTAGCAGTTACTTCTACGCTGATAAGATCACCTGGACTTATTGCGCATGTTCCACTAAATGGAAAGTAACCATCTGTAGTAATGCCAGAAGCAGTTACTGTGCAAGGGCTACCATTGACAAATAGCGTTACTGTTAAAGGTGTGATTGATAAAGCTGAAAGGCTGCTTATCACTACGCCACCAGTAACTTGAGTAGTAGGAATAATTGCCGGGTATTGAACGCTCACAAGAGATGATGCCGGATAGGTAATATAGTCACCTAAAAAAGCTGAATAGGTGCCATCTTCTCCATTAGGCACGGTCACAAGCCCAGAAAAGCTATAAGCCGCACTAACCCCTGAAGGACCTGTTGGGCCAGTAGCACCTGTTGATCCTGTTACACCGGTAGCACCCGTTGCACCAGTAGTACCTGTTGGACCTGTTGCTCCAACATCACCGACAGAACCTGTTGGGCCAACCGCGCCGGTAGGACCTATTGCTCCCGTATCACCAACGTTTCCTGTAGCACCTGTTGGGCCAACGCTTCCTGTTGGACCTTGTATACCGGTCGCTCCTGTTTGGCCAGTAGCTCCTACTGCTCCTGTTGGGCCAACATCACCTGTTGGACCTTGTATGCCCGTTGCACCAGTAGCACCTACAGTACCAGTTGGACCGACACTTCCTGTTGGACCTTGTATACCAGCCGCTCCTGTTGCTCCGGTTTGGCCTATAGCACCAACAGCACCGGTTGGGCCTTGAATGCCACTTGCTCCAGTAGGACCTACTTGTCCAGTTGCACCTACAGCTCCTGTTGGGCCCATGCTTCCTGTTGGACCTTGTATACCGGTTGCACCGGTAAATCCTGTTGGACCTTGTATGCCTGCTGCACCGGTTGGACCAGTGTGTCCAGTAGCGCCTGCTGGACCTTGTAGACCAGTTGGACCAGTGCCACCAGTCACTCCTCGATCTCCCCCAAGGCCACTTGGACCAGTTGCGCCGCGTAAACCAGCTGTACCTGTTGGACCAACTGGACCAGTTGGACCGGTTGGGCCCCTATCACATTTATTAGTTGTATGATGTGATGTGTGCCCTTCCATCATTTTATAATCTTCCTTCACAAGATGACGTACGTATTCAGGAATACGATCAATCCAGTCTTTTTCATCAGCAGAAGGTTTTTTTGGTTTTTGTTGGATCATCTCCCTAATAGGAGTTGGCTGCTCTTTTGCAATAACAGGCTTTTGCTCCAGCACCTCCTTGACAGGGGTGGGCTTTAGCTTTTCAACAACAGGCTTTTGGGGCTGTTTTACCGGGGGTTTTTTATTGCCCGCTGGGGTGCCAGCAAACGCAAGCTGCATCGACATGACAACTGCCACGACAGTTGTGAAAAAAGAATATTTCATAAATATGTTCTCCTCGTTCCTTATAAAAGAACATATTTATTTATATTGTACAACAAAAAAATCATTGTGCACTGACATCGACAAAACCAAGAGGCTGAAGCGGGCTATCTTTAGAAATCACAAGCTCTCCTGTAAAATACTTGCGATAGACTTCAAGAGCTTGCTTGGCATTCTGTACACAGTAAAAACAACTTGAAACCCACTCAGAACCCTTTATAGTTCCGCTATTTAGGTTTACCTGAAAGCGGGATGTGATCTTATCTTTCCAGTATTCAAGCTCACCAAGAAGCAGTATGGGAGTTAGATTTACACTTCCTACTTTGCGTCGTACTTCTTCGAGTGCATACTCAAAATCAGTTCCTATACCGCCCATTACAAAGATTGGAAAGTCAAGATTAAATTCTGCTTGACGTTCAACAAGTTCGTTATGCCTATAGGTCATCTTAGCTTCTATATAGGGGTTTTGTCGCTGCTCGTTAACAACACTTTCCGTTGTTGAACGAAAGTCTGAGATGCGTGCACCAGATAGTATTTTAAGTTCTTTTGCAATGCGATTGCCTGTTTCCATAGCACCAGGACCACCACCTGTAATGAGTACAAGCGGCGTATCTGGCTTAAGCAAACGGTGTGAACATGTTGATCGAAGCTCAAGCACTCCCTTTAATACTTCTGTCAATAAGTCTCCAAAGTGTACAGAAATAAGGTTAGACCCGTAGACACCAAATGTCGTTGCCTTAATGAATGTATCTGTCTGGTTGAGCGGCACAAACATGCCCGTCTCGCGCTTTGGCTGCTGCACATACTGCAACACTTTTTGAGTGACTTCATCCACCCAAAAGACAGGTATTGCAAATTTGTATAGGTCATTCATCATCGCCCTATCTTCGTATGAAAAAAACTGGCCATGGCTAGCTGATGGGTACTGAAAGTATATGCCCTTTAGGCATGTTGCCACCTGCTCAGAAAGGAGCATACGCTTCATGATAGGCGATGGAAAGTAGCGGGTTAACAAGACGCCCTGGCTAGTAATTTCTCCATCTTCAATAGCTTTTAGATATGGGTACATGGGCTGCTGCTCGATAAAGCGTGAGATGAGTAAAGCTTGACGCGTGCCATGAGCAATACCAGGTAGCTCATGAAATACTGCAGGTCTTTTTACCCAATCTTCATTTTTAAGCTCTTCCATCTGATGTCCCTTAACAACAAAGGTACTTGCTCGTTCTTCTACGGGTTGAGGGGCAGTGTTAAAGGCGTTAAAGAGTGCTTTATTATCTTCTAAGCATATCTGTAGCTGATCTCGGTCAGAGAAAAAAACGTGTTCACGGTATGGCTCTAGGGTATAAAACTCTAAGGGAATATCTGTTATTTCTCGCTTTGATGAACCGTAAAGCTCATAGACATCGCCGGAATCTTGCGTGTCAGGCTGCAAAACAGCCGCTGTTGTATGTGTATAGCCGGGAGATAACAGCTCATCCACAACGCGCGCAAATACCGTACGTATATGTAAAGGGCTTGTTCGCAAAAGGAGAATTTCATCTTCATCGACGTTACGTGGAGCACCTTCTAGCCAATCTTGGTGTAGGTGCAATACACCTCTTAAGCCAAGAGATTTATGATGAAGCGACTTTGCCATGGTAGGCAAAAAGCCAAATATCGATCCCTCATAGGATATACGCCCATTTTTTAGGGCTAAATAGGCAATGGTGCGACCATCTACCTTATCCAAAATCATGGTATCGCTACCTTGCATGCCACCCAAAGACAATAGTGGCCTGCCACGCCTATCGGAGCGTCCAAACATACGTGTAAGATAGTCTGCATCGCGAACGCGCCTTCTTGTATCTGCAGCAAAGAGCTTGCCGATATAGGCGCCTTCTGTAATGAGGGCAAGTATCTCTCTAGCAATCGGGCCAATAGCCGTAAGGCGTACGCGAACAAGCGCTCTTCGTGCTTTTCTATCTAGTTCATATGCTTCACCAATACCATTAAGGCCTACTTGAGCAAGCGTACTTTTTATATTAAAAAACACTAAAGCCGGCTCAATCTCATACCCAACAAAGGCAGGATGTATATGTTCAATAAGAACTGTCGCTATACGTGTTCGTTCATCAACGCGCTCAATATTCGTTACTTTGCCATCAGGCGTCACAAGATCCAGCTGTCCAATATCCATACATTTTGCCTCCAATTTTTCTTTTACAGAAACCTAACTTTAAAAACTAGGCAGAGTAACGATTCGTGCCCATGCCTAAGAAACATCAGCATAATCTCAGGTATTTGAAAAGGAACAGGATAGACAGGATCTGGCAGGATATGCAGGATACACTATCTAATCTCTTAATGCTAAGAATGATGAAATAAGAGAAAAAAAGAAGCAAATAGTTTGATTTTGTTCTATCATTGTTACTGTTTTAGATCCTGCATATCCTGCCCGATCCTGTTTATCTTGTTTATCTCTAATCGCGTAAACATGCATAACGTAACGCATATGTGCAAGAACACGGGAGTAGATAATAATTTTTAACATTGTGTGTATTAAAGTCACCCCCCCCGGATCGGAATCACCACCCAAAAACCTTTGCTGTAAAATCGCCAATTCGGATAATGGGAGGATTCACCCAGGATCGCTACGAATATGAATCAGGCAAATCACAAAGTACCCCGCTCTGTAGGCACCCATGATGGAACCTTTCACGCTGATGAAGTGTGTGCGTGTGCACTCTTAGAGTTTTTTAACCTTATAGACCACGATAAAATCAAGCGCACAAGAAGTGCTGACGAGCTGCGTCAGTGCGAGTATGTGTGCGACGTTGGCGGCCTCTACGACCTGCAGATGAAGCGGTTTGACCACCACCAGGCAGACTATAAAGGCCCTTTAAGCTCAGCCGGGATGATACTAGACTACCTCAAGCAAACGGGCACCATCAAGCAAAAGGAATTTGACTTTTTCAATAACTCGCTGATTCGAGGTGTTGACGCCCACGACAACGGCAAAGACCCCCAAATCCCCGGTTTTTGCACCTTTTCGCAGGTAATTTCGAATTTTACCCCTATTCAATACGACGCACCGCCAGAAATGCAAGATGCCGCCTTCTTAGATGCCGTCTCTTTTGCTCTTGGCCACATCACAAGGCTCTGGCAGCGCTATCAGTACAACCAGTCTTGTAGAGAAGTAGTAGAACAAGCCATGGCAGAGTATAGAGACTGTTTGATCTTTGAAAAATCTATACCCTGGATGGATGCATTCTTTGACCTAGATGGCGATCGCCACCCTGCACGCTTTGTCATTATGCCTTCTGGTAAGTGCTGGAAGCTAAGAGGCATTCCTCCAACTAGCGACGACAAGATGAAGGTGCGTCAGCCTTTACCAGAAGAATGGGCAGGCCTACTTGATGAAGACCTACAAAAAATCTCCGGCATCCCAGGTGCCCTCTTTTGCCATAAGGGACGTTTTATCTCTGTATGGAAGACGAGGGAAGATGCCCTACTTGCCCTAGAAAAAGTCATGCATGCGCGGAGTCTTTCGTGAAAAACGTGTTTAGAAGAATAATTGATGGCGAGCTGCCTTGCGATAAAGTCTTTGAAAATGAGCGCATTATAGCGTTTAAAGATATAGCGCCAGCGGCCCCCGTACATATCCTTATCGTTCCCAAAAAAGAACTTACAAATATATCAGAAATTACTAAAGAAGATGGCCCCCTCATCGCAGAAATTATGATGCTTGCAAACGAACTTGCAAAGCAGTTTAAGATCACAGAAGGCTATCGTTTGTTAACAAATAACGGCCATATGGCTGGCCAGTCAGTCTTTCAGCTGCACTTTCACCTAATTGGAGGAGCACACCTTGGCCCAGTTGCGTAATGGAATGCTTTTTATTGATGTTCAAGAAAAGCTCTTGCCCAAGATCCATGAACACGAAACGCTTCTAAGCCGCTGTCTCGTCCTCCAAAAAGCCTGCCACATCCTCAACATACCCACTATCACGACTGAGCAATACCCTCAAGGCCTTGGTAAAAGTGTTTCATTTTTGCCGGCACAGTATGAAAAAACTGCCTTTTCGTGCATGAAAGACCGCCCTATTTACGATGCTATTATGAATGCCCCTGTTGACGTATGGTTTGTAGCGGGCATTGAATCGCACGTATGTGTGCTTCAGACAGTGCGCGACCTTATTTCAAACGGCAAACGCGTAGTTGTCCTTCAAGATGCTATAGGCTCAAGAAATCCACTTGACCATAGCTCAAGCCTTCAAGAGATGCGAGCACTAAATGCCCGTATAACAACTGTAGAGACCTTGTTGTTTGAACTTGTAGAAGATGCCAAGCATCCTGACTTTAAAGCTATCTCGCAATTGATAAAATGATCCTCTTTTCTTTGCTCCTGCTCGCTACAACAACCTTTGACTCTAGCCGCAGGATAGAGCAGCTTCTTGCTATTGGCGATCACCAACAAGCAACATACGAACTTCAGCCACTACTTGCAAAAGACCCTGACAACATTGCCCTGCAGCGCTTAGAAGTGATAAGCCTTGCTCGATCAAATGACATCCAGTCGCTCTTAAAGGCCTATACACGCTATCGCGACCACACAAAAGGCTCATGTGACAAAGAACTTCTTGAAGATGTTGCCTGGGCCATTATCAAAAAAGCATATCAAAGCTCAACGCCCATTATCCGCTCTGAAGCTATTATTGGGGCTTTTTTATCTAATGATGCTAAAGGCATTCCCATATGCTTGCAGAGTATTTGCGACCCAAGTGAAGAGATGCGCCTTTTGGCATTAGCTCTTGCAGCGCGCACACATGATGCTGCACTATCAGAAAGCGCCCACAGTGCTATAAAGCACGACAGCTCATCTAAAGTGCGCCTTGAAGCTATTTCATGCGTTGGCTCTATGCGCTATCTTGAAGCGCAAGAAACCCTTTTAGAAATCCTTGAATCTCAAGCAAGCGATGCTCACGAAAAGATGGCAGCTGTAAGCGCACTTTCAAACATCACAAAAGATCTTGATAAAACCCTCATTGAACAGCTTGTAGCAAGTGATAGAGCAATTATGCGCCAGCTTGCCTGCGAGCTTATGCTAAAGGGGTTTGATAAAAACTCGAAACTCCCATCATTGATGCTAGATCCTGTCTTTGACGTGCGAAAAGCTGCTATTCAATGTGGGGCAATCCTTGGCGTATATCCATCTACTGATGGTATAGAGGCTCTTTTAGCGCATAACGATATAAAGACACAGATTTTAGCTAACTGGCTTGCACTTCGGATGAACTATAAACAAGATAAGGCCATTGCCAACATAAAGCGGTTTTTAGAGCTACCCGATAGACAGATGCGCCTATTTGCTTCTGGTGTTGCAAGCCATTCCGGAAGCCATATAAAGCATTTTTTCGACTTTACCGACGATCATCTTGTGCGGCTAAACATAGCTATTGGCGCTATGTGGAATAGGTTTGATGTAGATAGAGCAAGCACGCATCTTTTGACAGCACTTAATCAAAGTGAGCGACTATCCTGGCACCATGTGGGCATGATCTCTTACATTGGCCCAAGCCCGCTCTCACACAACTCAAACTATATACGCCTACCAGAAAGTGAAGACCTCTTATGCCGCTTAGAGCTCTATTCCATGCTTTTAGCAACAGATGCTACAAGCATAAAAGAGCCTCTAAAGGCCTTTTTGCAAGAAAGAACATGGGGAATAAGTGCAAAAAGCGCATGTCTGATGATGCAAGAAAACCTCCTTTGCTTTGAAGAGCTACGAACGCTCCTTACGGACAAAAACCAAGAAGTTGCCCTACAAGCTGCCTTTATCTTATCTATGTATGCACAAGACGAAGAGGCATTAAAAGTACTTGAAACCGCCTTTAGCACAACTTCCAGACAGATGAAAGAATACATCCTCTTTGCGATCGGCTCAATAGGCTCCAAAAAAAGCCTACCATTTTTGGTACAGGTGCTAAATGAACCCTTTGAAACCCTGCGCGTCCAAGCCGCCCGCGCCATCCTCATCTGCCTCTATCATTAAACAATAGCGGCTACAACTCTTACTCATTAAGTTATGAGCAGTCTTCTTGCCGCAATACCGACAAAACTGTTAGGCTCATGATGTAACCGGGAGCAACTATGCAGTACAAACTTCTTGGAAGATCGGGTCTTCGCGTATCTGAGCTTTGCCTTGGCACTATGACTTTTGGAGAGGAATGGGGCTTTGGCGACAATAAAGAAATTAGCAGAAAGGTGTTTGACACTTACGTAGAAGCAGGCGGTAACTTCCTTGACACTGCAAACACCTATACAAATGGCACAAGCGAAATTCTTGTTGGCGAATTTATGGCAAAAGAACGCGAAAAATACGTTCTTGCCACCAAATATACCCTCTCAACTAATCCGAAAGACCCAAATGCTTCTGGAAACCACCGCAAAAACCTGGTTCAATCTGTAGAGGCCAGCCTAAAGCGGCTCAAAACCGACTATATAGACCTCCTCTGGACTCACATGTGGGACGAGCGCACCAGAACTGATGAGGTTATGAGGGCACTTGATGATCTTGTTCGCCAAGGCAAAATTCTCTACGTTGGAGCCTCCGACACCCCAGCCTGGGTGGTAGCAGAAGCTAATACCATGGCAGACATTCGCGGCTGGACCCCTTTTATAGGCCTGCAGCTAGAGTACAGCCTGCTCGAGCGCACAATAGAAGCAGAATTTTTTCCCATGGCAAACCGACTAGATCTTGGCATATGCGCCTGGAGCCCCCTTGCCTTTGGCGTGCTCACAGGAAAGTATCTTACCAATGCACAAGTAAATGCCCGCCTTAACCAAACTGAAGATGTATGGAAACAAAACTACCTCACAGAACAAAACAACAAAATCACTCAAACAGTGGTTGATATCGCCAAAGCAACAGGCAAAACCCCCGCACAAATAGCCATTAGCTGGACGCGGCAAAAATCCCCCCGCATCATCCCAATTCTTGGTGCAAAAGGAGTCGACCAGCTTAAAGAAAACCTGGCATCCCTACAGGTACACCTTACTCCGGACGAGATGCTGCGCTTAGATGCCCTAAGCAGTAGAACCCCAGCCTTCCCTCACAACTTCCTTAATCGAGACTACATCAACCCTATTCGTAATGGAGAGCTCTTTGACAAAATAGAGCCTCGCAACTACTAATTTAGGAGAAAATCATCTATGGAACCCACGATCGCAGTAAGCCGAGAAGTATATCGAGCCCAACAGTTAGCAAGAGAAGAGGTAAAAAAATATTCTGATAGCCCCGAAGGAGAGTTTAAACATTTTGATTCTGCAGATGCGCTCACTCTTTTTGATAAATGCAACCGCACCTGGAATGAATATTTTGCAACCCAAGACACTGTCCTCATAAGATTGTATGATTCAGTACGCTACGCAGCTGCCATGCATCCTTCCAAAGAACGAGTGGTAGAGATGCTGCAGCTTGCAGACATTTTGTGGGAGGGACAGATTCGCGATGCCCATCTAATTGGGTGCAGTATCTTGTTGTATCTAAAACCAGCTGCAGTATCAACAAAGCTCAAAATTGATGAAACGACAAAACGGATTCTACTAGAGTTTGACAAAACGAGATTGCCCTATTCTCCTAAAGATTCATGGTCTATTGAAGCAGAGCTTGCTCAACAAGGCAGTGAACAGCTGCAAAACCTCTTGCTTGCTACGACGATCCGGCGTCTTCGAGATAAGTATAACGCGCCCGACAACTACTATGTGAATCACTGTTATGGAGAAAAAATACTTATAGACAGTTTAAAAGCAAATTCCCTGAAAAGAAGTGACAACCTAGTTGCCAAAGCCAATGCTGAATATGAAAAGTTCGCTATGCTAGAATTCCAATGACAATCGTTGCATATTTAGCTTCGGGCTTGTTGTATACCCATCCCCGGGAATATCTCTTTGAGCTTTTTTTAGCTCTTGCGATTTTTTCAGCCACAGATTTTCGTACGAAAATCCCATTTTCTAAAGGGACTAAGGGCTCGCCATTGTCACGGCAGGGTATATTTTGCAGCTCTTGTATCGTTGCAATTTTCATGCCTGCGCCTCTTTTTCTCGAAAGAGCAACTGCCCGCAGGCATATCCCAAAAACGAGATGCTCGGGGGTCAGCTAAACTAGTACACATTTGTCACCTCCTGAAAGCTGAGTCTCACAAGTTCTTGAGCTACAAGATCAAGAGGGTCTATGATTTTTTTGTCTAAAGACGTAAGAGCTTTTGTAAAGATCGATAGCTCTGTGCAGCCCAAAACAATGGCATCGCTTTCTTGCTCTTGCACTAAAGTACAGAGATCCTCTTGGACAGAATCTATATTGTCGCCCATGAGTGTGCGATCAATAAGGGTATCCACCTTGCCTTGGACAAGTTCATCTGGATAAACACACGGGAAATAACGCGCGTGTAGCATATAGCGCCTTGAGGTTCCACTACATAAAAGTAGAGGGGGATCGCATGCATTAACCTCCTTTTGAACTATTTTTGGAAGGTGTACGACCGATGCATCCTCATCTAAAAAAAGGTGGAGAGTGTTACAGGCAATTGCAATTGTCTCGGCCCCATTTGTTTGTAATTGAGCTATACATTCGTTAAGCTCTTTGGCTATCTGGTTGGCATCAACATCTGATGCCAACATTTCCGTAAACGGAAAGCTTAGTAAAATAATTTTTGGAAAATCGGCGTCTCTATAGCAGCCATACTCATAAGCTGCACATGCAACTACCCGTTGAAATAGGGTTGCACCCGCTAATGGGCCAGCTCCGCCAATGATCCCAATAGTTTTGGGTCTCATAGCAAATCCTAATAATAAATATTTTAGACAAAACGCTTAAAAACGCATTCAGTCAAATGTAAACTAAAAAAATGTAAACGAAAAATTAATGAGCAGAATGCTCAAGATGGTGGCGATGATGGTGAAGAGCAGAAAACATACGATTAGAAATGGTAAACGTCGGGTATCCCCTCGTTTCATAATCACATAACCTGTATTTCATATCATTCTCCTTGCGACCTATTTTGATCGACTACATAACTATATAAAATCTCATTGTTAAATACAAGTTATTTTACGCATACATTTCGGCGATTTGGGTGTCGTAGCGCTTTACGATTTCATGGCGGCGAAGCTTAAGGGTTGGGGTCATTAAGCCGTTTGCAACTGTACAGTCCTCTTGCAGCAGAGTAAACTTCTGCACGCGCTGTGCTTCAGAATCTGCTTGGGTATTAGCGCGCTTGATGCCTGCTTGAATATAGTCTCTTAGCGCACCATCCTTCATTGCCTCTTCTACAGTTTGAGCGTTCGTAACAGCTTTAAGCTCCTGAGCAAGCTTGTTAGAATCAGGCTCAGTTTTAAGCGTCACAAGGCAGGTAAGAAAATTGCGCTTATCACCCACTACAATAGCTTGAGACAGGATGGGAAGTTCCGCTAAAATACGCCCTTCAATACGTACCGGAGGGATATTTTCACCGCCTGATGTTTTGATAAGCTCTTTTAGTCTGCCGGTAACAGCAAGCTTACCTTGCACGAGCGTTCCCATATCACCTGTACGCAAGAACTGCTCTTGATCAAAGGCCTGAGCAGTGGCTTCTGGATTCTTCCAGTACTCCTTAAAGATCTGATCTCCTTTAACAAGGATTTCTCCGTCATCGCCAATCTTCACCTCTGTACCAGAAAGCAGCTTCCCACCATAGCTTACAAGGCCGCTTGTCTCGCTCATACCATAGACATCAAGTATGCGAATATTAAGCCCTGCAAAAAAGCTCCTCACTTGAGGATCTAGTGAGCCGGCACCGCTTGCAGCAATTTGACATTTATCAAGACCAAGTGCCTTCTTTACCCGACCAAAGACAATACGTTCAAACACCTTGCAAACAGTGTTAGCAAGTGGTCCTACTATAACGTCTACATAGCTTCTTTCTTCAGGCGCCTTTACCGCAATATCAGAAGCCTTTTTACCAACAGTTGAAGCAACCTGAAAAAGCATTCTTTCATGCCAAGGAGCTTGAGCTAGCTTAGCGTCCATTACCTCCTTAAACTTCTCCCACACACGTGGGACAGCAAGAAAGTAGGTAGGCCTTGCCTGCTCTATATGCTGACGCAAATTAGTGCCTTTTAGGGCATCACTTGGTGCAATATCGATAGAAGATCCATATGTTATGGGGATAATGCAGTCTAGCTGCTGAGGGGCTATATGGCTAAGTGGTAGGTAGTTGATGCCGTGGGATGTATTTGTAAACTGAAAGTCGGATCCTGCAACTTTTGCAGGGTTAAGGAGGTTGCCATGAGTAAGAGCAGCTGCCTTTGGCATACCTGTAGTACCGCTTGTAAAGATGAGCGAGCAGACATCTTCTGCCTTTTGTTTTGCAATTCGTCTTTGTAACTTGTCATCACTCACACTTGTTCCAAGCTGTAAAAATGCATCCCAAGTAATAACTTTAGCAGGAAGTTTCTTTACGCTATTTGGCATAGCATTCATCACTACAAAGTAGCTTATTACCTTCGTTTTTAGGCCCTCATATTTTTTAAGCTGCGCTTCATCTTCTACCACAACTACTTTAGCACCGCTTGATATAGCTGCATGCTTGCTCAACTCAGGGTTATTTGTAGGATAGACGCCAGCGCTAATAGCATTTGCTAAGATAGCGCCCAAGTTTGCAAAAAGCCACCTGGGCGAGTTTGAGCCCTGAATAGTAACTGCGGAGCGATTTTTAGACTTTACGCCGCAAGCAATAAGAGCCTTTGCAAACTGTGATGCTTGCTCAGAATACTGCTGCCACGTATATTGTACCTGCTCAAACTTACTTGAAAAGTCTTTTGCGTCAGAAGACACCCCCTCTCGAGGTACTGTATGCCGTATAGCAAGATTGGAACCAAAAGCCTGCACCGTAGCATTAAACATGCCTGAAACTGTTGTAGAACTCATACCAATACCTCTTTTATTGAAATAAAAGATTAAGCATAATTGAGTAACAATTTTTAAGGAAGAATTATGAGAGATGTACTATGGAAGCGACAACGCATTGTAGAGGCCATACGTCGCGACCTGTATAACGAAGATTTTCTTGAGGTAGAAACTCCCCTTCTCGTCAAGGGCACCTGCCCTGATGTACACATAGAGTCAATGCAAGTGGGCGATGGCTACCTGATAACTTCTACCGAATACCAGATAAAGCGCCTGATGGCAGAGGGGTTTACAAAGGTTTTTACGCTCACTAAAAATTTTAGAGCACACGATACAGGCCGCTACCACAGCCCTGAATTTACTATGCTTGAGTGGGCGCGCACTAATGTGAGCCTAGAAAGCATAGAAGAAGATGCCATACGCTTTATCCGTAAAGCCTTATTCGCCCTAAAGCCTGACGGCTCTACTATTTGCTTTAACAACCATATCATCGATTTAGCTAAACCCTGGCAGCGGCTCACTGTGCGCGATGCCTTTAAGATCCATCTTGGGCTAGAAGATCTGCAAGACTTTTCTCTAGAAGCACTCTTACGAGCTATCAAGAAAACAAATATATCCATCCCACAAGGCTTTGAGCAGGATAAATACCTGGTACTTTCCTATCTGTTTGAACAGCTACAAGGCCATCTAGGGCTATCTACACCCACATTTTTGCAAAAGTGGCCGGCCTACCTTACAACATCAGCACCAATCTCTCAAGATGACCCGGATATAGCTGAGCGTAGCGAACTGTATATCGGCGGCATAGAAGTGGCAGATGGCTTTCCCTTTCTTTGCGACGCTACTCTCCAGCGAAAGCTCTTTGCCGCGGGGTGCAGTATCCGCAAAAGCCTTGGTAAACCCCCTGTTACCATCGATGAAAAGTATTTAGAAACACTCGATGCAGGCCTGCCACCGGGCGCCGGCATGGCCCTTGGTATAGACCGTCTTGTCATGATACTTACAGGCTCAAAGTGCCTTGCAGATGTACAGTCCTTTACGTGGGATACAGTTTAGGGTTTTATAAAGACAGGAAGCAAATGGGCTTTAGCATATTCAAATACCGCTTTAAGCTCAGTCTCTGAGCCAAATTTGAATCGTTCTAATTTATCCAGCTCATTAAATATTTTTTGGGAGATGACAATTCCGGTAGGATAGACGCCGCCCTTTTTGCCGCCGCCCGTTGCTTCAATATCGAGGTTAATTTCATTCCAACCAAATTCGGATTCGGATAAAGCAGCCCCCGTTTGGCCTACAAGCTCCTGCGGACTCACAAGAGATTCTGGCCAGCTCACAAAGTCCATTTCTTCATTTTCATCGCTATCCCAGCCACGAAATGTGGCAGGAACAGCCTGCAGGGCTGCTTCCAAGCTATGTAGCTTGCCTACAACACCTTGAGACTCTTCCTTACTTGTAGGAAATAGCATTTTAAAGAGTTTTTGCGGCTGTAGCACATCTGTAAGGTATGCCCTTGCTTGCACAAGCTCATTATATTCTTTAGAGCCTGGTTTTAGCCTTTTCATAGCACTTTCTAGTCCCGGAAAAAGCTCACTTACTGGATCTAACCCCTGCTCGTAAATAGGCACCAAGGTACGTATAAGCATTCCAAGCTTAAGACGCGGCCTGTTTACAAGGGATCGCGCCTTTTCAAGCTCTTCTCTATCAGGAATCCCTTTAATGTCCGCACCCTGCAAAAGCTCTGCAAATTCTTCCTCATCAACATCGGGAAGGTTGCAGCCATCTATTAGCCTATCGACATCGTCAGGATCTTCAAGTGGGCTTTTCGTACCTCGAAGTATTCCAAGAACCTCTTCCTTTTCAGGAACATCCGTATGCATAAGGGCATCGATAATTCTGTAGCGCACAAGTTCTGTCTTCAATTCGCGGCCAACTTGCGTATACTCTATTAATAACTCTTCAAGTTCATCAGCATCTTTGCTAGAAAGGTTCTCTACAAGCTTTGAAAGATTGTTAGGCGTAGGCCTTTTAAGGTATTTCTCTAAGTTTGCATCGTCAGGCTCTATTCGTTGAAAGAGCTGAATAGTAAGTCTATTAAACCTATCAAGTAGTGTGTAGGGCACAAAAACTGCTGCACCAGGGGCGTGGTTAAGAATACCCCTAAAAGCCTGTTCAGCACTATCTATCTCGCCACTTATTGTCATCATGCGCCTTGCAGTATCATACCACTCGGTTCTTTCTTGCATGGTGTTTTCTTTGTAGCGCGGAGAGCGTATGTCCTGTTCTTGGGTATGCACAACGGTGTGAGGCTCTACATGTAGTACAAGAAAGACTTTTTGCTCTTCCATAAAATAGGCTGTATGTTCATTCACGGCAGATATTGACAGTGTTTCACTGTAGTTTGATGCAAGAAGTGAATCTGAAAATCCACCAATACCCCGCATAGAATCTGCGCATCCGAGAAATAAAAAGTGCTCAGGCAAAACCCAGGCAGTGAATTTTTGTCCATCAAGAGCCACTTCCGTAGGCTTGCAGGTTTTTTCGGGGCGAGACGCAAGGGTATCTGCAAATCTATTAGCAAGCTCCATCATCACCTGAAAGCGCTTATAGGAGGGAATATGTTCGAGTGTAGAGCCAAAAAGAACTGTACGAAGCACTTCGACCTTTTGGGCAGTATCAGGTGTGCTAGAAAGTACTTTGATAGTCTTTTGAACAAGAGTTATGGTGGCGTCTTTTTCCTGGCTTGTAAGGCCGGCTATTTGCTTCCAAATTCCAGGGGCTTTTGCAGCCGTTTCCTTAGAAAGGGGCTGGTCGCTTGCAATTTCCTCAATAAAATCCTTAAAAGCCCGGCTGTCAAAGGGGGTGACCATAGTCCGTTTCTCCTTATACTTACATTTTACATGAACCTTAAAATATTTACTATATAGTAAATATTGTGTATACTGAGGGTATGGAACCTACGAGTGCCCGAGAGAACTTTTCTGAGAATATCTCTACCCCTCCCGCTCTAGACGCCCTGCGTGAAAAAGTTGGGGATGTGTATAGAGATGTCTCAAACCGCTCAAAGCAGGCTCTAGAACCTGCCAAATTGCATGCCTACACCCCAAGCCACCCCACAGCCACACAGCTTGTACAGCATATGCAAATAGCAAAGCGCCTCCGGGGACTTACTCACTCACAGCAAGAAAAAATAGTCCACGCATGCATACAGGCTTATAAAGAGAGTATGGAAGCCTTTGAAACGACTTTAGGAGAACTTGCAGCAAAGCATCCCGATGCTCAAGCTGCTGCTTTAGAAATGGCAAGGCGACTTGCCAAGATAGCAAAAGCCTACTATGAAGTGCTGACAAAAGAAGATAGCGGTCATATGAAAGAACTAAAAATCAGGCTTGGAACGGCTTTAGAATTTGCTACCTATGCCGAAGGCAAAAGCAGCGGAAGCGTAGGATTTAACCCTATTGCCATTGAAAAGGTGCTGGAAGGTGGCAACCTTCGCGAAGTTATGATGCTCATCTATGCATCTGTTTGGACGATGCTCCCAAAGATTTTTTCGGATCCTAGCCTTACAGCAAAGGTAAATAGCAAATTAGAAGGCTTTCAGCTTAATATGAAGGCAATACAGGAGCGTGGGACTGACGTTTTTGCTCAGAGCTCCCCCCTTGCAGCCTTTAGAAAAGCTGGCGGCAGGATTGCCATGCAGGCACCACCCGAAGCAAGAAGCGTATCTGACTTATCCCTCCGAGAAGCCCGTGCAGCTTTTTCACTTATTACTGAACAAGAATTTACGAGCAGGAAGGACCATCTTGTCGAGTGGGTAAGAGGCAAGGATATGTTTCGGGTGGATGAGGGTTCTGATTTTTATAAAAAAGCTGTGCAGTTAGGTGGTATTCCTGTAGTTACTGGTCCCTCTGGCACTGTGGATGGCTTTTTGCAGGCCGCACACTACCTCAATATGCACAAACAGCAAAACGCCCTCCTACTTGCTCTTAGCGGCTGGATGATTCAAGGAGGCGATCATAGCTACCACGAAGTTCGAGAAGCAGCATCCTGGCACGGTATACCCTATACGCCGGGACCAGAAGCGTACGAGGAGACATATGACCCTGATTTTCAAAATTTAATTACTGATAATATGAACAGTCAGGGAAAGCGCCTTCCTGGCTATTACCTTGGGGCTGAATATCAGTATAAAGTCGCCCAAGACCTAGGGTTTGTAAAAAAACCTTGATTTATCTCCCCATTATATGCTAATATAACTTTCTTTAATAAGGTGTCTTGTGAGTGTTTTTGCTTGTTTAGCACTTGGCGCATATGGCGATACTCTCGGTTTTGGTTCCGGGACTCATGATGGCTCATGGGAACTTTGCGGATCCACAAAACACATTTGCAAAATCATTCAAAAACATTATCAAGGATCATACCGCAATATTCCATTCATGAGGGAACACTGGACAGTCTCAGACGACACGTTATTGCACCTTATGCATGCCAAAGTATTGGCAAAACACCCTACCCTTACCGGTGATGAACTTATCGAAAAAATTGCCCATAAGCTTGTAAAGACTGTCGGCAAACACTGCAGAGATGACACAAACGAACGTTCGTTTGGAACATCCACAAGAAGAAGCTATCTATCACTTAAAGACCATCCCACAAGCTGGAAAGAGCATGTACGCTACCGTGAAGAATCTTGCGGCTGCGGAGGCGCTATGAGGGGCATGATCTTGGGCCATCGTTTTTTTGGCAGAGACAGGCGAGCAACACTTGTTGAAGTTGCCCTAAAGACAGGACTTCTAACAAATCCAAGTGTAGTAGGAGTATCAGGATGCCTAGCAACTGCGATACTTACAGCATTTGCTAAAGAAGATATGGCCGTACAAGAATGGGGAAAAAAGCTTTTAGAGGCATTTGAACAGGCAAGGCAGTTTTTCAATATGGAGCATAAAGCTCATGCTAGCGGCAACTACCATAAGCTTGTTGAGAGCCTCTCAAAAGAACCCGAATGGCTAAAGCTACAAAAAAACTGGAAGATGTACTTTAGAGAAATTGGCTTTACAGCCGGTCAAATCCCCCCTAGAAAAACCTTCCCAGGCACTTTAACAGATCGCGACGAACTTCATAAAAAAATAGAAACCGCGATTACAGAACAGCAGTCAGAAGAGCTTACTATTGGCGATAGGGGCGACACCTCAGTGATGCTTGCCTTGCATGGCTTTTTGTTGGGAGTTAGAATGGTGCTAGACCATTATACAAATGAAACAAATACCACTCCGAGCAACTTGCGAAAGCTTTACGATGCTCTTTCAGAAAAAGATAGACAAGCTATTGTCGACAAAATAGTGGAGTTCACAATCATCCACGGAGGCGATAACGACTCTACAGGTGGTATAGCGCTCTCATTATTTGGCACAGTATTTGGTACTGCAGGTGTAGATGAAGCACAGATTAATCAAATAGAAGTACTAGACAAAATCCGCGAAGTTGCTTCTTCTACCTGTTTTAATTAAGTCCCGTTCCAATCGATATCATCGTTATTGTCCCTTAAGGTTTTGGCCACTATGTCAAGATCTGCTACAGATCGCTTTAACACAAACATCTGGAGCATAAGCTTGACCGGCGATAGCCTAATGCCTAGTTCCTTTTGCCTTACAACAAGATGAATAAGTTGTATGTATAGCTCTTCATCAGTGTAGGGAAGGCTCATACCATATTTAAGTTTCCACACCATTTTTACAAGGCGCATCACTCTATCGAGTAATTTTTGATTAGAAGGGCGAACATCGACCATTAGATTGCCAATGACTTTGTTCATCAACACCATCGACATATTTGACATGATGTTAAGCACCTGTTTAAGTAGCAGCGCTTCGGTAAGCCCTACCTCATCTTTTGGCAGGTTATCAAAGCATAAAAAGGCGTTAAAGCCATTTGTAAAGGTTGCTCTATTTGCATCATCTAGCTCTTCATCACATAAGAGGATAAGCCCAGTTTGAGCTTCATCCTTACTTGCAGCATATAAATTGCCTGCAAGCCGTGGCGGAATTGCACCATCTTCTACCTTTGCAACACCTATGACAAAGTTGCCTTTTCCTGTTGGACGGTTACTATAGCAATGAGCACCTTCAGCCTCTTTTGCAAGCAAAAACTCTTGCGTATCAGCTTCATCTGCAACATGCACTTCCCTTCCTAAAAGCGCTTTCCAGGCATGTTTATTATGTATTTCTCCCACTAAAAAGGCAGCATACTCAGCCATTTGTTCATCTTCATGTTCTCGAGGTGGTGGGTTTAGAAAGTAGGTCGGGGGCATTTCAGTAACATCTATAAAGACTGTACGCATATATCGAGCAACAGAAAGAAATGTTAGATAGCCTAACTTAGTCTCATCTTTATCTCTTCTAAAATTGGCATCGGGATTTGAAAAAACCTCTTTTGCAATACGGCAAAAGGGCTCCATGTTCACAAACTGTTCTTCAATCCTTCTTAACACCACTTTAAGGTTAGCTAAAAGCTGCTGTGGATACTGCCCTGCCAATGTATCTTTTCCAGAAGCTTTATAAAGCGCAGATGCTACTAAAGCTCCTAAACAAGATTGAGCGAGGGTTGCAGCTTGCAGGCGAGTAGAGCCGGCAATTGCTTGAGCGCCGATATCAACGCAAAGGGGAATGACGCCGCTACCAAAAAGATCATTCGTTCGCTTTGGAACTTTGTTGCTATTAAAAAAATAAAAAACATCAGCGCCTGCTTTTTTGGCACCTTCAGCGAAGCCTACATTACATTTTGCAGAGCCACTTGCAGAAATAAGAAACACAACATCTTTAGCGGATATATTGTTAGCACTAACTGCCTCAGCGCCTGCCTTTTCAGAATCTTCAAAGTGCTCTTTTGCCCGCATCATTGTTGAATCACCGCCGGCAATTATACCATAAATCAGATCTGCATAACCCGGAAATGCCTCAGCAAGCAATGCTGCAATATTTATACCCACACGACCACTAGAGCCTGCTCCAAAAAAGACCACGCGGCCACCAGCTTGCAGCTTTTCGGCCAAGAGCCTGATATATTTTTCAATTTGAGGGATAAATTCCTTTAGGCCATCAACTACTTTAGCATCCACCGCTAAAAGAAGCCCCATAGCTCCTTGTAAGTCGCTTTTTGCAAGATCGCTTAAATTTTTAGTAATCTCGTGCGCCTGTTCAGTACTCGTTGATTCTAGGTTAAACTGCTCGCGAAACACTGCAAATGGTAAATAGCCATCAGGTAAAGCTGAAGTAGCAGAAGCCACATTATGTGTACCTTGCATGCTCGGATAAACACGGTGTAGGCCAGTAGGAGCAGCTTGCATAGTCATTCCCTTAATTTTTTTGGGCTAACAGTGTAGCATCAGCGCCTATTAGAGGCAATAAAGAGTGGAATAGCAGCAAGCTGCATGGCAAGTGAAAATAGCACAAGACCTATGAGGGAGCTATCGTATAAAAAACCTATCAGAACACTTCCTAAAAACCAAAAGACCCCAAACCAGATATTGAGTAATCCATAAGCTGTTGCGCGCAGATTCATGCGGACAAGATTTGCAATGCGCGAGCGCATTATTGATTCCTGAGCCCCTAAGCCTATCCCCCAAAGGATAAGACCACATAGGGCTATATAAAAGCCGTCCATAAAGACAAGCGGCACAAAAAAAGCCGATAGGGCCGTAGTTACTACAAGTACAATAATTCCTTTTTTATCATAAAGACGTCCAAGAACTACAGCAGCAAGGCCATCTGCGGCATGGGCAACTGCAAAAAATACAGGAATCCACGCATCTGCTATTGCATCAACTTTTTTAAAGTGATAGGCAATGAGAGAAAAATCCACAAATCCAGCTCCTACAAGAGAGACGCCAGCGATATAAAGCCAAAAATTTTTGGAAAACCCTTCGGGACTAAGAGTTGGAGTTTCAACTTCCAGATCTTGAGGGCGAGGATAGCGAAAACGTGCAACGACAAGCATACTTAAGGCACATAATGCAGGAATCAGCAGTATTGCAAAGCTAAGGCGATATGATTCCTTATAGTAAAGCACAGCACTTACAAGTAAAGGCCCCATAACTGCCCCAATCTGGTCCATAGCCTCATGTAAGCCAAATCCCCAACCTCTACCAACCTCATGTGTTGCATACGACAGCATTGCATCGCGCGAAGGAGTGCGTATAGCCTTGCCAAATCGCTCTAGCACCATAAGTCCTGCAGCTATCTGCCAGCTGCCTGCAAGGGCTAAAAGCGGCACTGCAAGCAAGTTTATTATATACCCAATAAATGTGATTGCCCAGTAACGACCAGTCTTATCGCTTATATAGCCAGATACAAGCCGAAAACTATATCCAATAAGCTCTCCAAGTCCTGCTACAACACCAACGATAGTGCCACTTGCGCCAAATATCGCCAAATATTGGCCAGAAATGCTGCGAGCTCCTTCATACGTCATATCAGCAAATAAGCTAACTATGCCAATTAAGATAACAAACGCTATTGCGGATCGTTTTGAGAGCATGTAACAAACACTCCTTCTATAGAACCATCTATCGATAAAGAGCCCGTCTTTTGCATACGAAAGCGCTTGGCAATGCGCTCTCCATCACTAGATACAGTTATGCAGGCAAGGCCTTCAGCCTTTACCTTCTCTATATCTTCTACAAAACGCTCCATGAGAGCCCTAGAAAGACTACTGTTTTTACATGAAGGATGCACGCTAAAGTTAAAGAGGTAGACATACTTACTTTCTGTAAGCGGCACAAATGTGCGGTCCTTAAGCTGCTCCGGATGGGATTTACATACTTCATAAGCAGTTTCAAGCATAGGATACCATCCTGTATACCCTACCGGAAGCCAGGTTTTATCTTGCAATTCTATAAACCACGTTCTAAAACCTTGTGGATATTTATGCATAACAAATGCTAAGCGATCAAATGCTACCTGGTCTACAGGGACACTATAGGACTTAAGGTCTGCAAGATAGGTAGCTAACACAAACTTTCGCCAATTCACGCTACTATATAAGCCAAAATGCGCATCTTTTTCTTCTGCGATATCGCTCCACGAAACTGAAGTGACTTTTGATCCAGGCGCAACATCTTGTTTTAGGCCACGCTCAAGCCATTCAGACGCTTTTGAAAAATCAATAAAGTCAGGAACACTTTGGTTTAAGATGGCGCTCATATAACTCCTGGGCGTATGTTTCAATTCCATAACTGTAAGGCACGTTTTGTTTTATAGCTTGAATGGGACTCGCAAGTGCTTTTGTGCAGGCAAGTACGTTCTGAGCAAGATAGGGAGGGTTATACCCCCCTTCTAAAAAGAGTATAAGTCTATCGTTTGAAAGCTTCTGAGCTAAAGCCCGTACAAAATACGTAAACTGCATAAAGCCTTTTGTTGTAATCCTCATAGAAGCTAAAGGGTCACTTTCATGCGCATCAAAACCGGCTGACACGAGGATAAGCTCTGGCTTATACCAATTGGCAAGTGGCTCTACAATCTTAGTAAAGATATAAAGGTAATCTTCATCGTGACAAGCCTGAGGCAATGGTATATTTACTGTATAGCCAGTTCCTTTACCTTGTCCTGTTTCTTCAAGAAGCCCGGAGCCTACCGGAAAAAGGTTATCCTGGTGAAAGTCAATAACTAACACGCGATCATCATCGTAAAAAGCAGATTGTGTGCCATTGCCGTGATGCACGTCCCAATCAATAATCAATATGCGCTTAAGACCTAGTGCTAATGCTTTTTTAGCAGCAATTGCAATGTTATTAAAGACACAAAATGCAACTGCGTGATCAATTTCTGCATGATGTCCCGGTGGGCGCGGAAGCAAAAAGCCATTTGTACATCTACCCTCTAGCACCTCTTCAACAAGTTCTATACCAAGCCCGGCAGCCGTAAGGGCAGCTGTAACTGACCCTTTAGAAAGCGGCGTCTCTCGTTCAATATAAACACTTTTGCCCGCTAAAGACAGCACTAAGCTTATGTATTCTTGGGTGTGAATCATGGCAAGTTCATCCACTGTTGCCATGCGACTATGAGTCATATCCAAAAGACTCTTATAAGGACTTTCTTCAAATGCCTTGAAAATTGCCTCTAGACGCGTTCTATTTTCTGGATGCATGGTAATGCCATGCTCCAGCATGCACGGGTGTGAAAGCACTACAGTTTTTGTCACGTTGGTTATTGCCTCTCAAGATACAAGTATCATACAGCTCAAAACTCTTATTTTGTACACAAGAAATTTGTATACTTCATAAAAGCTGCGAGGTATACTACCCCACCGTCTATAGGGACAAGAGGGTTTATGGAAAAAATAAAATTCACCCTGCCGCTTCAGGAGATCCAAAAGTATATTGCAGAACAAAAACAGCTTGATGGCTGGCTTCTGTATGACTTTCATGGCAGAAATAGCCTGGCATTAGACCTTTTGGGTATAAACAAGGATCAGCTTTTATCTCGCCGCTTTTATTACTGGATTCCAAAAGAAGGCTCTCCTTTAAAGATCGTTCACCATATAGAAGCCCATACCCTCCACCATCTTCCGGGCGATCAAATCGCCTACGAAAGCTGGCAGAGCCTTGATCTTGCCCTTAAATCAACCCTTAGAGGCTGCAAAAAAATTGCCATGGAACACTCTCCCATGGGTGAACTTCCTATGCTCAGCACCCTTGATAGTGGCCTCTACCAGTGGCTCATGGACAAAAAAATTGAAATTACAAGCTCTTGGGATATTGCAAAGCACTATGTAGCGCGCCTGAATGAAGAACAAGAAAAGGCCCACAAAGAGGCCGTACAGTATTTATTGCAGATATTTGAAAATAGCTTCATAAAGGTGCAAAAAGCCCTTTCAAGTCGCAAAAAAATTACCGAGTATTCTCTTCAGCAAAATATTTTAAAGGACTTTTCCGCGCACAGCTTTGTTACAGAACACGCTCCTGTAGTAGCTGTTGGCCCAAATAGCGCACTTCCCCACTATAGCCCTACAGAAGAGATGGATATGCGCATCTTCAAAGATTCGCTCCTACTTATCGACATATGGTGCAAAAAAAATACGCCCCAATCTCCCTTTGCAGACTTAACGCGCGTTGCCTATTTTGGGAAAACCCCTCCTCAAGAGATGCTGCGCGTATATAAAGCCATAAAGGCAGCAGAAGATGCCGCTATCAACTTTATCGATAAAACACTCAAAAAAGGCACTCCTGTGCTCGGCTGCGATGTTGACGATGTGTGCCGTGCTGTCATCCAAAAACTTGGGTTTGGCAAGTACTTTGTTCATAGAACGGGCCACAACATTCATACGATGCTGCATGGCATGGGCCCGAACCTTGACAACTACGAAACGCACGATACGCGCCCATTAATGCCAAGAACATGCTACTCGATAGAACCGGGTATATATATTCCAAAAGCATTCGGCATGCGCCTTGAGTGCAACATTATCATTCACGACAACCTCTCGGTAGAGGTTACAGGACGCTCACCTGATGAGCTTCCCTGCTATTAGATTAAGGTATACGAAACGATGACATCTCGATATTCCCCTCAAACTCTAAGCGCACTCTTTTTAGTGGCTGGCACCTGTGTAGGTGGTGGCATGCTTGCGCTTCCTGTTGCAACGTCACTTAATGGCTTTATTCCTAGTACCATTGTGATGGTATTTGCCTGGCTTGCCATGATGCTTACAGCGCTTTACCTTGTTGAAGTGGGATTTTGGATGAAAAAAGATGATGCTCACGTCATCTCTATGACAAAGCGCTTTTTGGGTAAAGGCGGGCAAGTTATTGCGTGGCTCCTATACCTCTTTATCTGCTATGCCTCGCTCATTGCCTATACAGCAGGCTCCGGGCACCTACTTGCAAAAGCTGTTACCTCTTATGGAGGCATCGAACTTACAAAAAATATGGGCGCAATAGCCTTTATCATCCTCTTTGGCCCGTGCCTCTTTTTTAGCCACAAATTTTTAGGAAGAGTAAATAGCGTGCTCTTTATTGCGATGATCGTTGCCTACGTCGCATTAATATCCTTGAGTGTGCCTCACATTCAAACAGAGAACCTCATGCGAAGTAACTGGTCAGGATCATGGCTTGCCCTTCCCCTGCTTCTTACAGCCTTTAGCTTTCAGACTATGGTGCCAAGCCTTCATCCCTACCTACACCATCATGGCCCAAGCCTACGCATCGCCATCATCGGCGGAACAGCTATCGCATTTTTAGTCTATATTGTATGGCAAGCATCAGTACTTGGCGCTGTGCCTTTGACAGGTGAATTTGGCCTCATTCAGGCCCTAAAAGAGGGTGAAGCTGCAACTCATGTTCTTGGGCAAGCTGTAGGCAGCATCTATATAGAACTGCTAGCGAGCTTTTTTGCCTTCTTTGCTCTTGTGACATCATTTTTTGGCATTGCCTTAGGCTTTTATGACTTTTTAAGCGACGGCCTCAACATCCCTAAAAAAGGCTGGGGCAATATATTGCTCGGAGCTCTTATCCTTATTCCAACACTCTATGCAGCAACTAACCTCGAAAAGATTTTTCTTAGAGCACTTGACGCCTCCGGCGGCTTTGGAGATTCTCTATTAAATGGCATCATCCCAATACTCATGGTCTTTCTTGGCCGCTATCATTATAAGCTGCAGCAGCAAGGCTTTGTGGCCCCGCGCGCTAAGTGGCTTTTAGGCCTCGCAGCAGTCTTTTATCTTCTTGCCCTTGGCATAGAAGTACTTACTCATACGGGACACCTCACTGCTGTACACGACCTCAAAGAATTTGATTTTACCATGGAAAAATAAGCATACAGCGATATATCATCATCGACTTTTATACTGAAAATCGATGTCTAACACGAAATCGCTACTGCTGACACTTGCTCTTGTTGCTTTATGGAGCCCCTCTTTTCTTTGCGTAAAACTTGCGCTCACTTCGTTTGGGCCATTTACCATCACCGCCTTACGCGTGGTTATTGCCGCGATATTTCTTTTGGGCATTGTCTACTTTCGCAAAATGAAACTGCCAACATCTAAGCTTTTTTGGTTAAAGGCGCTGCTTATGGCCCTTGCAGCAACTGCTATACCGTTTTTTCTCTATTGCTATGCTGCACTTACGATAGATAGCGCCCTTGTAGCGCTCTTAAATGGCACAATACCTATATTCACAGCGCTATTTGCACAGTTTTTCTTTCCGCAAGAAAGGCTCTCAACACAAAAGGCAGCTGGCATATTTTTATCGATCGTTGGCCTTTTTGCGCTTTTTTCTCCCTACCTAGTTGGCGAGGTTACAGCCACTTTTGAAGGCATTTTAGCGGCAACCATAGCCTCTATTTCCTATGCTATGGGCCACATATGGGGCAAAAAGCACCTAAGCACATTAGAACCCTTTATCGCACCTTGTGCTCAGTTGATAATGTCGGCACTTATCCTTGTGCCCTTAGCGCTTTTTTTTGAAGCGCCCTTTTCGCAAAGTGCACCAAGTACATCTGCGATCATAGGCGTACTTGCACTATCGTTTAGCAGCACTGCACTTGCCCTTGTTGTCTACTACAAGCTGCTTGAATATACAGGCGCTACAACGATAAGCATGGCAGCATGCTTTTTGCCGGTAAGCGGAATGCTTATAGGAATTGTATTTTTGCACGAATCTTTAACCCTTGCCGCATTTTTTGCTGCCTTACTTATTATCTCAGGCCTCTTCATAGTAAACGGCATGCTCCCATCGCTAATAAAACGTAGGCACTATTCTCAAGCTCGCTTATAGACTAGCCCGATGAGAGCGCCGCCTATGAGACATTCAATGAACATGGCTATAAACCATGCTAGAGTCAAAGAGAAGGTAATGGGCAGGTAGTAGTAGGCGCCAGCCGCCTGTATTGCCGCAAGAATTCCAACATAAAAGCCAAATAAAAGCCCATTTTTGACACCGCCGCTCGGATAAAAGCGGGTAAAAATAAAGCTATTCCAAATAGCAAGTAGCGCCATGATGACATAGTTAAAGGGTGCATAACTAGCTAAATCAGCACGCCAAATATTTGGAGTTTGCAGATATAAGCCTGTTAATAAATGTACATGGACGGCATATTCATATACATAAATAAAAATAAAAAGTGAAACAGCAGCTAGTAAAAAACGTTTGATATTCATCCGTAACTCCCTTCTCGCACATCGTACAGTAGTATCAAATATGCGTTGTCATATTTTGTAGACTAACACTACAAAAAATTGAGGTCAATACAGTATACTTATTTACTAAAAAAAAGAGAATTTCTATGCAGCCTTCATTACGAGTTTCTATACCATCAAACCCAAATAGCTGGACGTATAAATCCCTTCAGGTATTTAAACAAAAGGCTTCTTTATATGGAATAGATGTTGTAATTAGCGATTTTTATAAGCAGGGCCAAGAAATCACCGCTTTGATGGAGGGTACAGTAGATGCTGCCACAATTTCGATGGAAGATATTAGCGCTAAGCTAAAAGACACCGAGGAAAAATCCCGCGCTATCTCATTATGCCAACCCTTTCGCTTTCGAAACTATGCCGATGTAACAGCATGCTTTGAAGCACCCTCATCAGCTGCCATCTATGAAATGATTGAACGACTAAACCTCGTAGTCCTCACGCCGCTTTTTCTTGGATCGCGTGTAGTGCAACAAAGAAATATCGATGGCACTCGCCTCCGCATTCCTGCGGGCGAGCGCTGGCGCGAACTTGCAACCACTTTGGGCTTTCAAGGTGTTGAAGTGAGCAACAACGACGTCAAAAAAGCCTATGAAGAGGGCCGCATCGATGCCCATGAAACACCGCTTCCACAATCTGAAGCTTATGGCCTGTTTCCCTATGTTACCAAGATACTCGATACCAATCATAAAGTAGACTGGATCTTTCTGACAGTATCTAAAGATACCTGGCAACAACTTTCTGAACAGCAGCAGCATGGCCTACGAGTAGCTGCCGCTATAGCTTGCAAGTTTAATGATGAAAATAGGATGCATGAAGAAGTAGCCCTACAAAAAAAATACGCGCACCTTATTAGCCAAAAAGACCCCACATCCAGTCCTGCCATTATTGAGCAGCATAAACTGTGGCCTGGCCTTGGGCAGATTAACTGTAAAACGGGCACACTTGTTGCAGTTGATGACAAAAGCGTGCTCTCATGCTGGTATGGGGGTCATGAACTTCCTGAAGTGCGGGATGGCTTTGATGAGACAAGCCTTTGGCTTGCTCACTTTTCTGAATGCATCTGGAGCGAGCCTCGATGCCTCTATAAAGAAGAGGGCAAAATTGTATGGAACCCTGTCTTTGTACGAATGTCGGATGAAAATCTTGCACTCTTCTTTCGCACATTTCCAGCAAAGTTTCAAAAAGAAAAAGAAAAGCCCTTTACCTACCATGTGATGTATTCTCACGACAAGGGAAAAAGCTGGTCATCGCCCCAAACTCTCCCAGATGGCATTACAGGCCCTATAAAATGCCCACCGGTTGCACTTCCAGACGGCAGGTGGCTTATTGGCACTGCCGCACAAAAAAAATGTTCGCTAGAAATTATGGACGCGCGTGGCCCTACTTTTAGCAAGCATATAGCCCTTCCTCAAGATCTACCGATGTCAGAGCCCTGCCTTGTTTTAGATGGCGATGGCGCTGTACAGATATACTTTCGTAACCGACAAGAACATACAGCAGATAGGTTTGTGATGAAGACAACCTATAACCCGCAAACTTCTGCCCTTAGTCCGCTAGAAAGAACCTCCATCCCCAATCCGGATTCTGGCATCGATGCCATCCGCCTACAAGATGGCAGGATGGTTCTTGTAGCTAACCCCTCGCATACCTCGCGACAAGAGCTTGCGCTTTATGTCTCCAATGACAACGGCAAAAGCTGGGAACAAAAAGTACTTTTAGAGCAAGGCAAGGGAGAATACTCACAACCATCTATCATCCAAACCTCAGATGGCCTCATTCACATCATGTACGCCTGGTGGCAAAATCAAGAACAAAAAAACATCAAGCACATGATCATAGACCCATCTAAAGTAGAATCAGTGTAGGCAATGGATATTGCCTACACTGTTTTTTGGGATTATTTTACTGCCCAAGAACAATCGATGCACTTTTGTACGCGACCGTCTATGAGCAAAAAGACGCAGCGGACATCCAGTGATGTAACTTTGTCATGAAATATAGAGCCTTTTGGGCCACAGTTTTTCCAACAAAGGATGCCAGGTCCATTTTTTGTCTGGTTAGAAACTACAACAAGTAATTCAGCATCTTCATTTCCAAGATAAGGAGCTAACTCAGGGATTGCAGCTACAACATCTTCAGTTATAGGTGAAGTGAATGGAAGAGCAACATTTGCCTCAATCTTTTGAGAAAAGCAAGAACCATCCTTCATAACAAAGCTATGAATAGCATATGTTTCAAAAAGCGTAGAATGAACGTAGCCTACATGCTTGCCGTGCTCGTTAAAAATTGGGCACTTAATTTCATTTGGTGTGTTCGGATCAGCAAAGTTATCTCCATTTCCTTGCAGGAAAATACCTTTGAATTTCTTGTGGCTACTGTGATGCGAATGACTCTTTGCCCATACTTGACCAGAAACCATCATACCAAAAACAAATAATAACCAAAGTGAATTTTTTAATAAAATTCTCAACATAACATGTCTCCTTTATAGATTTAATTTGCATGGTAATTTATTGGTATCAAATTGGAGAATATTATTCAACACTCAAGTCGAGACACCGTACAAAAAATGGAAGCAAACTACCGTCAGAAAAACCTCTTTGATGAAGCTTTTCCGGGACTTACAACTGCTATAGCACGTGCTAAACAGGTAGGCTACCCTTGGGTAAGTACACCCTTTATAAAAGAAATACAGGGCAACCCAGTATCTCATGTAGGCCTTTTGGATTATCCAGTATTCATAAATGGAAAAAAGCACTTAATGGGGGCACTACACGCTATTTGCACTAAAGCAACGCATCAGGGCAAGGGCTTTGCTACAGCATGTATTCAAGAGGCTATTGCTTGGGCAAAAGATCGCTATGAGTGTCTACTACTCTTTACCGAGATTCCCAAATTTTATGAGAAGCTATCTTATAAGCCTATTCAGGAACATCGCTTTCACTTGCAAATACAACGCCCAAAAGGCCACTACGAGCTTATAAGCTTAGTCACACCTCAAGATGATGCACTATTTGTTCGATGTTTTCGCGAGCGCTCAAGCCCTTCAGACCACTTTTGGATGCAAGATAATGGTCAAATTGCTTCATTCAACACATTGTTTGCAACATATCCCACCTTCTGGTCGCTATACTATAGCCCTATTTTTGATGGAATTCTCTCTTTTAAGATACAAGATAAGACGCTTCATCTATTTGACGTTATCGCAAGAAAACTCCCCTCTTTAGACCTAATACTCGCTCATCTACCAAGCGTGATCGAAGAAATATACTTCTACTTCTCACCCGACCTATTCACCACTACAGCGACATGCAAACCTCTTCTTTGTGACAACAGCATGGTCGATTTTAGCGGCTACCTTATGGCCTATGGCCCCTTCCCCGACACCTTGCCATTTACGATTCCCCCTCTCAGCCGTTGCTAGCGCCAAAGGCCATAAGGTAGCGAAGGGCCTCTTGCTTCATGCGCAGGTAGATGCTTGCAAGGCCATTGGCACGGCCTGGAGTTAGGGTTTGGGGGATCTTAAGTTCTTCAAGATAGGTGGGAGGGCATTTAAGAATAGTTTCAGGATCTTCGCCGCTATAGACGCGGATGAGTAGCGTACTTAAACCGGCTGAAATAATAGCGTCTGCTTCTGTTTCAAAGTAGACTTTGCCTTGCACGTAGTAGGAAACAAGATACATGCGGCTTTGACAGCCGCGCACGAGATATTCGTCAGTTTTATATTTTGGGTTTACGTGACACTCTGATCTCCCTATTTCGATAATCTTGTCGTACTTTGCTTCTACGCTTACAAGACCCGAAAAGAGCTCTTTGACTGCCTGCTGCTTTTGAAGACATGATTCAAAACTCATGTAACCCTTTTAATAACCTGCTCTGTAGTAACAAGCTCTGCACCTGCTTCTACTATTTTGCGAATTGCTGTTTCGACATCACCTGGCTTTAGATCAACGCCTCGGCAGGCATCTACAATTACATGTGCCTTATATCCTAACTTCACAGCATCTAAAACAGAGTATAAAACACAATACTCTGTAGTAAGACCTGCAAAGTAGAGGTCTGTAATTCCAGACTTTCGCAAAATATCATCAATCCCCGTTGCACGGTGGCGCTGGTTGTCAAAAAAGACACTGTAGCTATCAACATCGGGATCTACCCCTTTGTGGGCAACATGCTCAAAATATTGAGTATCGAGTTTTGATGAGAATTCGCAGCCGAAAGTTCCTTGTACGCAGTGATCTGGCCAGAGCGTCTGATTAATTCCGTCCACAAGTATACTCTCTCCAGGCTTTTTTGACCACCTTGAGGCAAAGCTGCAGTGATGAGGCGGATGAAAGTCCTGCGATGCTACCCGCACATCAAAGGCTAGCGGTACAAGTGTATTTATCAGCGGGATTATGTCATACCCTCCGGGAACCCCTAGTGCCCCATCTGGTAAAAAATCATTTTGAATATCAACTATTATTAAGCCATTTTTAGTCATGGCGCTCTCCAAAGCGTGTTTTTCGTATGTTCGTAATGAGGTGAGTTTTTAAATCGTAAAGCTGCTTTTCCATCCCAACCGGATAAGTGTGCGGGTTTAAAAAGCGCTTCATACCTACAGGAAGGTGGCTTAAGCTCTCTTTTGTAACCTGCTGTATAGCTTTAAGAGTTGGCAGGCTATAGACAAGTTTACCCTCTTTAAAGATGGGTACAAGAAGATCTTCCCCCACAAAACTCTCATCAATAACCACCTTTTTTGTGGGGTCAAATGGGTCAACATTATCGCCAACACCAAGTGTGATATCGTAAAGAAGATCCCCTGCATAGAGCCCATCCTTACTATAGCGACGAACCTGCAATCTACCAGGGTTTGAGACCTTTGCAAGCTGCTCAGATAGCTTGAGGGTATATTTCCAGCTGCCCTTATCATCTTCTAAAGCTGAAAGCTTATACACACCGTCTAAAGCAGCTTGGTCCTTGCCCGTAACTAGGCTTGTGCCAACACCCCAGATAGCTATTTTTGCCCCCTGGTGCTTAAGCTCTGATATCACTGTCTCATCAAGCTCATTGCTTGCGATGATCTTTACCTGTTCAAGACCTGCTGCATCAAGTAGCCTTCTACTTTCTATGCTGAGCTGCGCAAGGTCGCCAGAGTCTAGGCGTATCCCAAATAAGCTATGACCCTGTTTTTTAAGCCATAGGCCTACTTGTATTGCCTTCTTTACCCCTTCAATCGTATCGTAGGTATCTACTAGAAGAACAGAGATGTCAGGATAGACCTTTGCATAGGCCTTAAAGGCCTCTTCTTCATCATCAAACGCCATTACCCAGCTATGTGCATGAGTCCCTTGAGCGGGTATTCCATAGCGCTTTGCAGCAAGTACATTAGAAGTAGATGTGCAGCCTCCAATAAAGGCGGCTCTACTTGCAGTAAGAGCCCCGTCAATACCTTGAGCGCGCCTTAGGCCAAACTCCATTACAGGATCACCCTCTGCCGCCAGGCATATTCTACTTGCCTTAGTAGCAATAAGGGTGGGAAAATTAACGAGGTTAAGTAAGGGGCTTTCTAAAAGCTGGCACTGTAAGAGTGGCCCCTCAACGCGAAGCATTGGCTCGTAGGGGAAAACAAGCTTTCCTTCACTCACGGCATCTATGCTTACATGTAGCTTGAGGCCTCTTAGCATATCAATAAAACTAGAGTCAAAAAAAGGCTGCCCAGAAGGTGTTTTAAGATCTTTCAAGTAGTCTATATCACTTTCATCAAAGCCAAAATTCTGGATATAGTCAACCACTGCTTCAAGCCCACAGGCAACTGTAAACCCACCCTTAAATGGTGGCCTACGAAAGAAAAGGTGAAAACAAGCCTTGCGGTTTGCTAAACCCTCCTTCCAGTAAGCATAGGCCATACTAAGCTGGTAAAAATCCGTAAGCAGCGATAAAGAATTATTTTTCATTAAATCCTGAATAAAACGAGGAGTTTATCTCTCTGATTTTTGTTTTTCAATATAAATTTGATTTTAAATCACCTCAGTTTTAAAATTATGATTAGACACTAAGGAGGTGTTTTATGGTTACCCCATCTAGCCCCCTACCTCACACACCCGCCCCAGGGGAACAAAAGCCCTCAAGCCCCCCACAATCTCACCTAGGCAAGCTCTTTGAGCAGTACATCCAAAGCCCCGTTTCAAAGGCCCTTCACTGGATAGACAAGCAAGTAACGCCTAAAAAGGGTGATGACTATGTCTTTATGGATGGACCCTTTATTGGCCATAAGGTAGGTGAAGTACGAAGAATCATGGAAGAAAGCAAAACAGGCGAAATAAGTGATGACTCTGAAGATGATGTTCAGTCTATAAATTCAACTACTGACGAAGAAACTGAAGTAACGGTTTCAGGTCTTTTAGAAGAAAATAAACAGCTACGAGAAGAAATTAAACAACTTAAAGCATGGCCTGACTTCTTTAAGATGCCCGGAGAATTTCGTTTTCAGGGCGGGCAACTTATGGGCCTTACGATAGCTGAAGCAAGAGAATTTCTTAAAGAAACTCGAGCTGCAGCAAAAACAGAAACACCCAAAACAGAAAGCCCCACTTCAGAAGAATTGGAAAAACTACGCAATGAAAATGCCGCACTTAAAGCCGAAAATGAACATCTAAAAAAGGCACTTTCCTCCGGCTCATCATCTCGCGAGGTAAAACTAGAAGCACTTGTCAGACTGCTTGCAAGCAAAGGACTCCTTGTTTCTGCAAGAGAGCCATTTGCCTATAGCCCGGAGCAGCTTAGCGTGCCCTTTGTAGAAAAAGCACTTGCTAAACTCTCAAATGCAAGTGAGCCTTGGTTTATTCGAGAAACGATTGAAAAAGATGGCAAAAAGATCATGACATCACGCCTTACAGAGGCTGGGCAGCAAGCTGTACCCATATTAGAAAAACTTGGGTTGATTGAACCGACTGTAAGAAGCGAGGGCGGCGTCCTCTATGTCGCAAAACCGCGCTGGGACAAAGAAAAGGCCTTTCTGTTTCTTAAGAGAGAGTTTTTAGAATGGGCAGGTAGCGAAAATGAGCTCGTAGTAGATGTTAAAAAGCCAGAGGGATTTTTAGATTTATCTGCTGAAGATAGCAATAGCCTACTCAATAACTACCTTACCGGACAACCTGCTAAATCTCGACCTGCACAAGAGCAGCTAGGCATGCCGGATCGCGACCAATTGCTTCAGTGCAGCCTTGATCTTGCAAGAGTAAAAGCACTTGCTATCATCAAAGAACGAGCTGATGAGCTTTTTGAAAACGCCCAAGACAAGCAGTGTATGCAAAATCCGACTGCTGACTTTGCTACCTATGATGCTCTTCAAGCAAAACAAACAAAAATTCAAGCTGCAGCTGAAGAAGGTAAAGGTAAACAAGCTACCTACTACCAAGAACAAAAAGCTAGAGCTGAAGAAATTAGGGCCGAACACGCCCTTATTGAAGCTGTTCTTGCAGGCAAGGACATGCCCACAGAAGCTGTAGCTCCTCCTCCACCGCCACCACCACCGCCTCCTCCGAAGTAATTACCCGTAAAAATCGAGGATCGTGGTAGCTATTTCATTTGGGCTTAGGGAGTCTACGTCGATGCGGTATTTGCAAACTTTGCAAAAAACGGGATGGCGTTTTTCAAACACCTTCTTAAATGATGAATGAGGGTCTTTGGGATCTAAAAAGGCGCTTTGGGTGTTTAGGCGCTGCATGAGAGTTTCTGGAGAAGAATAAAGATATACTAGGCTTCCCATACTGGGAGCAAGCTCTTGAGCCTTTTTGCTTAACAGGGTGCCGCCCCCAAGGGCTATTACAACTTTTTTCTGCTTTTTTAGATCTTCTAGCATTTTAGCTTCAGTCTCTCTAAATCGATCTTCAGATAGCTCCTGATAAATCTCGCCTATTGGCTTTTTATAGTGATCCACCAAAAGCTCGTCTGTGTCAAAAAAAGGAAGATCAAGCATTTGAGCTACTAGACGGCCGGTTGTGGTTTTGCCCACACCCTTAAAGCCAGCAAGAATTAATTTTAACATACTGTCACTCCAGACAACCTTTGAATTTCTAAAAAGAAATTCTTATACGTTTTTTGCACACACTCACCGCCATCCAATGTGCTTTTTCCCTTTGCAGCAAGTGCTGCAACTGTAAGCGCCATTGCTACGCGATGGTCGTTATGGGCATATAGTGATGCCCCATGTAACTTTGACTGCCTAATCGTGAGCCCATCGGGGTGTTCGATACAATCAGCACCCATTTTAGTTAGCTCTTGCTTCATGCTCGCAATCCGATCACTTTCTTTATTTCGGGCTATTGCACCGTTATACAGGCGTATCTGTCCCTCGGCATAGCAACCCACTACAGATAGTATCGGCAGCGCATCTATGCAGTCATTTACGTCAATATCACATCCATATAATTTTTGTGGACCCCTGATGTGAATTGCGCTATTTTCAATCAAAAATTTTGCGCCCATTTGCTCTAGGATCGAAAGTATAACTTTATCACCTTGCACATCATCGAGGTCAACATCTTCGATCACAAGCTCAGATTCAGTCAGAATCGCAGCCACAAGTGGAAAGGCACAAGAGGAAAAATCAGCAGGTACGCGGTAGGAAAAGGGATTTATATGTCCTTGACCATGAATACTATAGCAGTTTTTGCCATTTTCTTCATAGCCTACACCTAACCGCCTCAGCCAGTAGAGTGTCATCGCAAGCCAGGGCTTCTCTCCTATATTATTTACTTGAATTTGCGTTGTTCCCTTAAGCATGCTTGCTGCAATCATCAGCGCTGAAACCGGCTGCGAATCGCTACCATCCACAACTACTTTTCCAGCCGTAATGGGACCCTGTACAGTAAATGGTGCGTAATCACCATTTGAACTACACTTTGCCCCAAGCTGAGAAAGGCCATCCAAAAGCGGCCTACAAGGCCTTCTTGTCTTGCACGACTCATCGCCAGAGATATGAAAAATTCCCCTGCCAAGTGAAGCAACTGCCGCCATAAACCGCAGCACAATGCCCGAATTTTCTGCCTCAATATGCCCGGCAGCCTTATCTAGATCAATACCGCCATAAATTTCTAACGACGCATTATTTCGCAAAATTGTAGCCCCAAGCATCTGACACGCCCTAATCATAGCTTCGGTATCTGGTGAATCTAGAATATTATCTATTTGTGAAACACCGTCTGCAAGTGATGCAAACAATATCGCGCGAAGCGTATGCGACTTTGATGCAGGAAGAACAATGCGGCCATGAAGAGCACTTGGAACGATATCTATCACACAACACCCCTTTCAACTTATTACTAGATGAGCTATACTCACCTCTATATGTATAAACTACTTTGCCTTATTTTGCTGCCTTTACAGCTTGCAGCGACCACTCTACAAATAGAAGATGCAAAGCCCGGAGACTTTATTGTCTATGGCTATAAAGAGTCGCTCGTGCTTGTGCGCGTGCGTGAATATAAGGCTCCACACCTTGTTTTCGAAGAAATTAATGCGCCAAAACAGGCAAATTCCACAGACTGGCAGGCATGGATTTCTAAAAATGCCCCTGGGCATACCTCGTGGACAATAAGCCGCATTGACTTAGAGACACATAAAGTAGACTCTATCTTCTCGGTAGATGAAAAAATGTTTACCGACTCCAACCCTGCCTTTCAATTTTTGCCAACGCTGCTTACTCTCAAACTAGAGCCCATTGACAGAGCAGCAAGAAAACGAATTGGCATAGAGCCGCAATCTGGAGAGCCTGATGTCAGACGGCTTTGGCAGCCTAAGATCATCTATGAGGGCAAAGAAATTTCTCCTCCGGTATCTGCCTATACAACCAAATGGCCAGCTGATGATAGCGAACTATCCGGCAAAACAATCGACATCTACCTTGTTCAAAACCCAGCCCTTACTTACTTACCCTACTGGATTGAAGTATCAGGCGGTGTACAAAAAGCCAAAATATCGGCCCTAGATTCCGGTAGAAACCTGACTTCGCCCATAACTCTCGCTAGTTATGAACAACATCCCAAATAGCTGCTTGCGCATAAATTCCGCTCTACGCATAAACCTATAAGTCATTGATAATTAATAACTTATAAAAACTCCGGGACCCACATAGTCCACACTCGCGGAAAATCTGTCAACAACAATTCTCGCTTCTTCAACACAACTCCCACAATTGTTCGCAAACTTTGACAAAAAGGCGAACAAAAAGCAAACATTTAGACGAGGGTCGTGAATTTGAAACACAGAGACACGGGGATCACAGAGAGAAAAAAGTACTTACCCTCATTACTCTCTCTATGCATCTCCGTGTCTCTGCGTTTCATTTTTTAAGAATACAATGCTGTGCAAAATGTGAATGGATGGGTAGAATAGATCTTTTTCAAACAAGAGTTCACGATGACAAAACCCTACTCTCTTCGCAAATGCCGCAACATCTTTAAAGATGCTGTAATTCGATATAAAAAGCTGTCTAAGCGCCTGCCTAATGAGCTTATGACAAATTTTGAGCGCTCGCTCGATGGCCTGGACCTTGCACTTACGAACAAAGATGTAGAACAAGCAAGGCTCTATTCGTTTGAAGTGCAGCAGTTTTTGCAAGACCATGGCAAAAAAACGCTCTTTGAACATATCAGAGAGTTTGTCATTGCTATCATCTTAGCACTTATCATCGCAGCCTTAGTGCGTCAGATGTGGTTTGAACTCTATGAAATTCCCTCAGGCTCCATGCGACCCACCTTTAGAGAAAGTGACCGCGTGCTCGTGTTTAAAGACACCTTCTGCATAAATAAGCCCTTTGAAACCGCCCACTTTTACTTTGAGCCGGAATATGTAAAGCGCGGAGAAATCCTTGTGCTTACAGGCGATGGACTTGACCTTCCTGATGTTGACACAGTCTATTTTGGGCTCTTTCCCGGAAAGCGCCGATATGTAAAGCGCCTTGTAGCAAAAGATGGGGACAGAATCTTCTTTTATGGCGGCAAAATCTATGGCATCGATAAAGATGATAAGCCTATAGAAGAGCCCGCAAGCATGTCCTCGCTCGAATATATCCCCTTCATTACTTTTGAAGGCAAGCTCGATCAAGAACCGGGTCAAAAGCAGGATAAAACCTTTATCATGCGCCACATGAATATCCCCGTAGCCAAAATTGACCTTACAAAAACCGGCCGCACAAATGGTACTCCCATTGGCATCTACAATACCTTTACAGAATGCTGGGGCCTTGGCAACTTTGCTATAAGCCGTGTGCTAGAGCCCGAAGACCTTCCAAGCTCAGCCAAAATTTTAGGCTACGACCAGCCGGATGCCCTTCTGTATCTAGAAATCAAACACAACCCAAGCCTGCCTAAAAATCAAGGCCCAGATGAAGCCGGCATGGCAACACTTGTCAATACAGAGCTTAGCTGGATACCGCTAGATGCAAATGCCTGCCAAAAGCTTAAAGAATCGCTCTATACAGCGCGCTTTTATATACGTAATGGGACAGCCTTTCGCTACACGCCAGAAGGCCCAGATCTAAAAGGGCGCGGCGTCTTTTTAGACCGCAAAGTTCCGGATGGCTGCTACGAATTTATTGATGGCTCTGCCTATGAAATTGGCTTAGGAGCAATCACGCACCTTCTGCCACTCACCCATCCACTATATCCACACACCCTAAAGACTCTTAAGGCGCTCTATAACTCAGGGATTGACTTTTCAAACTCCACAAATAGCCCTAAAAAGTACAACTACTATCCCGCTCGCTACGCCTACTATAGAGATGGCAGCCTCTACACGCTTTCTAAGCCACTTTTTGATAAAGATGACAAGGTGCTTTCTACCTTTATCGAAAAAGAAAAGGCAAGAGAGAAGCTCCAAAAAGGCTACATGCCCTTTTTAGATAACGGACCCCCAATGAAAGATGGCAAGCTAGACAGTAACTACATTAAATCCTACGGCCTTCTGATAGACAAAGACTATTACCTCATGCTTGGTGATAACCACGCCATGAGCAACGACAGCCGCTTTTTTGGCGCTGTGCCACAAAAGAACCTACAGGGATCACCTGCCCTTCTCTTCTGGCCTCCAGGAAGCCGCTGGGGAAGACCGCCTCAGCCAGAGCTACCCCTCTTTCGCATCTCTAACGTGGTGGTGGTTTCGACGGCTCTTCTTGTTGCATGGCTCTCAATTGCCTTCTACAATAGGCGCACGAGTGCTAAGTCCTATGAGCGCTCAAGAACAAAACGAAAAGAACGATAATAAAGTTTTTATTTGACACTCAATCTTTAGACTGCTATTGCATAGACAAATGGAGGCAATAGCATGTCTTTAGACCCCAACATGAATGCAGCGCTATCTTTAGGCAGATTTCTCTGGCAAGAATCCTCTGCAAACCTAAAAAACTTGAGCGATGTTGAACGAGACAAGGTAGAGTTGCTTATGAAAAACTTAAGCAAAATTGCCTCTAAAGAAGAAAAAAGCCCTATAACTAGCCAAGAAGCAACCGCTATTCTTGAGAAATTGCAAACCGCAAAACGAATAGCACCAAAATCGATCCTTTCAAGCTTTGCAAAGAAGATCACAAGCTCTTGCAGAACCACGCTAGATGACCTACACAAAGCAAAAAATGCCATGACACACGATATCGATAGCAATGAGAGGCTACGAACCATGCTTACGATGAAAACCACAATGCCAAAAGAATTTATGAGCGCAATTTCCGATGAGATTTTGCGCACAATCCATGATTCAAAAGACCTTGCCGATAGCGAGCAAGCTCTTGTGTTAAACGGATGCCTTAAAGACAAAAAGCACATCTTGCCGGCAGACGTTAAAGCAAATAAAGAGGCTTGGCTCAACGTCTTAAAAGCAATTACAACTTTAGAGACACAAGGGCCTAAAAGCGAGGCACACAAACAGGCAATTACAGGCTTTATATTAGCAAAACTTGCTGCATCCGGCAGCCTTGATGAGAAATTTGCAACAGAGTGGCGCAACGGAAAATATGGCAATCAAGAACAATACCCTCAGAGCTTCAACACCTTCATAGCCGCAAGCTTTGCCATTAATGGCAAAGTTGACGATGCTCAGCGGTATCTCACAGATCTTGACCCACGCCGCAAAGAGACACAACAAATCTCAGTTGTACTACGCGCAAAAGGACGAGAAGAAGCCATCGCCAAGCTAAAAGAGCAAGTGGATTCCTGGTCAGACACTCCTGCTACCGCTTAAGAACTACCCTTATGCAACTTTCATCTCAAGATCGCTCGGAAGGGCATGTATATCTAGGAATTCTCTGAAGTGTGAAGCAAATGTAGAATCTCCAATAAAATCCGCCATGAGAAGCCGTATCACGACCTCGGTTGTGGCTGGCATGCCTGTTGCATGACGTTTTTTACTTTCCCACCCAGATATAGTGGCGTGCGCCCCTAACCCTAAAATTGTGGCAAATTTTTTCTGAGACAACTTCATATAGCCTCTTATAAAAGCAAGATGTGCGCCAGAGAGATGAGCTGGGTACCTCAGAAGGGCCTTAAACACCATGTCCTCAAGTTCGCGGTGATTAATTTCAGGCAATGTTTCGCCCCGAAAATGAAACGTTTTTACCCCTTTCAGAATTATCGGAAATCCAAGCCCATTATATATTAGTTTTTTCATATTATTTCTCCAACCTTATTACGGTTACCACTATAACTTTTATTTCTTCAACAAATGCGACACATACCCTAGCTAGTTCGCTGTTAAGCGTCTTTCCCTTAATCGCGTAGTTCCAGTCTAGAAACTCTTCTTTATATTCGTCTTTCCTTTTCTCGTGGCAACCAGTGCAAATTATATTTTTTATATCCCCTAAAGAAAGCTTCCTCTGACTGCCTCTTTCGTAGGCATGGTTACTTATAACATATGCTCCAGCATCCATAAGCTTCTTTGCTAATGCCACAACGTTATCGATTTTTTCTACACGCTTCTTCATATGACAAATTGTTACACATATGTCATTTTTTGTCAATTTTGACAAAAAACATCAGAAATCTTAGAATAAAAGGAGCCGCACCTAGTCAAATACGGCCCTGACCCATCTTTACAATTCAGTTAGTTTAAAATAAATTTTTGAGCTGTCGGCGGAAACGATCATGTTGAATTTTTTACCGTAAAACGGGTTAAAGCCAACCTTTGTGGATGCCACGACAATGCACTCTGTAACCATGGAATGGACGATGCTATCTAGCTCTAAATTGATCAGGGTGCTAGGTGTGAACCATGTTATGATCAGCCCGTTGTCTATAGCCAAATAATTAGAAATATCTGTAAATATATTTTCTTCATTTTGCATGCATAAAAACGAAGCAGAGCATGTTCCAACTTTTTCGTTCTTTACGTTGTATACAGGCGCTCTTCCTGCTAGATATCGAGAAGAAATGGTTGTACTGTCACCTGATACGTTGGAAGTTGGAATTTCAATAAAGCTCTCAACAAAATCATCCACATTTAGATAATACTGCAGATGTTTTTTGGCACAGCCGCCGTACATGCTTGATGGTGCAGCTATAAGTGCAATCAGCAAAAGAACTTGTGTAACTCGATTTCGTAAACTCAGCATAACTACCTCCTTAAAATTTGGTTAGCTATGCTGCAGTCTAGCAGGACACCCGTTTTAAGGGAACGCATCTCCAAAAGAGGCTGCTGGAATTTCTTTATGCTCTTCAGCAGTAACTGACCAGAAACTTGTATTTACCTGGTCACTTTCTAAGAGGTTAATCAGTTTTGTCATGGAGTCAATAAAGGACGCTTTCCACTCTTCATAATCAACTGTGTGGCTGCCAGGCGTCGGAATAGCATTCAAAAATTCTTCATATTCATCGCTCATAGGGCAATTAATGCGTATGTCAAGAGCGATGTCCTGACTATTTTGTGGCGCATCATCTGCCATGCACGTTGCAAACGAACAAATAAATAGTATAAGTATGTGTCGCATAAAACCCCTCTTTATTAGTGGCGCTATTATAGCAAATAGGGGTTATTATCTCCTACGGCGACCAAGAGCAAAGAGCGCAATAAGTACAATAAGGCCACCTAAAGCCCACGGCCAGTAGCGTTTAGTAAAGGCATGGGTAAAAGTCTCTTGCACGTCATTTGCTGCAAAAAGAGAGGCCTTTTTGTAAAGTTGCCCATCGGCGATAAAGTGTAGCTCACCAACTTGGTCTCCCTTCTTTACAGGAAGCACAAGATCAAGCCACACAAGCTGGCAGCGTATCTCAGGTGCTTCAGATGGGTAGTAAGAGTGGCTTATAGACTCTGTCGCATAGGTATCAAGTGCTGTTTTGCCGCCCAGGATATCTTTTGAAAAGTTTTGCGGACCCGCTGTGAGATACGATTTTGTTACAAGTGCCTCATCAAAAGCTGCCTGAAACAGCTTTACAGAGTCTTTAAAGCGATCATCGCGCGATTTACCCTGTAAAACAACAGCAATAAGTGAGCGGCCATTTTTCTCAGCTTGAGCAACAAGACAGTGGCCAGCACGACGATGATAGCCTGTTTTGATGCCAACAGCATGGGGATAGTAGGCACTTGTACCTTTTACTAAAAGGCGATTAGTCGACTGTAGATGTACGGCATCTTGCTTGTTGGTTTTAGGCCTATGAAAGCGCGGCTTTTTGGCCATATCGCGAAATTGGGGATGCTTCATAGCCTCGAGCGATAGTATAGCAAGGTCATATGCTGTAGATACGTGCTCTGGGTGGTGTAGACCGTGAGGATTTTTAAAACGCGTGGAGCGAAGGCCAAGCGAGCGTACGTAGCGATTTACATCCTCTACGCATTTATCGATCGAGCCATTACCCATCACCTCTGCAATTACATTTGAAGCATCATCTGCTGATACAACCATCGTAGCTTCTACTAAGTCGCGAAAGTGCATTTCCTCATCAAGCTTTAGACCCATATGTGAAGCGTCATGTTCAAGCACATAGGATGGATATGCGGCAAAGTTATTTTTGCTTTTCTGTGATTCATGAACTGCTTTTACGGAATTTTGCGAGACGCGTATCCGCTTATCAAATAGGTGTGGATGGTGCTTTAGTGCATAAAGTGCAAAAGCTATTTTGGTACAACTAGCCGGATACATAGGCTGAAAGGCGTTTTTTTCATATATCACCTTGCCTGTTTTGCTGTTGATAAGAACCGCACTTGTGCAGCTAAGATCTACCCGAAACGATGCAAATAAAGGACTACAAAGAAGAATAAAAAGAATACCAAATCGAACTTGCTGCATACTTACTCCAACTTGGGCATACCTTATAGCACACATAAACAGGAAATGCAATTTCTTTTCAATAAAAATATATGTATACCCAATTATGTTCTGAAAGTTATACCCTTGCATGTATGAATAGATATCTCCTCCTCCTCATTCTTTTTGCCTCTTCACTTCTTCAAGCAGTAGGACTCGATGATGCAAAAGGATATAACAAAAACTCTAGCCTGCAGTGGCAATGGGCAATGTCTGCCATTGAGAAATATCCATGGAACGGAAAAGAACGCGTGCTTGATATTGGATGCGGTGATGGCAAGATATCTGCCTTTATTTCTGAGCACTGCACAAAAGGGCTTGTAGTGGGGCTTGATATCTCAGAAAAGATGATCGACTTTGCCTCTTCAGTGTTTCAGAAGCAACATTTTCCTAACCTCCTCTATCAAGTAGGTGACATTAGATCGCTTCCCTTTGTTGAGCAATTTGATCTAATCGTTGCCTTTTGCAGCTTGCACTATGTTGTAGAGCAGGATAAAGCTCTTAGCAGCATCTATAAAAGCCTAGTGCCTGGAGGTAGCCTTGTCTTTGTAGGCCCAGGACTTGATGCCACGTCTGTTGGCAACATAAGCGCGGAGCTTGTAAAAACTCCCAAATGGGCAAGCCACTTTGAATCATTTACAAAACAAAGAGCCTACTACACGCAAGATCAGTACATAGAGCTACTTAATAAGGCTGGATTTGAGCTTGTCTACTTTGACGTCACAACAGATAGCCTCCAGTTTGCAAACAGACGGGCCCTGATAGACTGGCTTCGCCCCTTTATGAATTTTACTGCTCACCTAAGCACGCCTCTTCAAGAAGCATTTATAGAAGATGTAGCAAACGTCATGCTACTAACAGCCTCCTCTCAAACAGGCGCAAGCTTTACCCTCAACTCTTCTCTTTTTGAATGCCAATTCAATCGTAAGTAATTCTAATAGAATACCTTACATAAACACCTATTAAAATAATTATTATTATGTATAATGAGGCGTTACAAGCAATAGGGGGTATTTTATGGATCCAGCTAACATTGAAAGACTTGCACGACAATTTGCCACATATGAACTCACTGATAAACGCAAGATTTTGAAGCACAGGCTTGTGTTAGAAAAAGATGGCACTATTGCAATAAAGAGAATAGGCCCTTTAAAAATTTTTAGAGGCCAGCGTAATCAAGGTGAGGCAAGTACAAAAGCGATCATAAATGCCGCAGCGCATTCTAAAAATGATGCTGTTATGAAAAAGGTATATGAGATGCTAAAACTGCCTGGAGAACTCGATAAAGCAATAACTGAACTTCAAACTACAGGCAAAGTGAACCGTCTAAAAAAAGTTCTTGCAGCTATAGACCTAACTAGCGATACCGATACAAAGCTCGCTCCCCTTAGGGAAAAGTTAATTACAGCGCTAACGCTTGTTAGTGAAAAACGCCCTCGTGACGTTGATACGTTATTTAACTCAACTGTCAAAAACAAGTTAGCTCAGCAAAGTGCCGCGGCTGGAGCTGCAAATGATCTGCAGGCTGTCCTTGAACAAGTGCCCGCCGCTCAGGGGCCACAAGTTTCTGCAACATCTTTTTTGGATGCAGTTACTGCTGAACAATGGAGCGTAGCAAGTCAGCTTCTTGGCCTAGCAGATGATGAAACTAAGGAAGAGGCGTTTGCTATAGCAATGAAAAAGCAAAACCCAAACATACAGTTCCTTGAACGGTTGCTTAAAGCCATCAAAAGTCCTATGAAAGAAACTTTGGCTGAGCGTACCTGCTCTAGAGCCGCCATGAATACGAATCTTCCTCTCTTTAAAATGGCTATACCCTACGTAAAAAATAAACAAGCAGCTTTAGACTATGCCCTTAAGGCAGCGGCCGGCGATGCAGACTTTATTGCGTACGCGTATTCTCTGAGAAATAGGTAATGTGTACTGTACTATATACACTGCTACTGATAAAATTTTGGGCTAATAGCTCGAGGGGCCATGAATTCTTGCGAAGATCGCTTTCATTTGGGTGCAAAGGCACTTATCCGCAATAAAGAAGGCAAAATACTGCTGCTTGAAAAAGAAAAACGCGATAAATCCGGAACCTACTGGGATCTACCTGGCGGAAGAATGAACCGCGGTGAAACACTTATCGATGCCCTTAGACGAGAACTCGAAGAGGAAATCGCCCTCAAAACTGATTCAGAAGCCACCTACGTGTCCATGCACCTAAGCCGTGTGCGCATACCCCAGCAAGATGGAGATGTAGGCTTGATCCTTGCTTTATACGCGTTTGATAAGCCGCTAGACTTTACACCACAGCTTAGTAAAGAACATAGCAACTGGGCCTGGTATGACCTATCTGAGGCATGCAGCTTACTACCTTCACACTGCCCATCAGGGCTAATTAACGATATACATACTTATGACAGTGCCAAAATACCTCTATAAGATACTTGCCTATACGCTATGGCAGGATAGCTTAGGTAAAGAAAAGCTCCTTTTGCCTCAAGAAGATAGTGCCTTCATCCGCTTATACACTCAGGAGCAGCTTGAGCGCATCCTACTTAAATACTGGGCAAAGATTCCAAAATATATGGTGCTTAAACTTGCCCCAAGCCTGTTGCAGGGAGAACTTGTTTTAGAATCTGCCCCTACAGGCTCTACAAAATACTATCACCTCTACAATGGCTCAATTCCGCTTAAGGCCATAATAGAATCTAGTACATATACGCGTAAATGCTAACGTTAGGGATGAAGCTGGATCCAGTAGCCCTCTTTTTGCAGGGCGCATACCTTTTGGTAGTAGGCTGCAAAGTCGCTATCGAGGCTGGAAGTGCGCTTTAGGCCTGTTTGGGTTTTGACCCATGGGTCTTGGCCGGTGAACTTGCCGATGATGTGGGAGTCGGCTTGGTCTTTTGATACCACTTTAAAGGCAGTTTGCCATTTCTTTAGCCTTGCAAGCTGTAACTTGATGTCAGGATCAGTGCTTGAGTGTATTTTGTTCCAGAGCACATCGTCAGTTGAAAAGCGTATTTCATCAAAACTAATAAGGTTAATTTTTATAGCCTTCACTAAAGCCTTTGCCATGCAGTTGTAGACAAAAGCATGCCAGCTTGCCCCCCAGCGCTTTTCAGGAAGCTGCACAGAAGCCATTGCATACTTTTTTGCAAGCGCAAGGTCATCAAAATACCAGATGCCATCTGCAAAATGGACATGTTGTACAATGTTGCGTATATCTTGTTCTGAAAAGAGGCCATCGATAAGGGCACCATTAAGTACATATTCAAAGCGATCTGCGCAAATATTGGGTTTTTCCTGCTCAAAGCAGACTTGAGACTTTTTTGCCTCTTCAGTTATAGCATGGCTACATCCATGCTTTTGCAGTATTGCCAGAAGTCCGGATTCAGCAATATACTGCTCGTGCATCTCATCTTGCATCACTCTCTCTGATTGAACATGGCCATAGATATAATCTCCAACATGTGAAAAGGCGGTGTGGCTAACATCATGCAGCAACGCTGCTACCTGCTCATCAAGTGGTGCTCCATACTTTCTTACAAGGTAAAAGACACCCAAAGAGTGCTCATAGCGGGTATATTCATATTCATCCTGAATATACCAGGTGACACCATACTGACGAATGTGTTTAAGACGATTAAATGCGGCCGATCGTATCAAATCAAGTAATACAGGCTCACGTATAGTCGTAGCCCCATACATAGTCTCAAGCTCGATATGATCACTTTTATCCTCAAGGCGATACCAGCTATAGAGGGGGCTATAGGCAACCGCAAGTAAGACTATCAGATAGATGCATTTTTTCATGAATCAACTACTTAGCCTGCTCTACACCGCTAAAGACACTCATTTCTTCGGGCCGGAATGTACGGCTCTCATTAGAGCGGTAGGACCAGCCAATATTTCCTTTTGTTAGAAGGTGTGACTGATACGTATTGCTTGCGACATCATAGTCACTTACAATAAGTTTATCTTTATCTAGATCAAGGTGAACTACCTGCGGAAGGGTTTCTGTTCCATTTTTGATAGGGGAAAATTTCATGAATACCTGCTTAGTTAGATCCAAGACTCTTTTACCGTCAAAAAGGAAATATCCTTGCGAATCAGTACTTGCTCTTGCTGTAAAATCAAGATAGGAGCGCCCATCAGTGCCCACAAAAAAATTCGGCGCTGTATTCTTCGGCTTTAAGACAAGCTTTACAAACATGCCATTGATCACATCCTCTTTTGCGCGCAAGTTAAGCTGCTCTTTGATAGAGCCAGAAAGGATAGTTCTATCTTTATCAAGGGTAGTAAAAAGTGCAGTAAGATCTGCCTCTGTAGCGCAGCTACTAGCATCAACAGCAAGACCAGAACAGATGGCAACAAAATGGCCCTCTTGAGCAACTTTAAACTTGCCTGTGTACTCAGCTTTTTGATAGTGGCGTCTATCTAAACCGCCCGTACCCATAATACCGCCAAAATTCAACCCTGCCTTCATCATGTAATGCTCTTCTCGGGCAAAAGGAGAAACGTTATCACGTAGAAGAAAATCCATTATACTTGGCGCTGGGAGATCGGGATCAAGCTTTTCAAAGCGGATGGCTATTGTAACAACAGAGCTTTTTGCAACTTCACGCGCAAGAGCGGGAGCTTCATCTTCTAGCCTTTGTCTTGTATCGCGATCAACAGGAAAGAATGCAAATTTCTTTTGTTCGCCCTGTTCACCTGCATGGACGGTAAAAGCGCCGCTAATGCCTTGAAAGTCCATAAACCAGGTGCCTTTATCTCCACTTGAGGTATAGGTAAGGTACATCCACGATTCATTGCCTTTATGACTTGCCTGAACTGTGAACTCAGCACTTTTAGTCTGTGGATTTATTGGAAGACATGCACACGAGGTGTAGGGAGTTACGAAAATATCAGGAAACTGATCCCAGTCAATACGATGGGACCAGCATGTTTTCAGCCAGTCCATCACTGTAACGGGAACGCCGGGTACTTTATTCTGCACGCTAAGCGGAAGCCGCAGGTTACTTAGTGCAACTTTCCCATCTTGCCAAAGCGCTTGCTGCGGATCGAGCGTAAGGCGCTGAAAGGCTAGTGACCGAGCACCTATATCAAGTCGAACAGGAGTATCAAGTGCGCCTTGTGTTAGGCCTCGAGACTCATTATAGTGGCATGCAACTTGAAGGTTAAATTGCTCTTCAGACACCTTAGATTTATCTCGTAAAAGCCTTTGTTCATCAGTAAGCTTTTGCCCATAGGCATTTTCGTATAAACTTCTAAAAGCATCTAAACGTGCGCCTGCTGCAGGTTCCATTATAACTCCCCACCTTGTAATTAGTTTTTACAATTATGTTTTAGGGGTAGTTATATGTCAAGAATTACTATCCTTCAAAATGCTTTGTAGCAAAACTCCAGACCTCTTTTAATTCTTGCACCTGCTCTTCAATGGGGCGAGAGTCACTGGGAAAGGATCTTGCAAAGAATTCCAGGGCAAAATCGTCTCCCCACATTCCAGTTATGTCCCTATTAAAGCTCCGGATTTCACTTGTACTTAGGCTATTTGCAGACATGTTGTCCGCAAGATAGCCGACAGACTTATCCAGTTTTTCCATCATGGCTGTAGATGGAGATTCTAGCTTGCCAAGCACCGTCACAACAGATTCAGGGGTAATAGTTGCTTCAAGAGCGTGCATTACATCTAAAATATCGTCTGAAAGGTCATTAAATCGAGGACCGCCCATCTGCTCATTTCGTTCACTCCACATGATATCAGAACAGCTCTGAAGCACAGCTTTTGCTTCTGGTTTTTCTAGACTCTTGATTGATAAAAGGCTTTTGAGCTTATCCTCAATGCCTTTCACTGTTTTTGATGGTTTTTGAATCTCTTTAAATTCTTTAACTATTTTCTTCAACTTCGTTTGAGCCCTATAAAGCTTACATCTATCTAGTGTTCGAATTGCACCCGCAAGAGCATCTTGAGGGCTTTCTTGTGCTTTATATTCACTATGCAGCTGTTTTAGCATACCAACCTTTCGGTATGCATTTGTAAGGAGCTTAACCTCTTCAAATTTTTCCGCTCCATATGAAGCTTTACTCTCTGCAATCTGGTTAATCTTGGCAAGAAGACGAGCCACATGAAAAAAGTGATCGTGAACAAACTCTTTGCCGGAAGATAAAAGAACATCGCTTGTATAAAAGGCTTCTATAAACTCACTATCACTTGCAATTCCTGTTTCACCTGCAATATGAATCTCCGGAAGTTCTGGGCGTCTTTCTCTTTCTTTTTCATAAAGAGCCATCAACGCTTCTTTATCCGGCAGTGTCAAAACACCATTCTTATAGTCATAGCCAAGCCGCTTCAAAAACTGGGCGCTAGAACTATCAGGATTAGACAAGACTTCAACAAGCTCTTCGTGACTTGGAACTATAGCAGGATAAATGCGTTTTCGCTCCTCTTCAAACTTCTCTTGAGCTGCCTCGTTTTCAGATTCACTTGCCTTGGAACGAAACTCCTCTTTCAGCTCAAATCGATAGAGAAAGCCCTCCCCCTCTCTTATCGGAGATCTGCCTATACAGTTCCAACAAGGGCCATTTTTTGCTTCTAGTGCCTGATCGTTTGGAACAATGTCTTTTACGGATTTAACTGATAGCTGCCTAGGTAAAGGCGGCCTTTTCTGGGTCAGAATATCTTCTGCCTCCATGGCCTTTTTTGCCGCTTTGCCTATATTTAGAGGTGCGTGAGGGTTTTTTTCAACCTTTCTTCCCTGCATATCTCCTCGGGCACTATCGCCCGAAGCAGGCGTTTGGGACTGTATTCCCAGCTCTATTATAGGCCTATCTTCGAAAGAAGCGTTCATAAAGCACCTTCCCTTCCCTCCTTATACCATAGCATGGATAGATTTAACTGTAAACTAATATTTATAATTATGCTTTAATTCATATCTCTTGTACAGTTTTAATAAAAAACCAAAGGAGCATATATGACCCTATCAGGATCCTGGGAAATTCAAAGATCATTAAGCAGACTACAAGCCATACCAGTCCTTGGATCGACACTTGTGTCGCCCATTAAGGCTGTTGTGAGCCTTGCAGAAACAGTAGCAGGCATAGCTGGAGCCATTCTGTTTGGCACGATTGCAGTTATTACTGATGACAAAGATAGTGTGGGAAGATGCGTTGAATCCCTTGGCCACATAGGCCTTGGCCTTTTGGGCTTTATGTACAGCGTATCTAACTTTTTCACGCTAGGCGCTGTTGGCTATACTGTAGAATACCACCAATCCCAAAGAAGACGTGCCTACGTGCAGTATTAAGAGCACATTAACAAGCCTTTGACAGCAATCTTTATTGGCTGATTGTTAGCTCATTATGAGTGTTAACGAGCTTGACACAGGCGTGTCAAATTCGTTTGTGTGAAAAAATTAACAGGATCCGCTAAAGCTAGCAGGATCGGGCAGGATAGTAATTAGTCATTAACAACAAAAAGGTGATAATAATGATAAAA
>CAZEQY010000012.1:0-98336 GCA_964514655.1 uncultured bacterium
CTATTGGAGACGGTGCATTAGGGTTCTGGGCGGCTTTAGAAGAAACATTCCCATCTACAAGGCAGCAACGGTGTTGGGTCCACAAGACAGCTAATGTACTCGACAAAATGGCAAAAAGTGTCCAACCACATGCTAAAAAGCTAATCCATGATATGTATACCCATTCAAGTTCAAGAGTTGGTTTTTTTGCTGCGCGAAAGGCCCGGGCTTGAAAGATTTAAAATGCGCTCATATTGTAATATGGGCGCATTTTAAATCTCTTCAATCGCGGGACTTTGGCGCGCAAAAAAACCAACTCTTGAACTTGAATGGGTATATATGGCGCCGACAAAGGAAGAGGGGCTGTCTGCATTCAACAGCTTTATAAACCAATATGATGCCAAATATCCAAAAGCCTGCGAGTGCCTCCGGAAGGATCTTGAGCAATTATTTACATTCTACGATTATCCTGCAGAGCATTGGGTGCATATCCGTACAACTAATCCTATTGAGTCCACCTTTGCAACGGTACGTCATAGAATGCGGCAGACAAAAGGATGTGGGTCGAGATTGGCGGCGATGACCATGGTCTTTAAGCTCATTACTTCTGCGCAGCAAGGGTGGAGAAAGATAAGGGGCCACAAACTTGTGGAGAAGGTAATCCGTGGAGTGCAATTTAGGAATGGTGAGGAGGTTGAAATTCAAGAAATGGTTGCGTAGTTATTGACTAAGAAATGAGGGCGTAGGCTTTTTTTGAAACACAACATTTGACAATATCTCCTAAAAATTTAGAACGTGCCATAACAACTGATTTTAAATAAAGTTTTTATGTTTTAAACTATCATATCACGCTTTCGTCATATGATTAAGGGTTTTTATTCCGATAGGCGCTTGATCATTAGAGAATAAATCCAGGAGCAATAGAAGCCCCGCGCTGCACGACGATGATTCCGTCGCGGATGTATATGCCTTGGCCATCATATTCACGCAGGTTATTTTTATTAATGAGCTTGGCGCCTTTACCTATGAATACGTTTTTGTCTATGATCGCGCGCCTTATTTCGCACTCTTCTTCGATGACAAGCTGATTTGGCAGCCCTTGGGTTTCAGCGTGCGGAAGGTCGTAAAAGTCGTTACCCATGATGTAGGAACCGTTGATGATGGTGCCCTTCTTCACGATGGTTCTTTGGCCGAGTATGCTATTTGAAATGACACTCGCCTCTATGACAGACCCTTCGCAGATGATAGAATCTGAGAGATTTGTGTTTAAAATACGCGCACCTGGCAGGCATGAGTGGGATGTGGCTATGGGATAGGCTTCTCTATAGAGGTTAAAAGGTGGCACTTTTTGCGTAAGGGCGATGTTGGCTTCGTAAAAGGACTCTATAGTGCCAATATCTTCCCAGTAGTCATCGTGTACAAAAGCGGCGATGCTGCCTTCTTTTACCTTTGTGGGAATAAGGTGCTTGCCAAAGTCATCGCGCGTATCTTCTGAGAGTACTTTAAATAAACAGTCTCGCTTAAAGAGGTAGATGCCCATTGAGCCCAAAAAGCTTCTATTGCTGCCTGTTGGAAGGCCCATCTTTTCTAGGGCAGAATCATGCGTCATAAAGCGATCGAGCGTGCCGTCGTCTTGGGGCTTTTCATAAAAGTCGATTATGTCCTGATCCTCATTTACCTTCATAATGCCCATGCGGCGGGCATCTTTTCGTTTTACTGGCAAGGTGGCAACTAACACATCTGCATCTTTTTCCTGGGCAGTTTCCACCATTTTTCGAAAGTCCATGTGGTAGAGCTGATCGCCTGACAGGATGAGGAAGTAGTCTGCCGGCGTTTCCATAAGGTATTGTAAGTTCTGGCGGATAGCGTCGGCAGTACCTTTATACCAGCCTGACTTTTCAGGCTTTTGCTCAGCGCCAAGAATTTCAATAAAACCCTGTCTATTGCGGTAGGAATGAAAGATATGCTGGTGTAAAGTGGCTGCTAAAAACTGAGTTACAATATAATTTTTATGAATATTAGAGTTAAGGGCATTAGAGAGAGGAACATCAACAAGGCGAAAGCGCCCACCAAATAAAATAGCTGGTTTACAGTTGCGAGTTGTGAGTGGGTAAAGGCGAGTTCCCTGACCGCCCCCTAAAATCACGCAGGCCACGCGTGACATATCAACATGATGCTTTATATTTTTAGTTTTTTTTTGTGATTGGGACGCCACCTTCTGAATTGAGTTTGTTATTGTTGACATGGCCTTCTACTTCTTTATATTAACTCACGTTGCTAATCCTTTTCTCTCTCTATTTGTTTTTCTGAGTTTTTTGTCAACTTTAAAATCGGTAATCAGCCTGTAAATGGTGACAGATCGCTCTTGACCTATGCGGTGGGCGCGATCGGATGTCTGATTTTCTACCGCGGGGTTCCGCCAGGGATCAAGATGCACAACATAGTCGGTAGCTGCAAGGTTTAGGCCTGTTCCGCCTGCCTTTAAACTAATCAAGAATAAGTCGCCTGAGCCATTTTGGATCGAGAAAATACAAATATTTGGCTGGAAAAGTTCGATTACAAAGAATCTGGCCCACACCTTCATTCATGGCGTTTTTGCAAAGAATCATTAACCGCGTGGGTGCAATTCTAAGAGAATATGCCCTGGGACGTGGCCGTGTGGACGCTTTAGTGAGAGTGTCGTTTTTAGGTTTAAGATTCCATTCTCACTTCATTTGCAGCAAGATGCGCATGACGTGTAGGCTCAGGCAGACGATAGCCTTTTAGGGCATGTAATACAAGCTCCACGCTTGTTTCAAGAGAGATTTTATGCCCTGTGGAGATAATGAGGGGCCTGCAGTTGTTTTTCGTGCGAAGCAGCATGCCTACTACGTTACCTTTCCAGCTAAGAGGCGCGCGACTGCCAGCTTTTAAGCCCAAATGAGCTTGAGGCTTGCCAATAAGTATGGACTTTGCCACGCCAATTGTTGGTAGATCAAGCAGCACACCAATATGGCTTGCAATGCCAAGCCCACGAGGGTGGCAAATGCCTTGGCCATCTACCATAATAAGATCAGGCTTGCACTTGAGGCGCTCATAGGCCTGTATAAGACTAGGCGCTTCCCGAAAAGCAAGAAGCCCTGGGACATAGGGGAACTCTTGGCAATGCTTATATGAGGCGTGCTCTATAAGCTCTAGATTACTTGAAAGCACCACACAGGCGCCAAATAACATTTTTTCAGGATCATAACGCTTGGAGCTTACATCCATGCCGCCCAGACAGTTGAGAGAGCCAAATTGGTCTTGCAACACGACTTTTTGGGCCATGACACGTTGCACCTCAATAGCTTCTTTACTAGAACTTGGATGCAGCCATTTTTTATGAATATCTTTCATGCCTATATATGATGGCGGAAAAGGTATCACATAATCAAGGTAAAAAATTATGAAAGCAAAAAAAATTTCTAGTTATTCTTGAGGTATTTAGTCAGATAGCACTGTAACACAACCAAAAAAAATCGTTTGACTATAACGTAAGTGGCGTGCACACTCTACGCTTATGGACCAAGACGAAAATGTTACACTTTCTATGTGGTGGCGATATACGGCTATCGTCGTAATGATTATTGGTTTTTCTATTTTGGGATTTGTCACAAATCTTGCCTACGACAATGCTCCACCCATACCGGATAAAGTTGTATCGAAAGATCATAAGGTGCTCTTCACAAAAGAGGATATTCTTGGCGGGCAGACAGTCTTTTTTAAGTACAACCTTATGGAACATGGAACGCTATGGGGCCATGGGGCCTACCTTGGCCCTGACTACACTGCTGAATATCTGCATCAAGAGGGACTTGCAATTGGCGATCTGCTTGCAGAGAAGCGATTTCAGAAAAGTTTTATACAGCTTACTCCTGCAGAAGAGCTTGAAATTAGTGAAAAAATCCCACCCTTATTGAAAGAAAATCGTTTTGATCTTGCTACAAACAGCCTCATTTATACGCCTGAAGAAGAGGCTGCCTTTGAAAAAGCTAAAACGTTCTGGAAGCACTACTTTACGCAAGGAGATGCACCTGGGCTACCAAAGAACTATATCAGTGATCCTCAAGAGCAGTTTTTACTCACCACATTTTTTTCATGGGCAAGCTGGGCAGCAGTAACGAATCGACTAGATGCACCATTCACCTACACCAACAACTTTCCTTACGACCCTCTTATAGGCAATTTCCCAAGTAGCGATGCCTACTTTTGGAGTGCAATGAGCCTCATCTTCTTGCTAGGTGCCATAGGGTTGATGCTCTTTTTATTTGGCAAATTTGACTTTCTTGGATGGGACTCAAGCCGCCCTCCCCGCCATATCCATGAAACACATCTTGAAGCTCCACTGCTATTTCCTGGTCAAAAAGCGGCCATTCCTTTTTTTGCAATTGTAGCAGTGTTGTTTTTGCTCCAGGCACTATTTGGAGGCGTTATTGCTCACTATCGTGTAGAGGCCAACTTTTATGGGTTACCCATTGTGAACTGGCTTTCCTACAATCTGGCAAGAACGTGGCATCTGCAGCTTGCTATATTCTGGATTGCGACAGCATGGATAGGAGCGGGCCTTTTTATTGCGCCGCTCTTCAGCAAAAACGAGCCAAAAAACCAGACACTTGGCATCAAAGTACTCCTATATGCACTCATTGTTATCATAGTAGGAAGCCTTGTAGGAGAGTTTTTGAGCGCTCATCAGATGCTTGGAGGCGAAATCTGGTTCTGGCTTGGCAATCAAGGCTCTGAATATCTGGATCTTGGAAGAGCCTGGCAGTATTTGTTAGTTGCTGGTTTTTTTTATTGGATATTCCTCATATTCCGAGCTCTTCGTGGAGCCTTTTCATCTCCGAAATACAAAGAGCTTGCTATTCTGTTTTTTCTTGCGGCTGCAGCAATCCCCATCTTTTATGTGCCTGCCCTGTTTTATCATCACCAGACAAACTTTACCATTATCGACAACTGGCGCTTTTGGATCATCCACCTATGGGTGGAGGGGTTTTTTGAGGTCTTTGCTACCGTGCTTGCTGCAGCAATGTTCGTAGAGATGGGGGTGACAAAGCTTATTACAGCAAAACGTGTGATCTATCTGGATATCATTCTTTATCTGGGATCTGGTGTTGTAGGAACGGGCCATCACTGGTATTTTACCGGCCAGACTAATGTGAATATGGCGCTATCGGCCTGTTTTTCGGCGATGGAAGTGGTGCCGTTGACACTTTTGACACTTGATGCTTGGGACTTTATCAGTGTTTCAAAGGTGCGCTGTGATGCTTGCGGGCATTATCTTGCTGAAAGGCAGAAGTGGACAGTGTACTACCTTATTTCGGTTGGCATTTGGAATTTTATTGGAGCAGGTATTTTTGGCTTTCTTATAAACCTGCCCATAATCTCCTATTTTGAAATTGGAACAAACCTGACCCCCAATCATGGCCATGCAGCGATGTTTGGAGTGTTTGGAATGCTTGCGCTTGCCGTATCACTCTTTTGCCTCCGCTCCTTTCAAACTGAAGCGGTATGGGTAAAAATAAAAAATCTGATCAAGATTGGCTTTTGGGGCCTTAATATTGGTATGGCGCTGATGGTGATTGTAGACCTCTTCCCTTCGGGTGTTTTGCAGCTATGGGATTCCATTAATCATGGCTACTGGCATGCACGTCATTTGAATTTTATTATGTCTGGTCTTTTTCATACCCTTGAGTGGGCTCGTTTAGGGGCTGACACACTCTTTATACTTGTTGGTGTGATACCAACTGTGACAGCTTTTCTGATAACCTATTGGAAGGGACGGTGCAGCAAACCCATATGAAAAATGCTCTTTCTCCGTTTAAACCCTCCCCCTTGTGCGCTACGAATCCAAATCAAGAAGGAAACTTCAAGATAAGGAGAACTATACAAAAGATGAGGGAAGGCCCCTCAGAATCGGCTTCCAGGAGCGGGTTCTAAATCACCTTAAGCTGCAGTAGTAAAGAGCTATCTGTGATGAGCGTTAAGGAAAAGGCTCGTCTAAGAGCTAGTCAGATGAATGTCCGAGAAGATGAACGCAAGTGAACCATTGATGAAGTGTTGAAACGGGAAAAATAATGTCAAAACTAGGCTCTAAGGGGAGTCCTACGAAGAACCCAAGAGAAACCTGACTACTGCTTGAGTGGCATCCGGCATAAAGATGGCATGATCTGGACATAGGCTTCTGTATGGAACGTAGGAACCTGTCGCTCCGATGTTAAGAGAGAAGTCCAAGCGGAAGAAACGTTAGGACGAGAGTATCGATGCGGAGAACAGGGGCGGAACAACTCGTAGTAGCGGTGAAGTCTCGTAATGGGGATGGAGCGAAGGAGTTGCACTATAGGAAGAACAAGCCCCCCCATCGAGTAGGAGGTGAGCCATTATCAGGCTCACCGTCCTCTCACACCACCGTACGTACGGGACCGTATACGGCGGTTCATGTCAACTGTGACCTAGCCCGTACTATGTTAAACATTGATAAGTAGCCTAAATCTTCGATAATCGCATTTGACAAGGCCTTGTGCATAACCGTAGTCTTGGCCATTCTCCATGGTCCCCTACTGCTATATGCAGCTTGCTTTGCTGTACGCGATTTGATCCCAAGTGCTTCAAGGCGTTTATATCGAGTTCGCGGCTTCTTCCATTGTCGCCACAAGATACCTCGTATCTTGCGTCTAATCCATCCATCGAGATCTTCGAACACGTTTCGCGTTTCAGCTATGCCAAAATAATTGGCCCACCCTCTAGTGATCGGCATAATAAATTTCTGGATACTATCCGTTATATTATTACCTCGCATCTTCTTCGTGATGCCTCTTATCTTGTCTCTAAAACGCTTGATCCGGCTCTCGTGAACTGTTATCCGTCTAGGGCCCTTACCTTTTGTGAAGGTAAATCCCAAGAATTTGCGGTTCCATGGCTTGTCCCCGGCGCTCTTTTGCTGATTTACTTTGAGTTTGAGCTTCTGGGTGAGGTAGTTTACTACAGATCCCATGACACGCTTTCCCGCTTTTTCCGTTTGCACGTACATGTTGCAGTCATCGGCGTATCTTGCAAATCGTAGCCCTCTCTTCTCAAGCTCTTTATCAAAGTCGTCTAGCATGATATTGGATAGTAGTGGAGAGAGGGGGCCTCCTTGCGGAGTTCCCTCTTCCGTTGCTACGACAAGTCCATTCTCCATAACTCCTGCTTGCAGGAACCTTCTTATAAGGAGGAGGATTTTCTTATCTTTCACTTGCCTTGCTATTCTCGCCATCAGCATATCGTGATTGACTTTGTCAAAGAAATTCTCCAAGTCAATATCCACAACCCATTCACATCCTTCATGGATATATTGTTGGGCTTGAAGTACCGCTTGTTGAGCGCTTCGGTTCAGTCTGGGCTAGGGTAGTATTTTCCATCAAGAATGTCCTGTTTGATCTTAGGCCATTGTTCTTGTATGACCTTTTTGATCTCTTTAGTAGTTATACCATCTATGCCTGGGGCGCCTTTATTGCGTATAACTGCTTTATAAGCTCCCATCATATTGCGTGAGCTGATGACGCCTTCTATAGTTGCAATATAGACGCTTTGCTCGTTGCTAGGCAGGAAAAATTCGTTCCTCGCTGCCTTGTCAGCCATCGCGCTGTTTAGAGACGATACGGGGCTCTCCCCCGAGTTCTCTAACTTAGCTTTAGGTTGCTCTTCTTTTCTGCGATTATTTGCTGTCATAGAAGTCTGGCTTTCTCCTTCGTTTTCATGTTCGGACCTTCAGTGTAAAAAAAAAACACCTACTACGTCGTCTGCTGACTGCTGTATCGTTCACGTCATTCCTCCGGAACATCGCTAGTCTTGTCGTTCCCCGTCTTTGTTGGGTATTAGTCAAGCGTGAGTACAGCTCTCACCGGGTAATTCGTTAAACTTTCGTGCTAACCTGTCGCATATACATCAACCTTTCTGAGTAAGTATTGGACTTCGAACTTAGTTGCGTTCTCATCCTAAGGTTACTGCCTCATATGCGCTTCCTGTTCGTCAGGTCAGCATTTTGTATACGGCTTTCTTCGGATTCTGCCTCACGACAGACACCCTTGCCTTTTCTAATGGCATAGCATGATCAAGCGTGATGCCAACCCGTATGATCCGGATTGGAAACCTTATTTTTCACTCCGACATAGCCGAGAACTCGCTAGAAAGCAACCTCATCTCCTGGAGTTTGTATGGGGAAGGCAGAGTCACTGCTGCGCATTGTGTAATCAGCCGATTACACAGGCAAGCGATGGCATTATCTACTTCCCCCATGACAATATCGCTTTGGATAAGATTACACCACTGTTTCATGCTCGTCTCATACATCTGGACTGCTTGGAACCTACAAAAGCCGGGTCCTCAAACGAGGGCTCTATCAGTGCTTGAGCCGTGTGCAGGGAAACTTGCAAGCACGGTTCTTAGAGGAGGCAACCATCGCAAGATGGTTGCCTTACTCGATCCTTCCATTGGATTTCGGTGTTTGGGGGCACCTCATCCTCTCCCCGCGCCTCACGAAGGTTCACTTTCGTTTAGGTAGCAAATTTGACTCCAGCTTCCTTCAGATTCCTCATTGGCCGTTTACGACGCGTTTGTTCTACTGCTGTAGCGCCTCGCTCAGTTTCTTCGGACACCCTTGCTTTCATCTACATATTCCCTTCTTATGGACTATGACCGAATTTTCATCGGCTAGTTATTGTTCATGCCAGGCACACCCCAAAGATGGCCCCAAAGATTACCTTAACAACCCCAAAAATTCTTCTTCGGAGAGAATTTTGATACCGAGCTTTTGGGCTTTTTCGAGTTTGGAGCCTGCGTCGGAGCCGACTATGAGGTAGTCTACTTTTTTGCTGACGGTATCGCTTGAGCGACCGCCAAAGGAGCGTACCTTTTCTATGGCTTCAGTTCTGCCCATGGAGCTAAGTGTGCCTGTAATTACCACCATCTTATTGTAAAAGGGGTGGGATTCGTCGTAGGCTACGTGAGCGACCTCGGTGTTTACTCCAAGATGCTCTAAGGCCTGTAGCTCTTTGCGGTTTTCTTCTTGGCTAAAGTAGTCAACAAGCGATGTTGCTACCTTCTCCCCTACTCCCGGAATCTCCAAAAGCTCATCCTTGGTCATGTGCATCAGCTTGTGCAGGCTCTTTGTAGTGCTTGCAAGCTCATCCGCCATTTGACTGCCACAGTAGCGTATTCCAAGAGCCATAATGAGGCGAGAAAGGGTGGATTTTTTGGCTTTCTCTATACTTTCAAGAAGGTTTTTAATAGACTTTTCTTTAAAACCATCCAACGTGGCAAGATTTTCTGCTGTGAGAGTAAAAATATCGCTAAACTTCTTTACAAATCCTTTTTTGACAAGTTGCTCCATCACCTTGTCGCCAAGATGCTCAATCTCAAGGCCACTTTTTGAAGCAAAATGAACAAGCCTTCTTAATATCTGCTCAAAGCAGCCACTCGTGTTAGGACAGCGCCAAGCAACCTCGTGCGGATCTTTCACAACGGGTGTATGGCAGCTTGGACAAACATGTGGCGGCAGATAGGGCGTTGATGTGCTAGTTCTTTTGTGGCGATCAACTGCTACAACTTTTGGGATTACATCCCCCCCCTTTTCGATACACACAAAATCACGAGGGCGTATATCTTTACGCTCCACCTCTTCAAAGTTATGTAGTGTTGCTCGCGAGATGCAGCTTCCTGCAAGCTGTACGGGCTCAAGCTCTGCAACGGGCGTTAGAACCCCTGTTCTTCCTACCTGCACCACTATTTCATTAAGTGTTGTCCATGCCTGTTCTGCTAAAAATTTGTAGGCAATAGCGCCTCGTGGGTGTTTTCCCGTCGTACCAAGAGATTCAAAAGCAGGCAGGCTATCAACCTTAATAACAACACCATCAATTGCAAAAGGTAGATCTTCTCGCACCTTCTGGACATCGCTTGCAAACTGCATGATTTCAGCAACAGAATGCAGCTTTCTGAGCGACGGAAATTTCTGCTTTAAAAAGGTGCCTGGCGTCGGTAGGCCAATGTCAGCAAGAAACTGATGGACCTCATACTGGCTTTTGGGTAGATCTTTACCTATAGTTGCAATGCCATAAAAGACAACAGAAAGGTCAGTCCTCTTTGCAACTTCTTTTGGGTCTAAAAGCTTCAATGATCCGGCTGCAGCGTTTCGAGGATTTGCCCAAAGAGGAAGATCCTGCATAGCGCGCTCTTCGTTCATCTTCGTAAAGGCAGCTTTTGGCAAAAACACCTCTCCACGCACTTCAAGACGATCTGGCACCTCTTTTGCCGCAAGGCGTAGCGGCAGCATTTTTATTGTCTTTAGATTTTGGGTAACATCGCTTCCTACTCGGCCATCACCACGCGTGACAGCTTGCGTCAGCTTGCCATCTTCATAGGTAACGGATATTGCAAGGCCATCGAGTTTAAGCTCGCCACAGTAGGTTACAGATGCTACTTCAAGGAGCTTTTGCATACGTTTATGAAAGTCTTGGACCTCTTGTTCAGAAAATGCCTTTTCTAATGAAAGCATCACCTGGCTATGAACGACCTCTTTAAAGCCTTCTAGAGGCTTTTCGCCAAGGCGCCTTGTGGGCGATGTTTCAGAAATCCATTCCGGATGCTTTTGTTCTATTTCTTCAACGCGCTTTACAAGCTTGTCGTAGTCGTCATCAGAAATTTCGGGTCTTGATTCTTGAAAATAGAGCCTATTGTGATGCCAGACTTCATCACATAAGGCTTCATACTCTTGCTCTGTCAGTTCTTTCATTGATAGTGAATGCGATATATGGTTGTAGAAAGCGGTGCAAGGCTAAGCTGCAGCGCATAGGGTGTTTCGTGGTGGTCGTAGAGGATCTTTACAGGCTCTCTTACCTTGCCTGAGCCTCCATAACGGCTATCGTCGGTATTGAATATTTCTTCAACGCGCCTTACTCCGCGCGGATACATAACATAGTCGTGATGGTATGTTGGGGTAAAGTTATGTACGCATAAAAGCGTCTGTCCATCCCCTTTTCGTAGGTAGCTGATGATGCTATTTTTTTCATCTCTAAAATCTACCCACTCAAAGCCATGAAAGCTAAAGTCATCTGCCCACAGGGCCTTTTCATGCAAATAGAGGTGGTTTAGCTCCTTCACACATGTCTGTACACCTCGGTGCGTGGGATATTCGAGTAATAGCCACTCCACTTCTGCTTTACAGTACCATTCATTCCACTGGCCTATTTCGCCGCCCATAAAAGTAAGCTTTTTGCCGGGCTGGCACATCAGATAGCTATGTAAAAGGCGCAAGTTAGCAAACTTTTGCCACATATCTCCGGGCATTTTGCTTAAAAGACTGCGCTTACCGTGCACAACTTCGTCGTGCGACAAGACGAGCACAAAATGTTCTGAAAAGGCATACAGAAGCCCAAAAGTAAGGTCATTATGGTGATAAAAGCGGTAGATTGGGTCTTTTTCAAAATAGCGCAAGGTGTCATTCATCCAGCCCATATTCCACTTGAGATCAAACCCAAGCCCTCCCCATTCAAGCGGCTGAGAGACACCTGTGAAAGATGTTGACTCTTCTGCAATAGTAAGCACGCCAGGATAGTTTGCGTGAATTACCGAGTTTGCATGCTTGATAAACTCTATAGCTTCTAGATTTTCTTTTCCGCCATATTGGTTTGGTATCCAGCAGCCTTCATCGCGGCCATAGTCAAGATAGAGCATCGAAGCGACAGCATCAACTCTAAGGCCATCTACATGATAAAAATCTAGCCACATGAGTGCACTTGCAATCAAAAAGTTTTGCACTTCATGGCGGCCAAAGTTAAAGATAAGCGTGCTCCAGTGTGGGTGTAGACCCTGTCTTGGGTCTGCATGCTCATAAAGACATGTCCCATCAAAACCTGCGAGCGAAAAGTCATCTCGCGGAAAGTGACCAGGCACCCAGTCCACAATCACGCCAATGCCATTTTCGTGCATGTGATTAACAAAAAACTGAAAGTCTGTAGGCGTTCCAAAACGGCTTGTGACAGCAAAAAAGCCTGTTACCTGATAGCCCCAGGATTCATCAAGTGGATGTTCTGCGATAGGCAATAGCTCTACATGTGTATAGCCCATCTCGCGACAGTAGCTAGAAAGCTGCACAGCAAGCTCGCGATAGTTTAGGAAATGGCCATCTTTTTTCTTCCACGACCCTAAATGCACTTCATATATAGTCATAGGGCGGTTTTTTCCAAGGTGAAGGCGCTTATGCATCCACTCTTCGTCAGTCCAGCTAAAACGATCTATCTCGGCGACTACAGATGCCGTTTTGGGCCTTACTTCACTTGAAAGTGCATAAGGGTCCGATTTTATCGCAAGGGCTCCTGCTTGAGTATGTATTTCAAACTTATATTTCTCCCCTGCTTTTAGGCCGGGTACAAATAGCTCCCACACACCACAAGCGCCTAAAGAGCGCATTGGGTTTACTCGCCCATCCCAGTGGTTAAAGTCACCCACGAGCGATACGGCTTTCGCGCCAGGAGCCCACACGGTAAACTTAACGCCATCTACCCCTTGATGGTGAAAGAGCCTTGCACCCATCTGACGATGCAGAGAATAGTGCACGCCTTTACTAAAAAGATACTGGTCAAGCTCACCAAAACTTGGCCAAAAGGAGTATGGATCATGGGCAAGAAGGCCGTTATGGTGATAGATGCGATAGTCAGTGCTTTTAAGGGTCTTGGGAACAAGGTATTCAAAAAGTCCAGCTTCATGAACATTCACAGCCTCTACAACCTGGCCTTGAACTTCCAGGTGTATTTGTGAAGCTTCAGGCTTAAAGATGCGAATTACCTTATGCTTGTCATCGTGAGTATGTAGACCTAAAACAGCGTGTGGATCATGCCTTGCTGTGTAACTAAGTTTTTCATATATCGCTCGACTGTCAGTATTCGTTCGTGTCATTGTGTGAACCCTCTCAAATTACTACCTACAGTGAATAGGCTTATTTCTGAAAATTATCAAGCAGATAAACGTTCTTAGCACGAATTTTTAGTGTTTGAGGGCAAAAATGTCGGCCCTTTCCAATACGAAAACTTTTAACTTGTTTCTGAAAGACCACTGCAAGCTCATCATCTTGAGCTGCAACAATCTGCAAACGACGCACCATATTACTTCTAAATTCGATAGAAACTTTATGACCTTTCTGTGTGGTAACATTCAAAAGCGAACCTGAAACACACTCTGAAGGCAGATTTGGTAAGATATGAATGCTATTTTTTTCCTCCTGAAAAAAGAGCGCTCGTATAGACCTAAAGCTGTGCTCTAAAAGCACATAGGGGCTTTTGCACGTGCTATCAACAACAGGCACTAGATACCCTAGAAAGTCACTATCTACAAGTCGCGGGACAAGCATATGGTGAAAGCCGGCAAGAAAAAGATCGTGAATGCTACTTAAACTGCCTTGTTGCATGTTGGCAAAAAGAGATGGCGCATTACCGATTGGTGGATAGTCCTCAAGCTTTGCTACAGATTGTGCAAGAAAGTACCAAAAAGGCAGTATTTCAAGCATGTTAGAGCGCCTGACAACCTGGGACCACTCTTGAGATTTATCAACACCAAGAAAAAGTCTCTCTCGATCTCGTGGAATACTTGGCTCTCGGGCTTTTATGTAGTAACGAACAAACCCAGCTGATGAAAAACCTGAGACAATAACTTGTAGGTGCTCTAAGTCCTGCTGCACACAAAACTGTTTTAAAGGTCCCTCATGAGAAAAGCGCACCTCTTCTAAAAGCGTATTTGAAGCATCATAGATACAGGCATGCGAAGGAAAGACCTGACAAGACTGTAGTGATCCCGGAATCAGGCACCATGTACCCGGAATATGGCTAAAAGGTAGATATCGATATGAGGAAGTAAGCGCCATTAGCCCACCACTTTGCCAATCAGGCCAGAAGGTGTATTTTCGATAAGCTCTACATCAACAAGTTCATTTGGCCGAATTTCTTTTTCCGGAATATGTACAGAAAGAAAGTTTGCTGTATGACCATCTTGTTTACTTTCTGTAAGTACTTGCATAGTCCTTCCAACAAATCGAGAGCGCAAGTCAAAGGCAATCTGTTCAGAAAGAGCAAGCACCTGGGCTTTTCGTGCCTGTATAATGTCGTGAGGCACTTTATTTGGATAAAGAGCAGCGCGAGTGCGAGGCCGCTCGCTATAAGGAAACATATGCACCTTGGCAAACTTGACCTCTTTCATCACTTCAAGCGTCTCTTCAAAGTCGCGGTCTGTTTCTCCGGGAAAGCCCACGATGATATCTGTTGTAAAGGTAAAGTCCGGATCATGAGCAAGTAGGCGCCTCACCGTTTCAAAAAATATCTGACGTGTATACTTACGGTTCATGCGTTTTAACGTAACGTTAGAGCCGGCCTGAAGCACAATGTGCATGCTGTGACAGGTGTTTTTGCCATACATGACAGCATCTAAAAGGTCATCATCTACTTCATCTGGGTCGATAGAGCTAATGCGAAGGCGTTTTAATCCCGGAACTTTATCAACTGCCCGTACAAGATCAGCAAGACGGCATGTGCCATCAAAATCACCAACATTAATGCCGGTAATAACAACTTCTTTGTAGCCAGACGCTACAAGACCCTCTACCTCTTTGAGGATCTCATCGACACCACGAGAGCGAGAGCGGCCCCTTACATAGGGAATAATGCAGTAGGTGCAATACGAGTTACAGCCATCTTGCACCTTTACAAACGCACGGGTATGAGAGTCAAAGTTTTTGATTGAAAACTCTGGAACATCCTCTTCGGGCAACAGTATATTGACGAGCTTTTCTTTGTCTTTATTCGAAACTACCTGACTTACGCCGGAAATTTGCGTTAGAGACTGGGGGTTATTTTCGGCAAGGCAGCCCGTGACAAATACCTTAGCATCAGGATTTTGTTTGACAAGCTGGCGAACAAGATGGCGAGAATGGCTATCTGCACTTTCTGTAACAGTGCAGGTATTGACGATGCAGACATCTGCTACTTCATCGCCCTCTGCCTGCGTATAGCCTAAGGCAAGCAGCTGATCGCGAAAGGCCTGAGCCTCATACTGATTGGTACGACAACCAAGCGCCGACACAGCAAATTTCTTTTTTTTCGTCTCTTCCATCTAACCCTTATAAAAAAAGACTATTTTACGCTAAGCTCCCCTTCAATCCAAGCCAATTTTTTGTAGATTTGACAAAATTGTTTTTTATGTGGTATGACAAAGAAAAGAGGAGAAATAAGACTATGACCAAGAATAAAGAAGAGCAAAATGTACAAGATGCTATGCAGCAATTTCGTATGGCCTATAACAATGGCTATCACCTTCTCCTTGAAGAGCTTAAGAAGAGTAAAAATGAAAATGTAAATGCCTATAAGGCAAAGATTGATGGGCTTAAAATGCTCGATAATCCAGAAGCATTAAAGAAGTTTCTTGCTGACGGAAAGTCCATTAGCGATGTTTTAGGCTTTTCTCCAGAGGCAATTGATCATTTTTACACAGCCGCTCACAACCTGATTTCACAAAAGCGCTATAAAGATGCAAAAGATGCCTTTTTCTTCTTAGTAACTATAGCCCCACAAGTAAGTGAATGCTGGCTTGGCCTTGGTCTTGCCTATGGCCAATGTAAAGAAACTGAAGGCGCAATTCACTCATTTCTACGAGCAATTGCACTTAGCCCGCATAGAGCCGACGGCTACGTAGCCTTTGCCCGCCTCTTTACAGCCATAAACGACCTTCCGCGCGCCCAAAAAGTGTGCGACATCGGTATGAGCTTTGTAAAAGAGCACGAAAAGCAGCCCTGGGCCCAAGAGCTTGCAAAAGCCCTAAAGGCCACCAAAGCTGAAATAACCAGCGCCAAGTAACTATTGCGCAAAGAGCTTTTCAAGCTGGCTACCAACGAAGTCTTTGCGGTCTTGGTGACGGTTTCGCAAGATATCGTCAAGTAGGTGCTTTTTCATCTTTGCATAGTCATTAGCCTTCAACCATTCGTCAAGATATACAAGCTCCTCGTCACTATAGCCTGAAAGCCTTCCATCTAAAAATTTAACCTGTGCGATAAGGCGCTTAAACTCCTCTTTGGTATCAGGTCGAACTTTATTTGAAAAATAACCAAATGCACTATAGTCAACTAAGCTTCCAGTGCGAAGATCATAGTATTCCCCAGTGCTGGGAGTATCAGTATCCGCAATATAGTCAGATAGCGTAAGTGAGCCATCATCATTTATGCGAATAAGCCCTACACGGAACATTGCATCATCAAAAGTTGAGCGCTGGCGAAGAGAAGCCGTTCCCCTTCTTGAAAGCGGCAAGAAGTTATCATCGAAATGCAGCTTGTCGCTATAGGCAGGGTGTATAGTATCTCGTACAGAGTGATGTTTTTTATCAGGTCTTCGTACGGGATAGTATCCAAGCGTTTTTGAAGCAAGCTTTTCATTTTCTGTTTCTAAACAGAGCTCAAGCTCTACTTCTTGCTCCTGTTCTTGCTCTTGTTCAACTTCTACTTCAACGCCAAGATCCTGCTCAGTTCCTATTCGAGCTACTTTTTCTGTCATGCGGGCAAAAAGTTCTGGGCTATAGGTAATAGATCCAATTGCTGCTTTTGCCTTTTCTAGGCCTAGGCGTTCTGCCTTTTTCTTCATATCATCAAGATATTCACGTAAGGCATCCTCTGGGCTCATGTCAGCCTTTTTGAGATGGCTGTGGGTCGCATAGTATTCACCATCTACCGCATAGTGGGCCTCTGGTTTAGAGATCACAAGATCCCTCATCCCCTCACGACCAAAAAGATCTAAGAAGCCATCTAAAGACTCTAAAGCAAAAAGATCAAGCCTTGCCTCATTTCGTATATGAGTAGGTATATGTTGCACTTTTGCTTTAAAGATCTCATTAGCATCTATCTTGGCATCCACGCACCGTGCATGAACAATCGCATCAACCACGGTGAGAATATCTTTAATATACTTTGTAATGGCCATGATAAATCTTTGGGTAGCTATACGGAGCCTTCCCTCTTTCTGGCAAAGCTCGCGAAGACCATCTAGTGCCGATACAGTAAGCAGCGCAAGTGCTCGAGAATCAAGGCGAATGTCTGTTCCCCTTGTTTGAGACTGGATAAAGAGAAAGCCCGTTTCCTTAAGGCTTCCGGACGCCTCCCCTGTAAAGCCGATAGTATCTGCCGTTTTATGATAGCCTACCTGCTTAAGAGCCGGATTTGCCTCTATAAGCATCTTGGCCACGTGCTCTGGCGCTTTACTGCCATATGTTCCGGCACCATCGATAATGGCGCTTGTAGCTGTAAGGTTGAAGGAAGGATTTTGCGGGTCATACAGGATAACATTTTGGTCTTTGGCACGCTTTATAATGCGATAGACCATGCTTGCTTGAATTTTGCCATTTATCCTGTTATTCATGCGGAAGTTTGTGTGCAAGGACTCTGCAGCGCCAACCGTTGCAGAAGTACCAGATGTAGCACGAGTCATATCCACAATCTCTTGTGGACCCATGGAAATGACGTTTCCGCTCGTTTTAAGCTCGCCAAGACGTCGTGACAAGAAGACCTTTACCTTTGAAAGATCTTTGTTAATCTCATCTACTGCCTTTTGGCTATCAAGGTCACCCAACGTTTTAAACGTCACGCCTGGCAACACTGCCTGTAGCTGCAAAAGCCTTTGGGGCTGTTCTTCTTGGCTTTTAAGCTCACGTGCCCATTCGTCGAAATCTACAACTGTAATGCCACCTTGTAGATAGTCCTGAATGGTGTAGTTGATCTGCTCCTCGATAGTGCCAAACTTAGCTTCAGTCTTTTCACCATTACGGCAAACAACCGTTCTTTTGCCATCTTCACTTCGAGAATAGCGGGTATTGCGCTGTTGGTTTAGGGTAAGAGATAGGTACGTTGTAAACTGCGTTTGTAAGAGGGCAACTTTGTCCTTAAACTTGCCATCACGGCTCTCGATTAGCTGTAAAACAGTTTCGTCTTCGCCTGCAAAGTAGCGTACAAGCCCCGCTTCTAGCGCTTGATCACCATCAGCTAGTCTCTTAGCCATAACATCGATTGCTCGCGTGATAGCACTTTGACGCATCTCATCAGAAATTGCCTGCTGAAGGTTATCCTTAAGCCCAAGTTCTTTATCTTCAAGAAGCACATCATATAACTCTAAGGATGTATCGATCATGAAAGAAGGAATCAAGTGAGAGCCAACGCCAAGATCTAACACAATCTTTTGCTTTGGTGCATTTGGCCCATCAAATTCGTCCATGTTGCGCACGCCTTTGTTTGCAAGCAGCACCAAGATTTTTTGGAGGTAGTGATGGTGCTCCTTAACAACGTCGCTTGGAGGAACGCCTTGCAGCCTCATCTCTAGTAGGTCCTGAGAGAGCTTCCAGAACTTTTCTTCAAGTAGAGGTAGCGATGTGTAGTCAGTAACAACACAACCCTTATTTGTGATTGTTGCAAGAAGGTCCTCGTACATACCCTTGAAGATAGAAGCTTCTTGAGACTTATCCTTGACATATTCTGTCTTAGTAAGAGCCATCCTCATATTAAAGCGTAGAGCAAAGACACTAATACCAAAGAGGTTACCAAGAACTTCCTTGTACTGATCAAGTGTCTGCTGGTATAGCTGTGGAAGCACGTTTTGAATAATAAGGTTTTTGCCATTAGCCTTTAGCAATGCCTGCAAAAGACCAAGAACTGATGTTTTTCCTGCAGCAGTAGGCGCTTGCACAACGGCATATGGGTCGTTTACAAGCATCTGAAGAAGCTGCAGCTGATCCAAGCCGGCATCTAGGTTCTTAAAGGTAATAAAGCGCTGTGCTTCAAAGACCAAAAAGCGAGGGTCTTTTGCAGCGTCATAGTTGCATTGAACTGTAAGCACTTCGTAGAGAGCTTTTGAAAGCTCTTTTTTGATTTCTGCATCCGTAGTTGTCTTTAGCTTATCGATAAGTGATAAAGCAGCATCTATAGCATTTTTGCTCACAAGCGCTTCAAAGTATCTCAGCATCTTTTGATGCAAAAGCTTTTCATCAAGCGTGCTAGGAAGCCTGCCTTGAGCCTTAATTTCATGCAGCTTATTAAGACCAAAGGCCATGCGAAGCTCATCAAATGAGGCAATGCTCTTTTTAGCAGAAAAGATCTCTAGGTTTTCCTGTGCATCCAAGGAGTTGTGGATTAAGGACTCTATCTCATTTTTTAGCGTCTCAAGCGTTTCATCTTTTGAACTTCGTAGCGGCAATAGGCGCGCTTGCACAAAGTTGTCAATCCCATTTTGCAATAGAGCATACGGAGCGCTTTCTACATCGCGCTTATAATCAGCAAGCTCTTGCTCTAGCTCTTTAATTGCCTCTTCTTCATAGCGGGTAAGTGCTCGATTTGGCTTTTTGAGCACTACGTCGGGCAATACTTCGTTTTCAAAAGAAAAGAGCGTTTTAACATCATCTGGCGTAAATAAGCGATAGATCCCCCTTTCAAGCTTTGCTATTGGCGTTGTAAGCTCATGTTCTTCTAGGCGACGTTTTGGCTCGACAGTTTTTTCCTGCTGTTCAATCTCAAGCTTACGAACGCGTGGAGCGCGCTCTTTTTTCCATGTTTGAATTTCTGGCTCAAGACCATCTGGAAGTTCATTTTGAGCGCCGAGCGCTAGTTTTTGATGGCCATCTACAAAAAAGACCTTAAGGTTATTTATGTAGTATGTTGGTTCTACCTCTTTTGCAATGCGAGCCACCTCTACAAGCTCCCCATTAGTAAGCTGTAGCTCTTTGGGCAGGCTTCTACCGGCCTGTATAGCCTCTTTTCCTTGGGAGAGAATAACGCCATTTAAGGTCTTGATATAGCCTTTTTTAGCGTTGTCCTTTTTAAGAGCGCGCTTAAGCTCAATAGCAAGCTTTAGCTTAAGGGCAGCTTCTCCGCCAGTTTTTGGCATCTCAGGAGGCATATGGGTGATAAAGCTTAAAAGCTCTTTCACTGTTTTAGTATCTAATGAGCGCGAAGTAAACGAAAGGCGCTTGATACTTTCATAAGCCCTTGAAAAGTCATTATCAGCAAGGTAGTGACGCGCAAGCTGCAGTATACCTGCTACTTTTTGCTCATCTGTAAAGCAGACTTCTTCAGTATAGGCACGAAGATCAAATGTTGAGTAGCGCACTTCGTCTAGGGTATTACTGACGCCAAGTATTGTGTCAAAGTTCACTTGGTTCTTATTGCCAAGCATGAGGTTGATAAATTCATAGACGTGCTTAAACATAAGAAGCACGCGTCCAAAGCCCTTTGCAGAGTGTGTCACCACTTTTTCTCGGAGCGTCAAGGCTTCACTTGATGGCACAATAAGCTTTTTAGGCTTTGTTGGATCATCACTCTTTAGCACAAGAGCGCACGCTAGGTGCTTTTTATCAGCTGGGTGCGGGTTTGCAACAACTTTATACCCTTCAAATTGGGGATCTAGTGACACAAGCTCATTTTGTGCGTTTAGCCCAAACGATAGCTTGTAGCGAGGAAGCTCTACCTTTGTAAGCTTGCCATGCTGTGACCAGAGTAGGATGTTTTCAGCATTTTCAAATCTTGCTAAAAATTCAAGACCACTTGTTGCAAAGTCACTTGCCACGTTGAGCTGGAGCGTATCATTAACCGACACAAGCTCTAAAGCACTTGATGTTTGTCTAAAGGCATACGTCATTAGCACATTGCCCTTCTCATCAAGCTTATAGCCTCTCATAGGATTTTGAGGATCTATATAAAAGCCCTTTTTAAATGGGGGCGGAAGTGGCAGATCATGCGGCGTTGTAAATGCTGTATAGTGCTTATAGACGTGCTTAAGTGCTGTCAATGGGCTTTCTGGATCAGGCATTTCATCTGGCACAAATAGCGCGCCTGCTGGTACTAAACGTAGCCACCGGTCATCGCTTGTCTTCTTATAGAGCGTCCACGCATCTCCCTTTACTTCTACGCGACACGACACTCCAGATTCATCTTTAAAAGCATAGATAAGGCTTGTCTTTGTCTCCTCAATTGCACAAACAATACCCTCTTTTGGAAGTGTTGCAAACTGGGAGCGAAAATCAGCTGACTGAAATATCGCATCCGGCAAGCCGTTGATAGTCACACCCTGCACAGTTGAGACTGTAAAGGTTTTAAGATCTACCAGGTACTGCCCATTTTTGTAGAAAAAATCACCGACTTTTGTCCAGGCGCTTGTATTAAGCGGAAGCTTCTGTGCTGTAACAATGTTGTCGAGGATGTTTGATAGCTTATTCACATCTCCAAATACTTGAGGCTCCTGCTTAAGAATATGCAGCCAGTAATTTTTAAGGTGACGCTCAAAGTATGGATCGATCAGGTACGTTGAAGTATCGCCCTTACATGCAAGAACAAATAGATGAACCACCCTTGATAGCTCTTGGGGCTCTACAACTTTTTCAGCAAGAAGTGCGCGCAGTAGCACCCGCGCAACATAACCTGTAGCACCATGCAACGCATCCGTTATTTGAGAACGAGTAAGAAGAGCCTCTAGTGCTGGCTTCATATTTGCAAATGGTACTTTAGGAAAAACGTGAGTATGGTCTACCCCCCAGTCTTGAGGACCAAAGCTTTTTTCAGGAGTTTTATAGAGCCCTCTTAGCTTTTCGTGCATTTCGATAAGGTATACAATAGCTTCAAACTCACCAACTTTATCCTTGTTTGATAGGCCATCAAGCTTATCTGATCGAGCAGCAATTTCTTGCTCAAGACGCTGAGGCAGAGCCTTTAAAAATTCCGCTCTCATTACATTTCGCATGCACTTAAAAATTTTTGGATGAAAAAATAACGAATCCAAAAAGTTTCTTGCATCCGGGTCTCGAAGCAGGTGTCTCGAGTTTAGCATCATCTGGAGCGCTTCTGTCTGCACATCTTCAGCCCGTAAGAGGTGTAGAAGCTGGATTTTATCTTCTCGCGAGAGGGAGTTGGAAACAGCATGATAGCTTTTGAGTGGCTGGTTTTTTGCCTTTGCATAGTAATCAGCAACCTCACTCATCTCTGAAAGAAAGTATGCAAAAAGACCTTCAGGATCTGTCTGAATTGCTTCTGGTGTCATCCAGCCGATTTTAAGCCCAACTTGCTCTTCATCTTCTTGTTCCTCTACACCCCAGAGAGCGCCCCCCTTAACCACGGTCACCATCGCAGGATGGTGAATACTTGACGCCATTTGGCGGTATAAGCCTAAGAACACAGGGTTACGTATAGGGCGAAACATACGCTGCATGACTTCAAACGAGCTAAAATCTCGTGTAAGTGGATATTCTTCAGAATTACCTGCAAGCTTACAAAGAAGTGCATCCATCTTCTCTCTAAAAGGGTGGGACTTTACTCTTTGATCTGCTCTATCTGCATCGTAATCAGGTTTTTGGTAATAATCAATACTTAGCGGCATCCGACGAAGTTCTGCTTGTGTCTGAATGCTCACAGGGTCTACGACGGCACTAAAACGCATATGGTCAGCGTTCTTGCGATCTGCACCTCGTCTACCGTACGATCGCAACTCTCCTCCATAGATATCTTCTATGAATTGTGGTATTGCGCGCCATGAATCTTTTGGATATCCAAGTTCCTCCCTATCCCAGATAGTAATGATGTAGGCCATCTTTAAGATAGCTTCTAGAGCAAATTGGTCATAGTAGGCACTTTTGGGATCTGCCACATAGAGTTCCATAAACCGTATGATCTTGTCGCGAAGCTCCGGATTAACATTCCACCAATCTGAATGTATCTTCTCATAGTTTTGTTCATCCGGTTGATACCTATCTTTTTTCTTAAAGAGCATGATAGACTGCCCGTGAAAGTACTCTAAAAACTCTTGGCGCCCTTCAGCTGTCTCAATATTGCTATCTCTCCAGCTAGTTGCAGGCTTGAGGCTAATTGATTTTGTGCCTCGCACAGGTAGCTCTTGTAAAGGATCCGCCTGCCTTGTAGCCGCGCTAGATACACTCTCAGGCGCTTTTTCAATATCGCTAAACTGAGGCACGGGGCCCTTCATGCCGCCAAGCTGCACGTTAAAAAACTTATGTCGCTCTTTTGGAAGGGAGCTATTAAGCGGCTTTATGCTCTTTTGTTCGGCACTCTCTAGGCTTTTGGCGATGACATTGAGCTCGCGTGTGATGTCGCTTAAGTCATTAGCTGAAATATCGCCCTTTTTATAGGCTTTAAGTACATCGGCAGATACAGCGGTAAAAAGCTTGCGGATAGATTCATGCGCTTTACTATCGGCTCGTAGGTCATAGCGGTGAGTACGAAAGAGCTCAAAGAGGCTTACTAAGTGTGCTCGAAGCTTTATTCGTTTGCCCTCTCTTTCCATACCAGTCGTAAATGCTGATACTATGCCCCAAAATAGCTTTGTTGGCTTTTCTGTCTTTGTGGCAAGGGATTCTACATCTGTAGCTGCTACTTGATAAGGCTTTAAGGTAGCAAGACCCGCACTAAGCACTCCTTGAGGTCTGTCGTGCAAAGCATACTGGGCTCGCAGCCACGTATCATTAAAAAGCACATCTTGAGGCACTTGTTCAAATAGGGCCTCTTTATGCACCTTTTCTCTTCCTGCAAGCTCTAAGGCCTTACCTGCATGCTCTAACTGGCACATAACACTGCCTGCGCCCATAATGCGAACTCGGAAAGTAGGACCGGTCTTTGTTACAACGGCAAAAAGGTCAGCGTCTATAAGTTCACCCGGTTTTCCCTGCAAAACAACGATGCGGGATTCACCATCTGGCATTAGGCGTAGCTCCTCGCGCTTTTTTGCAAGATAGGCATTGTGATTGAGTTCAATTCGGTCACGCCAGCCAAAGCCAAGGCTTCTTAGCTCTTTTCGTTCACGAGACGCAAGCTCAAGAGCCTTTTTCATATCGGGGCTAACAGCACGATCTTTTTCTAAAAAGCCGCTAAAATGATCTTTAAGCTCCTCAAAGCTCATCCCTTGGCCGGGAAGCTTGGTGCACATTCTGAGGCTTCGATTTTCTGATCGATTGGAGTAGTCTATTCGAAAGTAGGCTAAAACAGCCTGAAAAAGCCGTTCAATTTGCGCAAAAAGAGAATTCCCACGCGTTGGGGCAACCTGTACCAGCCTGTCGTTCTCTTTCAAAAAACTCTTTTGAGAAATAGGCTGATTTTTTACTTCTCCAGTAAATAATGGCCTGCCATCAACAGTAATGCCTTTTTGAACAAATACCATAAAATACCCCATGTTAAAGAAAACAATAATATTAATTCTTTAGATTAATTGCAACTATAAATTGAGAAATTTTATAAAAAAAACCAGCCTCAAAGTCAGCTTTCGCGTTTTTGGGTTTTTGCGACTTTGCGTTGAATCTTATTTTTCATAAAACACCTGAGCATTCAAGCATGTGTACGTGAAGCAAGATTCAACGCAAAAACACAAAAACGCGAAAAAGGCATGCTAACAATTATTCTATTTAGTTGTGAGAGTAGTTACAGCGTAGATCTTGATCTTAATCATATTTTCAATGATTAAGATCAAGTGTATGAGAGATTACCTTAACCTGCGCGCCAGACGCCTACGCGTTCGAATGAGGCTGGAGCATAGGGGCCGCTCTTTGTGGCCTTAAAGTGCATGAAGATATGGGAGTTTGGACCGGCCCAAGGGGTGTCTTTCGCAACATGGATTGCATCGCCTGCTACCCAGTTTACTAGAGGCTTTTTGATGCTACCTTCCCAGCGGGAGCCGTCTGATAAGACAATATTTACACGCCAGTTGTTTTTAATGTATACTTCTGACCTTCCAGTAGTTGGGCTATAACGATATGTTTGGGTAGAATCATTTGTATTTACGATAGAAGAAATAGTAATAAGCGGATTAAGCGGCGCTCCCTGTGGCAAGACATCAAGCAGCCTATCGCGCGTGACGTTATAGGCTAAAAGCGTGTCGCGATCGACGATTTTATGAAATATCAAAACATCTCCTTGTTGCCAGTCAGCAAAAAGTGCTGTTTGGGAGATATTTGAAAGCTGTGGGTATCTCTGGTAATAAAAGCTCTGTGATTCATAATTCAATGGCTCTACCTTCCATTGCGAACCATCGCCAAGCTCAAAGGTAAGCTCCTCAGGATTTACGCTATGAATAGCGTAGGAATAGTCAAATTCGTCGATAGCTACATCGCGATAGCGATCAAGTATCCAACGACCTGTTTTAAGTTCAACAATAGTAGCCTCTACCGCCGTAAGGCCTAGTAAGCAGGCACAAAGCACACCAAATGTTTTTTTCATTATAATACCTCACATTAAATTACATACTTAGTAAAACGAAAAGCTGATGCTCTTGGAACTTCTAGATCCACAACAACATCGTTATCTTCATACTCTTGAGAAAAAACCTTACCCTCTCGAATGGCGGTTGCTAACATGTGATAGTCACTTTGCGGGATGCGAAGATGCATGCGGGTTCTACGATCTTTAAGACGCTGCACAATCTCTTCTTGTAACGTGTCAAGGCCAGTGCCTGATACTGCCGAAATAACCTGCGCGCGAGAATACTTAAATTTTAGCCGCATAAAGTTTGCTTGCTGCTCAATTTTGTCCACCTTGTTAAGCACGACAAGCATCGGTGTATCCTTAGCGTCAAGTTCCTCAAGCACTTTTAAAGTGGCTTCAGCCTGCTCTAAAGCCATTGGATGAGACGCGTCGATAACATGCAGGATAAGATCGGCATGTACAGCCTCTTCAAGCGTACTTCTAAAGGCTGCAACCAAAAGGTGAGGTAGCTTCCTGATAAAGCCTACAGTGTCGATAAAAAGCACTTCTTGGTTATTTGGTAAGACATGCTTTCGTGTCGTTGTGTCAAGGGTTGCAAAGAGCTTGTCTTCAACATAGACATCAGCCTTAGTAAGAGCGTTCATGAGCGTAGACTTTCCTGCGTTTGTATAGCCTACGATAGCGATGACAGGGATACTTGTTCGCTCGCGAAGAGAACGCTGCGTCTCTCTATACTCTTTAATCTCTCCAATTTCCTTCTCAAGGCGTTCCATGCGGCGTTTTAGAATGCGCTTGTCGATTTCAAGCTGCTTTTCGCCTTCGCCCTTTTGGTAGCCGCCACCACTTGCTCCACCACCGCCGCCACGCTGACGAGAAAGGTGGGTCCACATGCGCTTTAGGCGTGGTATCAAATAGCGAACTTCAGCAAGCTCTATCTGCAACTTAGCTTCTCGCGACTTTGCCCTCATGGCAAAGACTCCCAAGATAACTTCAGTGCGGTCAATGACCGGCAAGTTAAATAGACGCTCAAGGTTTCGCTGCTGTGCAGGAGAGATATCATCATCAAAGATCACAAGGTTAGCTTCATGGCGCTTTAGATACTCTAAAAGCTCAGCTACCTTGCCCGGGCTTAAAAAAGTGGCTGCAGTAATAGCGCGCACAATAAAGACCTTTTCACCGATGACAGGAATACCTTGCGTCTCAGCAAGCAGCTTTAGCTCTCCAAGATGTTCCTGGACTACCTCTTTTTGGTCTGAATTTTTTGTAACGCCAACAACTACAGCTTTTGTTGTTTGTCTTAGTGCCTCTTCTTGCCAGATAAAACGCAGTGGTTCAAATTCGAGTGAATCAGTCATGGTATCTCAAAGGTAAGCTCCAGGCCATCATAGGCCGGAAATATGTTTGGTGGCAAAAGACTTGCCAGGTGGTTATGCTCAATTTCATGAGCCATGTGTATGAGGTATGTGCTAGATGGGTGTACTCTCTTTGCAAAGTCTACAGCCTCATCTACAGAAAATTGCAGCTTTGAGCTTGTATGGCGAAGTGCTGAAATAATCAGCGTCTTCACATCTTTTAGGTCTTCGAAAATAGTCTCCGGATAGCTTTTTATATCGGTGATATAGGCTAAATCACCAAATCGATAGCCTGTTACTTCCATGTGAGGCTGGGCGTAGGTAAAATACCGTATTGGCAGGCCACAAAATTCCGTAGCCCCCCGCAGGCCATCCAGAAGGTGAAACTCAAACTTAGCAGGTATCGTCTTATCTTCTTTATGCTCTTCAAAAAAATAGTAAAATAGTTTTTTGATGTGCACCAAACTGATTGGTGAAAGCAGGCAGTCGATGGGTCTATTTTGCACGCGGCTAAAGACGCGAAGTTCTTCTAGCCCACCAACATGGTCATAGTGCGTATGAGTAAGCATCAACCCATCTACATGGCGAATGCCAAAGCAAAGCGCCTGCTGGCGTATGTCAGGACCTGCATCTATCAAAATCTGCCTTCCTTCATAGCGCAGCAAACTAGATGCTCTAAAGCGCTTATTTTTGCGATCTTTTGAAGTGCAAACCTCGCAAGTACACCCCATTACCGGAATGCCGCTAGAAGCCCCTGTCCCCAAAAGTACAATTGATCCCATTGCCATATACGTACCGTACAAATAACTGATATAGTATACTAACCCGCTTAATATGAAAATAGCAGTTATTGGAGCAGGGTTTTGCGGGCTAGCCTGTGCTTGGCACGCAGCATCCTCTCTTAAAGCAAAAGTTATACTTTTTGATAAACAGGGTATTGGGGCTGGAGCGTCAGGATTAACGGCGGGTCTTATACATCCCTACGCCGGGCCGCGGGCACAAGCTTCTTGGATGGCAGAAGTTGCCATGCAGGAAACAATCAAACTTCTTTCTATTGCCGCGCCAAATAGCTACCGGCAATCCGGCATACTGCGCCCTGAAGTTGCCGGGATGGATTTTTCTGAAGCTAAAAACCACCCTGATGTTGAGTGGTGGGATGCAGCTTTATGCCAAAAGCATATCCCTGAACTTGCTCCCCTTCCAGGACTATTTATACGATCAGGCATCACAGTAAACTGCCCTGCCTATCTGCAAGGGCTTTGGCAAGCTTGTCAAAAACTTGGATGTACATTTGAACAGGCAACAATACAAGCGCCATCAGATATTTCAGGATATGACTATATTATCTTCACTGTTGGTGCTGGGCTCTCATCTCTACACGACATCATGCACCCACCGGTAAGCCTTATTAAAGGCCAAACACTTGAACTTGAATGGCAAAATAAACCACCATTGCCTTTTGCTGTGAATGCAGGTGTTCAGTTTTCACAAATAGAACAAGGCTCTGTTTGGGCGGGCGCCACCTATGAACGAAGGTGGAAGCAAGAAGGACCGGATGCTGAAGCAGCCTCTTCAATTCGAGAAAAAATAGCTCTATTTGCACCAGAATTTGCAACACTTAAGCTGAAAAAAATATGGTCAAGCTTTAGAGCCGCAACAAATGATAAGCGCCCCTTTATCACACACACCGCTCCAAACATCTACTGCCTTGGCGGTATGGGCTCAAAGGGACTTCTCTATCATGCCTGGATGGCAAAACAGGTCATTTCATCTATCCTGGCGAATAGGAATGAATAGAGAACTTACCCTTGCCATCCGGCATTGCAACAAGAAGGTGCACTTTGTTAGTTGCACTCTCTTTTGCAAGACAGAAGTCCACCTTAACAAAGTCTCTACTAAAAGCCTTGTCACATGTGCTGTGAGGGCCTTTATCATGACATGCACACGCCTGAGGCATATCAAGAAAATTTGATATATTTATAGGGTCTGATTTTGGCGGCGTAAGCGTTACAACAGCCCTATGCTCGTGGACCTTTACTTCGATAACAAAGGTATCGTAGCCTAAACCAATAGTAAACCGTTTAATAGGCCTATTCATTTTCAAAGAGTACGTCATGCCTTTAGTAAGGTCACCTCTGACATTAAACGCAAAGACATCTCTACTGTGTTGAGTCTCAAACTGTAGTCCATTCATGCGCCTTGCTATTTCTGTATCAACAAACCCTTCATCAACCTTAGCAGGCTGGCCATCTAACCAGGCACGTACAATGCTACCCATCTGAAATCTATTACTCTGAAATTCGCCTGTCGTATTATCCACCTGTAACTGAACAACATCCCTTTCTCCGCGAGTAAACTTTACCTCATTCGCAGAAGAAGCTGAAACAAGTGTTTCTACTCTTCTCTGACCATACTCATTCAAAAACCCAAAACCTGTAGGATTCATACTACCCTCATTTTTTATGATATTTTATGTACTAAAACATGCGTCTCTGCGGCCATATTAAAGAAAAAGACAATGCTTGGAGAAAGAAGTACTGCATAAGGCAGCATAATCATGAGCCACTGCACAACAAGCTGGAGGTGATTGCCGCTTGTGACAAAGCCGTGTGTGGTCATTGTAGCTGCGATTGAAAGAAGCAGTATCGAAACTAACAGCGGAAAAAGCCCAACAAGCATAAGCACTGAGCGGATAAAAAAATGCGAAAGGTAGACTTTAGATTCCTGAGTTACCATTGTTGCTTCATGAAAAGATTTTAGCGCAAAATTTGGCGTCATCACATAAAGAATATAGATGCTAAAAGCCGAAAGTAGTAACGCTAAAAGATGCAGCAAAAAAGGCCCTGTAGATAGTACTGAAGCAAAAAAATCGCCAAACCCGGGAATTTCGCGCACCAAGTAAAAAAGCCCAAGCATTGCCCACACTGCCAAAAAGAGCAGCACAATAGGCATAAACACATAGGCAGAACTTAAGGCTGCATGCCAAGAGCGCATAAGAAGCTGTCTAAAGCTTGTATCATTTTGCTTAACCTCATCGTGATAGCTACGAATAAGCACAACTCCCAGCCCCATCAAAAGCCCACCAGACAAAAATAGCGGCAAAAACGTTAAGCTAAAAGCCACCCACGCCCCGGAAAATAACGCAAAACTCTCGGCAAAGACGACGAGCAGCCCACAAAGCACAATGACAAGCGAAGTAACAGCAAGCTTTGTCTTTCGTAGCGAATGCTCTGCAGCCCGCTGACACATACTTTGAATCTCAGCAAAATCCATAATTCATCCTCTTTTCATGTTCAGTATGATGGCATAAATAGGGTATTTGGCCAATCGTGATCTTGAGCCTTAATCAGAATTAGAGATGAATATTAGCTCTACGCCACGCTGAGGTAAATAGCTCAGCTGATTCTCAAGAGAGCTATAAGAGCTACGTTCTATCGTCAAAACCCGAAGCGATGGAAGGTGAAAGACAAGCTCACAAATTTCATTATCCTTAAGTGATGTGCCTGTAATCTTGAGAACCTCTAGCCTCTTCAATCGTGTAAGAGCTGGAATAGTTGCATCTGTAATGTGGCTATTTACAAGATGAAGCTCTTGAAGCTTTGGATGATCTTCTATAAGTTGTAGAGCAACCTCATCGTCAACATCAGGGATCGCAAGAGAGATAAGCTCTCGGCAGGCGCGAAGTGAATCCAGGGCACCAGGAGAGACATTATCAAATCGTAACCGCGTAAAACATTCAAGCCCTACTTCTTGCATGTTAGGATAGTGCTGATAGAACCTGCAAAGGGCTTGAGCCGACAGCCCATAGCATGGCCGCCCTGAAAATGAACGTAAGTGAGGCATATTTGCCTGGATAAGCTCAAGAAATTCATCGGTGATTTCGGAACTATGAAGAACCAGTGTCTTTACAGCACCAAGGTGTGAGAAGAGCATTTTTGCCCCTTCTACTGAAAGCGGGTGAAATGTCGAAAGCTCAAAAACCTCTAGTGTGTCAAAAAAAGCAGGCCGCATTGCAAAAAGAGTAGCAAAGAAACTATCGGTCCTTCTTATTTGAAGCAGCTTAAGTCCTTCAAGTCGTAGCCCAGAACAGGCCTGCACGTGGGCAGGGCTCGGGTTATGAAGATGTAAAACACGTAAAAGTGAAAAACACTCCCCCATCTGCATCTCAGCTAAAACTACTGGAGAAATATCAGCACCCGCTGCATCCAGTTCCTCAACTTCAGGCGTTAGCTCTTTTAGTGTTGCAAGCATGCTGCTTGTAAAAGCCGGGTATCTGCCATAATTAGTCTCTCGTGCATATCGCACTCGGTCACTCAGAAGATCGTGAAGATTGATAGTACCAAAGATTTTTGGATCCACCATGCGCATCTGGATTATAAGTTCCTTAGCAGCTGCAGGGTTAGCATCAAAAGTTTTGCAAGCAAGGCGAAGAAGCCTTGTCTTTAGCCTTTCTCTAAATGTACCTTGAGCTACCCGAAGCACTTGAATATGCAGATCTTTTTGGCTATATTCTAGTTCACCATGGTCATAGAAGTAGCTTTCTTCTACCTTATAGATAAATGATCCTGCACCAATCTGTTTTGCAAAAAGATACAGCTGGACAATCGAAGGAAGATCTCGTTCTGGCATACGCCCTGTTGCAATGAATAGACGCATTTGACGCAATACCTTATCTGAGGCAATGCTACCTACATATTCAAATAAAGGCGCCCTGGCACGCAGTATCTGTGGAGGAATATTATCAGGATCTGGCCACTGAAGATCATAAGGCAGCATATGGTGAATCTGGTAGCGGTCAATAGCCCCTAGACAAAGCTCGCGACACCATTCTATAGACCTATCTCTACTAGATAATGCAAGGAATAGTTGTAGCAAGTTGAATATGCACCCGTAGTCACTTTTTGGAACTGTTTCTAAGTACTCTTTAACAAGCATGCAGAAAGATCCAGAAATCAGGTTCAAAAGCTCAGCCCAACGCTTAATTGACTTCACATCTCTCTCTGTTTTGGCCATAAGTGCCACTACAGCAGTTCCAAGAGAAAGCTGAAACAAAGCTACAAGCTGAAGTAGTGATGTAAAGATGGTTTTATCACAGCACATCTCTGAGGCCGCCAATAGGGCCATAAAAACTTGGGGGCGCTTCTCTTCTGGCAAATGCTCAAATGCCTGGATAATTGGCTGCATAAATTGCTCTTTGCTGATACTTCGCACAAAAAAGAGCATGTGAGAAAGCTCATATGTACACTTCTGGCTATCTTCTTCTTGAGATTTGGCAATAAGACGTTCGATGACCCAGGGTTCAATTTCCTGTAAAGGCTCTAAATTAGATACTTTATCGAATACATTTGCCCTATCCCCAGAACTTGCGCGACCATGAACAGTGCCAAGACAGACAAGAAGCAGCTCTTCATTTTTCATGATATAGGCAGCTCGCAAGAGATTCACAAGTATCTCGGGGGATTTTAGCACTTTTGTGATGCGAGCATAGAGGTTATGGGGCTCCCACTTCATCGTCTCTTTGCGCCTTATGCATTCATAACAGGTCTTTATAGCATCTGAATCTGTCTCCTGGCATAGCTGCAAAAATAACGCAAAGTATTCCTTTAAATCAGGGCAGGACAAATCGTACTTATTCATGATAGAGCACATAGCAAGCAAGGCTTGGCGATCTTGCTTTAAGAAAAAGAGCTTTGCAAGTGGCTGATCGGGAACATCTCTTCTTTTCTTGTGAATATGTGATCCTAAAAACAACTCAAGAGATTGTCCAAGTGCTGCATCGGCCTTTAGGATTGGATAAACCGCGTCTTGAATCGCTCGCACATAAGGGGCAAAACGTTCATCGTCCAAGGCTTTACATCGTGTAACAAATGTTGCTAGCGTAGCCTGTGAATCATTTGGCTGAAAAAACGTAAGGCTTTGCATGCAATTATCGATAGCACTAGTATCCCGCCTCTTTATCGCGTCACCTAGCATAGAACACATTGCTTCTTCACGCGTCTCTCTAATAGCACCCCACGCCATACGTATCTCCCAATGGCAAATACGCTATCAGTTATGTGCATAATTATCTAGGAATTCAGCCAGATACTTCTTCGGTACCGGCGTAGAGGTATTTGGGGCGGATGATGGGTGTGCCTTTGCCGCCGCGGGCCTCGAGGCGCTCGTAGACGATTTGCCGTGCGATGCCCACGATGCGCGACATGCCAAATAGTACTGCTATGTAGTCGGGATAGCTAAAGCCAGCTGCCATCAGGACAACACCTGATATTGCGTCGACATTCGGAAAAGGGTTAGAAATTTTGGGGTTTTCGCCAAGCACCTTGGGCCCTACTTCGCGAAGATAGAGGGCAATTTTAACAAGAGGGTCATCGCTATAGTGCTTTTGGGCAACTTCATAAAATATTGTAGCGCGCGGATCTTCTACGCGAAGCACCGCGTGGCCAAAACCAAAGATAAGCTCATTCTTTGCAAGCTTGCCGCGAAGGAGGCCCTCTATTTGCGAAACGACCGCGTTATCTCCCACCTCTTTTAGTATCTCTTCAACAAAATCTAGACAGTCCTGATTTGCCCTACCATGACGTGGACCTCCAAGAGCACATATTGCCGATGACATAGATCCATACATATCTTCAAGACCAGAAGCTACAGCCTTTCCTACAAAGGTAGAAAGGTTGCCTCCACCGTGATCATAGTGCAGGATGTTAAATAGCTTCATCACCTTAACAAGCTCTTCTTCGCGCTTGTTAGGTACTTGCAGCATATTCACAAAGTTCTCGATATAGCCAAGCTCGGGCTTTGAAACATGTTCCCCTTTCCATCCGGCATGGTGATTTATCACGCAGGCTACAATTTCTGGTATTCTTGCAATCAAGTTCAGGCAGTCTTTTTGATAGTCTTCTTCGCATTCGAGCATGCCGGCTAAGAGAAGCGCGCTAGATAAAAGCTTCATCGACTGGCCTTCGCGCGGCAGCTTCTGTATGGCATCAATCAGCTTTTTAGAAATATGGGCTCTAGAAGCAAGCTCTTGTTTAAAAGCTACAAGCTCTTCTTTTGATGGCTCTTTTCCGTAGTAAAGAAGATAAATCACCTCTTCCGGCTCTTTAAAAGCAAGATCGCGTATTGGCTGGCCACGATAAAACAGTCCCTTTGTTGCATGTACAGACGATGTTGTACAATAGCCCACAGGATAGCCCCTCATGCCTGTTTCTAGATTTTCTTTGGTGATTGTAAAGAGCACATCTTCCATATTGTAGTTATCCTTTAAGATAGTGTACGACTAAGTCTCGTTCTTCTTTCAGTTCCTTTTCAGAAGCTCGGATTTTTTCTTCAAGAAAACCATTCCAAGCTATATTGTCAACAATCTTGCACACTCCCTTATCTGTCGTTATACAAGGAAAGGAAAAGACAAGGTCTTTGTCGATGCCATACTCATTATCCTTCGAATGTACGGCTGCAGAATACCATGTACCAGCATCTGTCTTTTCTATCCAGGCTTTCATAGCATCTATGGCACTTGATGCGGCTGATGCGGCTGATGACTTGCCGCGCGCAGCAATAATTTCGGCTCCCCGTTTTTGCACAAGAGAGATGAACTGATTTTCAAGCCACGCATGATCTACAACCACATCAGTAGCAACTTTACCATCTATTGTAGCATGGACAAAATCGGGAACTTGGGTGCTTGAGTGATTACCCCATATCGCCATTTTAGCCACGCTTGTAATAGGCCTATTTGCCTTTTTTGCAAGCTGCCAACTTGCCCTATTTTGATCAAGGCGCATCATGGCCTGAAACTGGCTTGGCTTTAGGCTTGGGGCATTATGCATTGCTATAAGACAGTTTGTATTGCAAGGATTGCCAACAACAAGCACCTTTACATCTTTATTGGCTACATCATTTAGCGCCTTTCCCTGGCTGACAAAGATTTTGCCATTATCGGCGAGCAGATCTTTTCGCTCCATGCCTGGCCCTCTTGGCTTTGCGCCCACTAAAAAAGCGTACTGCACGCCCTCAAACACCTTATGGGGATTATCTCCTATCACAACTTCTGAAAGCAGGTTAAAGGCGCAGTCTTCAAGCTCCATCTTAACGCCTTCTAGTGCATGCAGCACTTCGGGAACTTCCAAGATATGCAGCGCTATTGGCTGGTCTTTGCCAAATAAATCGCCATGGGCCAAGCGAAATAGCAGGCTATAGGCAATCTGTCCTGCACCGCCTGTTACCGCCACTTTTATAGGAGCCTTACTCATTATAACCTCACAGTAAAATCAGCATCTTACGAATAAGGCTATTATTTATCCTTGAAAAAAAATTGCTATAAGGAGATAGAAGGGAATAAATAGTTTTTTTGGAGATGACGCCTTATGAAGCAATTTGCCTTTATGGTCCTAAGCGTATGTGTAGCGCTAGTTGGTGCAACGGTATTATCGAGTGACCAGCCGGACACCTCTAAATATCCCGTAATGACCGCGCCAGAACTTAGCACCTTTCACTCACTTGTAGAAACAGCAAACCTCGTGCAGTTTTTTGAAGGAACAGGCCCCTTTACCGCCTTTACGCCCAACAATCAAGCCTTTGAAAAGCTAAACCCAAAAACGCTAGAAGCTCTTAGAGACCCCAAAAATAGAGACCAGCTCATCGACCTCATAAACTACCACATCATCCTAGGAAAATTCCTTGCTTCCAACTTAAAAGCCGGAAAAGTCAGAACTATTGAAGGAAAAGACATTACCATTCGCAAAGATGGCGACAAAATCTGGGTCAACAACGCCCAAATCGTAAAAACAGACATGGTAGGCCCAAATGGCGTTGCCCACATCATTGATACTGTGTTAATCCCTTAAACAATATGGAGGTTTATAATGGGTGCAGTTAAAAAATTTGGCATGTTATTTCTTGCCATCTATTTGATACTTACAGGTTTTATGGCGTTAAGTGGAATGGCTGTTCCAATGTACGTAGAGCTAGTAAGAGAGCTTTCGGCACTAGTAGCAGGTATTCTTATCCTGGTTTCTATGCGCTCATGCGGCTGCAAAGTGTGTGATAACAACCACTCAAAGCGCTAATAAAAGACTTTCAAGAGCGTTCTGGACAGGACTAGAGCGCTCGATTGCAAGTTTTGCATCCTGAATATGTTTTTGAATCCGCTGAAAAGGCACCTTGCGCTTGTTTGCTACGGCTTCTTGAACAAACGGCCTAAAGCCTTCATTGTGAAGGGGTAGTGAGGCCTCTAGTCGCTCCACATCACAGAAAAACGCCTGTATAGCATATAAAAGCTCCTGCACCTCGTGCATCCATGATAGAGACAGCACCCCCTCAATTTCCTGCTCAATAGCCTGGCGCTGGCTTGGCGTACTTTCTTTAAGCTGGGCGCTATAATGGGCTCGAAGCTCAGCCTCTTCGGCCTTACGCCTGAGCTCTAGCTGCTTGTGAAACTCCTTGGCAAGATGAGAAATCTCATGAAATGAACGCTTTTTTGCAAGGTGCTCAAAGAGGCTTTTTTCCATAGGCTCGCCCTGTTGCTCTAAGAGCTGTAGAGCCTTTGAGAGTGAGCCATGAGCAAGGTTTGCCACCTGTTTTGCTTGCTGCTCATCTTTGTTTAGCTTTTCTACTAAAACTGTAACGATCTCATCGGCACTAAGTGGACAAAAGCGCACCATCTGGCACCGAGAAACTATAGTTCCAAGTAGACGCTCTACGGCATTAGAAATAAGGATTATAAGTGTGTTCTTTGGAGGCTCTTCTAGGGTTTTTAGTAGGGCGTTTGCAGATGTTGGCAGCATGCGCTCGGCGTCATCTATAATAAAGGCCTTATTTTCACTCGCAAAAGGCGCCATGTAGACTTCGTCATTAAAGCGCCTAACTGACTGAATGCTGTGCATACCCGTTTTGCCTTCGGGACTAAAGGTGTATATATCTATAGAATTATTTTTAACAAAGTGGCAAGCTAGCTTTTGGGCAAATAAACGCTTTCCTACACCTGCTACCCCACAAAATAGCAGTAGATGAGGCACAACTCCCTTATGGCACAAAAGCTCTAGACGCTTACGAACGAGCTCATTACCCACTATATTTTCAAATATTTCCATTGTATACACACAAATAATAGAAAGTAGTATGCTTGATGCAACAACCAACACATGGAGGTTTGTTATGTCAAGCTTAATTCAGGATACAGTTTCGAGAGCGTTAACTCAAGCTCAAAATATTACGCAAGCATATGCTCCAAAAGTTCTAAGCCGGGTTCCTACTTACGTTCGCGAAAAACTTTCGACCTATTTTGGGGCAGCTCCCGTTGCTTCGTTGCTCGGCATGAACCAATATGGCCTTATGTGGAGCTTTCAAGTAGCATCAGGTGTCACGTTATTTCAGCTAGACCCTGCAAAACTAACCCCAGCGAATGATAAAAGTAAATTAGAGCTTCTCTTTTCTCTACACGCTGTAAGCGGTGTTTGGAATGCTGTACAATTCGTATTTTCACCAAACCTAGATAATGCGGCAAGATTCGTTGTAGATGGTGCATCTATCGTACAATGTACGAGTCTTCTTGACAAAATGGGATACTTTAGACCTGAGTAGCGTATGCTACCTATTGAAAGCAGCACAAATTGTGCAAGTATTAGCGCTATAATTGATAAATGCCGCTATGATGTCATTCCCGATATCATACGGGCAACTCATGAACTAGCGCTTTACCTACTACGCAAGTGTTTTTTTGTTATACCACTTGTAGCATTTGGCTCTGGCCTGCATAAAGATGCCGCTCTTTCTTTTGCAGTAGGGATAGTAAGCGGCATAGAAAAGACTTATAAAAATCGGCAATTTCGCGATATGGCATGCCTCATAGTAGGCATACCAGTAGCTGTTAGATTAGCCTTACATATATGTAGCACTAATAACCTGGCAGGTATCGCTATACAAGGTATTTGCCTTGCAAAGCTTATAGTAATAGGAAAAGGAAAAAATAGATGACAGTGGCTCTTGTACAACAGGCCTGTGTAAATGGCCTTTCTACCGTAGGTAGAGGCATTTTAGACGGCTATTGCTGGTGTGGAAGAAGGGTAGAAAAACTCTTATGTGACTACATCACAGATGAAACTGTCAGAAAAGCTATATCAGCCTTTGTCTGGGCAATCCCCTATACGATTATATACCTTTTGCCTGGCGAAAAACTAAATTACTTTACAGGTGGCGTTTCAATCGGCCTCTTAAAGGGCCTTACGCGCGAAATTGACGGTATAACCGGCGAAGATCATAGACAGCATATAGCACGCGGCATCCGCAACGCTGCCATCATCAGAATATGCATAGATATCGTCGTGATGATCGCTAAACGCGACATACTAAAGATCATCCCCATACTCTATAACGCCGAAATCGCCGACCAAGCAAACATGCTATCGGTGCTTCCGACACCACCAGAGCCACCACCGGAAGAGCCTGAGCAACAACCAGACGCCCCACCAGCAGTGCCAGAAAACCCTTAAGAATCAGCTACGTGCACCTGTACGCCACTTCCAAGGCTGCAGATAATTGTATGCGGCTTTGCAAGGGCTTTAAAACTTTGCGGATCAAGGGCTGTTACCTGTACGACAACACTGCCATCTGAATTAAAGGTATACTTTACATATTCGTACGCAGGACGTCCTGAAGTATCTGTAAAGTGTAAATCAGAAGTTACAACGTGTTCTTTTGCTCCCGGAACAATCATCATCGAGCTTGGGCTAAAGTAGCCGACCGGCATATTTTCATTTTGCATACAGGCACCAAGATCAACCTCAATCATCACGCGGGCTCCCGCACGCATTGCAGTAGTAAGCTCCTCATAAGACCCAATCACCGCAGCATCCGCTGCCGCCATAAACAACACACAGATAAACAAAATATATTTCATAGATCACCCCATTTTTTTACGAAATAGTAAGTAACCGAACCATTTAACGCAACTAGGGACCTAAGAGATAATAGAACCGTATCCGCCGTCCCTTATGTCCTTTAGGTCCCTTAAGTCCCTTATCGAAACCTATCCTGAATATTCCTTAAAGCCTGTTGAAAAAGAGTGTCTGGATCAAGCGTGCCATCTAGGGTGATAATACGATTTGGGTAGAGGGAGGCGAGTTTGAGGAAGCCTTGGCGTACTTTTTTGTGGAAGTCAAGGGCCAGGCTTTCGAGGCGATCTACGGTAGAATCGCCGGGGGCGCGCCTTGTTTGGGTGCGGCCTAGGCCTATTGTGGGGTCTATATCCACATAAAAGGTAATGTCTGGCTGGAAGTTGCCAATGGCAAGGCGTGAGCAGTCTGTCACATAATCAAAACCAAGGCCGCGGGCTTCGCCCTGATAGGCAATGCTAGAATCTGTAAAGCGATCGCAAAGCACTATAGCACCGCGCGCTAAGGCCGGCTTTATCAGCTCTTCAACGTGCTGGATTCTTGCTGCTAGGAACAAAAAAAGTTCGGCGTGAGAGCCTACATGGCCTTCGTGGTGCAGTATGAGGGTGCGAAGTTCCTCGCTAAAGGGAGTTCCGCCAGGCTCTCGCGTGAAGACAACCTCATTTGCCCTGCTCTTCAAGGCATCCTGAAGTTTAAGGGCAAGGGTGCTTTTGCCAGCGCCCTCGCCTCCTTCAAAGGTCACAAAAAGACCTTTTGTCATTCCTCTGTTCCTTCTTCTTGCACTTCTTCGAGTACTTCAGCCCCGTTTTGAGCCTCTTCTTCAGCAACTTCATCTTCTAGTCGTGCAAGCTTTTGGATAGCTACTAGTATGTCGTCCTTAAGGTTTGCAAGACGCACACCCTGTGTGTTGCGGCCCATCACGCGCACATCGCCAAGGCGTATGCGTATTGTCTGGCCACCTTGTGACACCATGAGTAGAGCGTCATTGTCTGTAACCCTTAAGGCGCCGACAACATTGCCGTTTCGTTCGCTTGTGATGATAGAGCGCACGCCCACACCACCACGGTGCGACTTGCGGAACTCATCGACATCAGATTTTTTGCCAAAGCCATTTTCACAAACAACAAGGATAACTTCAGTTCCCGATACCGTCTCACAGCCAACAACGCGGTCATCATCGCCACGAAGCGACACGCCGCGAACGCCGCGAGCAGTACGGCCCATCGGACGCACTTCGCTTTCATCAAAGCGCACTGCCATGCCGTTTTTCGTAAAGAGCATCACCTCTTGGCCTGCCACAACATGGCGAGCCGCGATAAGCTCATCGCCCTCATCAATAGACAAGGCTATGATACCTTTACGGCGAGGGTTGCTAAATTCGCTGAGTGCAATCTTCTTAACAACGCCATTCTTGGTCGCCATAAAGAGGTAGGCATCGGGATGAAACTCTGAGACCTGTATAAAGGTTGCAATCTTCTCGTTAGGCTGTAGGTCTTCAAGAAGGTTGATGAGTGGTTTACCTTTTGAGCGGCGTCCCGTATCCGGAATCTGCCACACTTTAAGCCAGTAGAGCCTACCAAGAGAGGTAAAGCAAAGCAGATAGTCATGCGTAGATGCCACGTGTACGCTCTTAATAGCGTCATCTTGCTTCTTCATCTCAACACCAACAATACCCATGCCGCCCCTACGCTGCTCTCTAAAGAGATTTGTAGACATGCGCTTGATGTAGTCGTCGTTAGAGATGGTGATGACCACATTTTCGTTCGGAATGAGGTCTTCCATATCCATATCTGCTTCGTGAGCTACGATCTGGGTCTTGCGCTCTGATTTATTTAGTCTCTGGATATCTTGTAGCTCTTCTTTGATAAGGTCTTTTACCTTTTGTTCTGAGCCCAAGATCTCTTTGTAGTAACGGATCTTTTCTAAGAGTGCGTTATATTCGTTTGTAATCTTATCGCGCTCTAGGCCTGTAAGCTGGTAGAGGCGAAGGTCTAAGATAGCATTAGACTGACGCTCTGTAAGCGAATAGGTCTGCATAAGGCCTATCTTCGCTTCATCGCGAGATGAGCTTTGACGAATAAGGCGTACAACCTCTTCGAGGTGATCTAGCGCTATAAGGTAACCGGCAAGTACATGAGCGCGAGCTTCGGCCTGAGCAAGCTCAAAGCGCGTACGACGACGTATTACCTCCATGCGGTGCTCAATCCAGCAGCTTATCATCTGCTTGATCGTCATCATGCGTGGAAGGCCTTTATCAAGAGCCAGCATGTTACAGCCAAAGGTCACTTCGAGGTCAGAGTGCTTGTAGAGCTGGTTTGTGATAACTTCTGGCATCTCGCCTTTTTTCAGCTCTATCACCACGCGTAGGCCGTCACGGTCAGATTCGTCACGAAGGTCGCTGATGCCCGTGATAGTCTTATTCTGGATAAGCTCTGCAATCTGCTGGATGAGGTTTGCTTTACTTATGTTGTACGGGATTTCTGTGATAACAAGGCGAACGCGATCTGACTGCTCAGAAGTTTCTTCCTGCGTAATTAGTCCTCGCAAGACAAGCTTGCCCTTACCGGTATGAAATGCCTCTTTAATACCCCTATAGCCACATATGATACCGCCTGTAGGAAAGTCTGGGCCCGGCATCACCTTCATGATGTCATCGACAGTAGTAAGTGGGTTATCAAGCAATAAGAGCGTAGCCTGTATAATCTCATTGAGGTTATGAGGCGGTATATTTGTTGCCATACCGACAGCGATACCTGAAGAGCCATTACACAAGAGGTTTGGAAACTTTGATGGAAATACAGTAGGCTCTTTCTTTGTTTCGTCGTAGTTTGGCACGTAGTCTACAGTGTCTTTATCAAGGTCGTCCATCAGCTGCATGGCAGAATGGGTAAGACGCGCTTCTGTATAACGCATAGCAGCCGGAGGGTCTCCGTCGATAGATCCAAAGTTACCCTGGCTATTTACAAGCGTGTAGCGCATTGCCCAATCTTGGGCCATACGCACAAGCGTTGGGTAGATCACCATCTCGCCGTGCGGGTGGTAGTCACCGGATGTGTCACCGCAGATCTTTGCGCACTTTCTATGCTTGGCATTAGGGCCAAGGTTAAGCTGCTTCATAGCAAAGAGGATACGCCGTTGTGACGGCTTTAGCCCGTCGCGCACGTCAGGTAGAGCGCGAGAGATAATAACCGACATAGAATAGCGTAAATAGCTTTCACGAAGCTCTTCTTCCACGCTACGATTTACTACTAATTCGCCTTCAGTATAGGAAGTCATACAAGTCTCCGTCAGATGTCTAAGTTTTTAACTGCTAGGGCATGCTGTTCGATAAATGCTCTTCTTGGCGGCACTTCTTCGCCCATAAGCATAGTAAACATGTGCTCGCATGCAACAAGGTCTGCCTGGTTTACGCGAACGAGCGTTCGTTTTTGTGGGTCAATCGTTGTTTCCCAAAGCTGATCAGGGTTCATTTCACCAAGACCCTTATAGCGCTGGATCTCAACGTCTTTACGCCCGTTTAGGCGCAAGGCATCGATAAATTCCTTTAAGCTATAGAGCGGTGTCTCGTGATCGTGGGAATCTACAAGCGTAAAGAGCTCTTTTCCAGAAGGAATTATGTACTGATCTAGTGTACAACCTACAAGCTCGAGGTTCTTTTCTAGCTCGCGGGAAATAACATCGTCATAAAACTCTGTAAAGGTAAGTCCTTTATGGCGAAACTCGCGCATTTCTGGCGTAATCTCATCCGGCGGTATAGAAGCAAGGGTACGCTCAAACCTTGCGCGCTCTGTCTCTTCGTGCACGCGCTTTAGGCCTGCTAGCTCTTCGTCAGTGTAGACAAACTCTTCCTTGTCGGCAAGGTGTGCTATATAGCGAGCAAGTTTGCCATCTTCTCTTCTAAGAGCAAGGTATTCTCTAAATGGTGTGCCCTTACGTTCGATGCGAGCAATAAAGCCTTCGATCTCTAATATGGCCTCTGCTAGTGGCTTGAGCTTGGTATGGTCTATGAGGTGGCCATCGCGCTTTACCTGGAGGTCACTTACGCCAAGTTCTAGCAAGTAGTCGTCCATCTCGCGCTCAGAGTGTATATACCGAACAGTCTTTTTGCGCGTCACGCGATATAGTGGCGGCTGAGCAATGTAGACAAAGTTATTTTCTATAAGCTGAGGCATATGGCGGTAGAAGAATGTTAAAAGAAGCGTTCTAATGTGTGAGCCGTCAACGTCAGCATCGGTCATGATGATGATCTTGTGATAGCGCAGCTTGTCGAGCTGAAAGCCATCTCGCCCAACACCGCAGCCAAGTGCAGATACCATCTTGCACACTTCTTCATTCTGCAGCACCTTTTCAAGGCGTGCCTTTTCGACGTTAAGGATTTTACCGCGTATTGGCAAAATAGCCTGGTAGCGCCTGTCACGACAGCCTTTTAACGTACCACCCGCAGAGTCTCCTTCTACTATATATATCTCGCATAGAGCCGGGTTTTTTTCTTGGCAGTCAACAAGCTTACCGGGAAGACGACCAGAATCTAACGCTGTCTTTCTGAGCGTAAGCTCTCTTGCGCGCTTTGCCGCTTCTCGTGCTTGAGCTGCTATAATTGCCTTTTCTGCAATAGCCTTTGCAACATGTGGGTTTTCATCAAAGAAGGTAGTTAACCCCTCACCTGATATCTGCTGTACGATAGAGCCTACGTCGCTATTTCCAAGGCGCTGCTTTGTCTGCCCTTCAAACTGCGGATTTGGCACCTTTACGCTGATGACGGCCGTTAAACCTTCACGCATATCTTCGCCGGTGATGGCAAGTTTGTCATTTTTGTTGAGGTTTTTTTCTTTGATAAAGTTGTTAAGCACCCTTGTGAGGGCTGTTGAAAAGCCTGTAAGGTGCGTACCGCCGTGGCGTGTTGCGATGTTGTTTGCATAGCAGAAGATAGTTTCAGAATAGCCGTCGTTCCACTGCAGGGCAACTTCAGCTTCGATCATGCCATCGTCACCTTCTTTATTACCTTTTACATATATAGGTACAGCAAAGAGGGGCGACTTGTTTTCGTTTAGGTATTCTACAAAGCTTCTAAGACCACCTCGATAGAGAAATTCTGCATCATCGCGTCCGCCATTTCGCTCATCGCGCAGTATTATCTGTACGCCTGGGTTCAAGAATGCAAGCTCGCGAAGTCTAGTCACAAGCGTGTCATACTCTACATCCAAAACCTTCATGACAAGAGGATCTGGCCAGAAGGTAATTTTTGTTCCCCTCTTTGCAGTCTCGCCAACGGCCTGTAAAGAGCTTGTAACCTGGCCTTGAGCAAATTCGATTTGGTATATTTTGCCATCTTTATATACCTGCACAATCATCGGATCAGATAGCGCGCACACGCAGGATACGCCAACGCCGTGAAGACCGCCGGATACTTTGTAGGTCTCTTTGTCAAACTTACCGCCTGCGTGAAGAACAGTCATAACAACTTCAACAGCAGAAACATCGCGTCCGCGACGTTCTGACTCACGCTCATGGCGGCCAATTGGAATACCTCGGCCATTATCTTCGATGCTAATAGCCCGGTCGCGATGCAAAACGATATCGATGGTAGAGCAGTAGCCTGCCATAGCTTCGTCGATAGAGTTATCAACCACCTCGTAGACGAGCTGGTGAAGGCCATTTATGCCCGTATCGCCAATGTACATACCGGGACGCTCGCGAACAGCCTGCAGGCCTTCAAGAACGGTGATAGAACTTGCGTTATATTCAGGTTGACCCTTGGGCTTTTCCATCTCAGCCATGAGTTTTTCTTCCTTTCGTGTCATAAATATTTATCCTATACGAAATAGTATGTTCCTAATCGCGATACCAGAAAGTTTTTGCTTTAGAGCTTCAATAAGCCTTGCTTTATCTTGTGGAGTATTTAGGAGGCTAAGGAGCGTCGAGTTTTTAACCCGAACATAAAGAACGCCATCATCAAAACGCTCCGCGCGCGTCATTGGCGCAAGTTCCGGCCCAACAATTTTTGGCCATTCATCCAAAATAACCTGCGGTTTGCCATTGAATTTTGCTTGAACTTTTGCAACAACATTTGGCAACAAATCCGCAAGCTTTTGCGATGTCAACTTAGTACCGTCCACAACCCATCCACAGGGCACAAATGTGCCCTTATAAAACCGGGTAAATTATAGCAAATTTTGATGGGAACAGCAAGGATAAAAACGGGACAAAAGAGACATGAGGCTTGGGCTGTTAAGGTGCGTGATTTGGTTTTAACGCAGAGACGCAGAGGCCTAGAGAAGAACTCCGTCCTGCTTAAAGCATATTATCGATTGTGCAGGGCGAAGCTCCTCTCTAGGCCTCTGCGTCTCTGCGTTTAAATAAAATCACGCACCTTAACAACTAGACATCGCTTGCACAGCGGAAGCCATAGGTTCCGTTAGCGACGCCGGGATTGTTGCGGTGACGTTTTGAGGTGCGAAGATCTTCGTTTAGACTTTTCCAGCAGCCGCCACGAAGTACGCGGTAGACGCCCTGCAGCGGGCCCTTAGGATTGTCAGGCTCTTGCATGGAGGCTTCATAGAAGTTATACTCATACCAGTCCTGGCACCACTCATAGACATTGCCAGCCATGTCAAAGAGGCCATAGCCATTTGGTGGATAGCTCATGACAGCTGTTGTGTCAGAGCTAAAGAAGTTTGCCTGAGTCTTTTCAATAGACTCTCCTGTTGGATAGAGCGGACTTTCTAGGCTGCCACAGCAGGCAACTTCCCATTCAGCTTCTGTAGGCAGGCGCTTTCCTACCCACTCTGCATATGCTAGCGCTCCATACCAGGTTACACCAACTACAGGGTGTTTATTATAGCCAGGCTCAATGCTATAGCGGCCTGCGCTTTTTTTGATGCGCGACTCGCGGATGCGTATGATATCGTGATTTTGTGAATCTTTTTCGCCGCCAAGATATTCTAAAAAGCGCATGTACTGCTCGTTTGTAACAGGATGAACATCTATTGCAAACGAGTTTACAGATACCTGGTGACGTGGCATTTCATCGCGACAGCCCGTTATACTTCCGCGATAGTAATAACCGGATTCTATCGTTACCATCTCTGTTAGTAGAGGCTGAACATGGCCAAATTCTCGCTTTTCAGGAGCATATTCTTTTACAACGCGCTCTTCTCTCACCCAGGGTGAGCGTTTTGGCGCTTCTTGTGCAACAGCTTCTACGAGCACCTTTGCTTCTTGAACAACAGGAGCTGGAGCCGCTTGTTCTTCAACTACAGCAAATTTTGCAACTGTTGCCTTTGCAAGCAAATCTTCCATCAAAAAGGGTCTGTCGTTTGGATTTGTCTTGAGGCACTCTTTTATAAGTAGATCCCAATCAATAATCGGCGCTTCAAGGCATGTAGATGGCAACTGAAAAGCACCTTCCGGATACTCTCCCATCAATAGATAATAAGCAAGCACACCAAAGGCATAAGTATCTACTCGCTCTTGATTTTGTACATCAAGGCGCTTTTGCTCAGGCGCTAAAAAGGCAAAATTTTGTAGCAGCGTCTGGTGAATAGGAATTAACTTAGCTATCTCTACAGCCGGCTGTGGATAGCGATTTTGTACAAGCTGCCCTATCCCCAAGGCTTCTGCCATACCCTTAAAGTTTCTCATCAGCGATGCACTAGAGCCTATAATTCGAGAAAGGCCCCAGTCGCTAATACGAATGCTTATCGCAGGTGATGGCTGCTCTTTACGAGACGAGATAAGGATGTTATTGAGCTTCAAGTTGCGGTGAGATATCTTGCAAGCGTGGCCGTAGTCAAGAGCACTTGCAACTTGCTGCAAGATGCAAAGAACATCACTTTGGCTAAGCTTTCTTTGACGCTCGCGAAAAAAGTCGCTCAAGTTTGTGGTCTCTCCCCTATCATCTACTACGCAGTCACACACCAAAAAGTAGACGCCTTGTGCAAAAGAGACGTTGTATATTTTAACGATGTTTGGATGGTCTAGATGAGAAAGAGTTGCTATATCTTCTTCAAAGCGCTGCAAAAAGGCACGGTCTTGAGAAAGCTCTTCTGGAAGCACCTTAAGGACATATTTTTTCTTGGTAAAGCGCTGCTCTGCTACAAAGGTTGCTCCCATTGAACCATGACCTATGTGTTTTATGAGTCTATAATCTCCAAGGAATTTGCTTTCTTCCATAACTACCTTTGTGCTTTTCTGTTCGCTATTTCGTCCTGCATATCTTGAATAATCCGACTGTACTCATACCAGGTTTTTGCTTTGTCAAGCAAGCTCGTTGCCAGCTCTATTTCATCTACCATGAGTGCTGCATTAATAAAAAAGGGAATTTCACTACGAGGAATTTTGCTATTTTTTTCGATGATTTCATTAATCACAAACTGCACAAGTGGCTTCCTGTCGCTTTCAGAACTTGTGTAAATGATCATGCGATAGAGGCCTGTATCTTCCGGACAAAGCTTGCTTGCATTCATAAACGATGAAATAGCTTTTTTTCGCCAAAGATCTTTTTCTTCAGGGCTTTTTACGCGCTGCATAAGAAGCGATGCAATTACCCCTTGGGTTTTATGCGACATATGGCTGTCCGGATAGCTGCAGTAGGACTGATAAAATAGGTAGAAAAATGGCTCATACCTTTTGGCATTTGCCGCTTGAGATGCAAGAATAAACTGAACGTGGGTATAGTCAGGGTGGGCTTTCACTATAGCCTCTAGTTTTTGATCTAGCTCTTTAGAGTTTGCAAGATAAAGCCCTAGTAGCTCCTTAAATGAAGCTTCTTCCCTTACTGACATTACTTTATTTTGCTTGCTGTAGGATTTTTCTAGACAGGTGATAAATGTCTTTAGGGCCTCTTCTTCTTGCTGATCCTGCAAGTAGCATACTGCTAGTTGCAGATATAAAGCCGCTTCTTGCTTTTTTGCAATCAGCGCGTTTAGCTCGCGTATGGCATCTTTAAAGTCGCCCCTATCTTGCGCCTGCTTGATGCTTGTGGGACAGGAGATGGTTGCCTTAATTTTGCTGCTTACAGTGTCAGCAAGAGGCTCTGCCCACAAGGACGAATATGATAAAAAAACTAAAGCAAATTTAGCGTACAGACGTATAGCCACTTGGCACACCCTCTTTTGATAGCACTACCTGCCAAAGCTGAATTTCGCGCGCTCTAAAGCTACCTGCACAGGATAGTAAGTAGTACTTCCACATGCGATAAAAGCGCTCGCCATACTTCTCCTTAAGCTTTGGCCAGCTTGCTTCAAAGTTATTGTACCATGCCATGAGTGTGGCGTCGTAGTAGGCACCAAAGTTGTGCCAGTCTTCCATCACAAACATATTTTCGATAGAATCGCCAATTTGCGCAATTGATGGAAGATTACCATTTGGAAAGATGTATTTGTGGATCCATGGATCAGTAACTAGTGATGAGTCGTTGCGACCAATAGTGTGCAGCAACATAACGCCATGTGGCTTTAGGCATCTATGTACAACTTGCATAAACTCATCATAATTTTTGTAGCCAACGTGTTCAAACATGCCGATGGAAAGAATCCTGTCAAAACTACCTTGTACATCGCGATAGTCCTGCAACAGTATTTCTACAGGCAAGCCCTGACAGACCTTGCGGCCGAATTCTGCCTGATTTTCTGACAGCGTGACACCAACTAAAGAGACCTGATAATGCTCTGCCGCATATTTTTCAAAACCGCCCCAGCCACAGCCGATATCAAGCACCTTCATGCCCGGTTTTAGCCCAAGTTTTTGGCAGATAAGTTCAAACTTTGCTTCCTGGGCTTCTGCTAACGTATGGGCATTTTTCCAGTAGCCGCAGCTATATACCATGAGAGGATCGAGCATGAGTTCATATAAGTCATTACCAAGCTGGTAGTGTTCGTCAATTACTTGCTTAGCACCAATTTTGTCCTGTAGGTTTGTGAGCCATGCTTTAAGGTAGGTAAGGCGCATTTCCCATGTGGGCGCTACCTGATCATCAAGATCAGCAGAAAGAAGGTGATCTATAAACTGATCTACGTGTGGTGAATCCCACCACCCATCCATATAAGACTCTCCAAGGGCAACTGAACCACCTGTGAGCATGCGGCCATAAAAATCTTCGTTATGCACCTGTATGTCCCAAGGCCTTGTTCCATTTACTTGAATATCTGCTAGAGCAAAAAGTGCAGTCACTTCTTTTTTTGCTGATAAACTGTCAGATTTAGAACACGATGTAGCAGCAAAGAGTGCAAAAACCGCAACAAAATAGAGTTTATACATTGCCAATCCCGAAAGTTTTTGTGAAGAGAATACCGATTTTACCCTATGAGGTCAAGGCGGTGTTTTTTGATGAGCTGCCATGCAGCGTTACGCTCGTTAACAAGGGCTGCAAATAAGAGCGTTGTGCTAGCGATAATTTCAAGAAAGCTGACGATAATGAGCAGCATTTCTTTGCCAAAATTCTGAATAAAGGGACCTGCTCCCGTTGCTATAGGAAGAATTATCGCAAAGGCAATGAGTGCAAGCACAAGTGTTGCCCCGTGAAAGTTTAGGCGATAGGTCACCCATATTGCATAAGGAATGTAAAGATACCCAATCGGATAGCCGAAAACTGTATAGTAGGTAAGTATGGCAAAGACAAGGATCATAGCAAGCCTTTCCATGCAAAAATACCAAACGCCTTTTTCTGGTTTTTGAACAGTCCAGACAACTAAAAGCGGGGTAAAGATGTAGACGCCCATCGTGTCGCCTATCCAAAAGGTAAGCCATGTAAAGGCAATATCATCTACTGCGAGTCCCTCAAAAAGATAGAGTGTCACAACTCCAAGCGTGCTTGCAATGATGCAGGTAAGTGCTCCCCCAAAAAATAAAAAATAAACAACATCCTTCATCGTAACAAAATAGCCGTTTGACATAGCCTTACGCAAGATATAAGCGCCAACTAGTGCCTGAAGTAGCGATCCCACAGTAATTAAAAGCGCTGCAATAAGTGGTGAAAGAAAAAAGCTCGCTCCCGAATATAGATGCAAAAAGTTGTAGATAAAGTTACCAACAAATACTCCCGGCCACAGCCTAAAGCCAAAAAGCAAAAGTGCTGCAAGGGCGAATCCCGTTGCGGGCCACACAGCAGAAAAGTGAAGCTTTAATGTTTGGATACCAACCATCTTTCCGGCTTCGGCATTCAAAAAAATCAAGACAGCAAGGACTATGTTGATAAGCACTGCAAAGGTAGTATCCTGCGTCGTCTTTGAAAAAGGCATAAACTTGTTCATACTAAACTCCAGCAACAAAGGCAAGGATTATTGGACTACACGCAAAATTTCGCTAGCGGCTACTATAGGAGCATCTGGATGATTTATCCCCTCGCAGCGTTTTGCAGCTAATTCCCAATCTTCTTTAGACTCTAAGTTCTGCACCCACCAGGGAAAAGTTTTACATTGCTTCGGACGCACCGGATATATCTTGCACTTTGTGCCTGCAAGAAAGACACAGTCAAATGTATGTACATCTTCTTTAAGAGAATAGGCACCATCGATTTTGCGAAGGTAGCGCTTTGCAAATGCATCGACTGATATATTGAGATAGGCTGCAATTTCTACGATCTCTTCCTCGCTCACCCATACGTAACCAGGAGATCCTGTACAGCACTTTCCACAGCCTGTGCATTGAAAGCGAAGCCCCTCTTTAAACCATGGTTGAGAATTGCTCATTGACAATAACCCTCTATTAATGTTATAATTAATCTTTAAATTAGTGTAAGGTATATGCGTAACAGTATCCTAAAAACAGCCATTTTTTGCCTCCTTTTACAGCCTTTATGTGGCTATGAGGTCAAAACTGAGACCTATAAGAGCGAACAAAGCTCCGATCGTGGGCATTATCCGGAGTTTGCAAAGCGCTTTTCAGAGACGCTATTATCCCACCCACCTGTCTATGACTGCCACGTACAGCTACATGACTTTGGCTTAGAAATTAGCATTCAGATAGATAGACCCTCTCTTCACAACTACCTAACTGAAGTGCATCAAAAGAGCGCTATCTCTCATGTCGACGAGCAGCGATACCTACACGACTTTAAAATCACCATCAAAAAAGCCGCATCAGACATCTTTACTGACATCAAAACTGACGCCATCATCGTTTCTATTGTCGTCAAATAACATAAGCGCCTGCTACACTGTCCATCATGTATAGAATTATCACTCTCCTATTACTATGTGTGCCGCTCTATTTGCAGGCAAAGTCACTTGAGTATGAACTCCTTGATGAAGCTGGCTTTAGAAGCATGATTGCAGGTAATACTGTAGTTGGAGTCACTCGTCAAAGTAATAGCCTCTATAAACTCTACTTTGCACACGATGGAACTTGCGAGCTTTTTAAACAAAACGCTCTCTACAAAGGCTTGTGGTGGACCAGCAAGGACGAAAGCGGCGACGACATTATCCACGCCTACTGGCCTGAATACACCTCTCAAGATGAGCGCTCCCTCTTTAATTCCCAACACCCCCGCTACGGCAGTCCCACCTCCGTTCGCTACTATATAGCAAAAGAGGCCCCATACGGCCTTCTCCTCGTCACAAAATCAATCCAAGTCCACGCCCTTCTAGTCCCCGGCAAGCAATAACCCCCATTAGCCGCTTAAAACACGAGAGCCTTTTGCAAAAGGCTCCTTTTTTTTGACAATTAAATTGACTTTAGTCGGCTAGGAGGATTAGTGTAATCATAGTTTAGATTTACCAACAAAGGAGTGTTTTTATGGCACATGTAGCAGATCCTCTGACACGCTTTACTGAAGGTTCTTTGGACTTTTTAGGCCTTCTTAACGCAATCCAACGAAATCCAAATCCAAGCAACAAGCTTGCTGAAACAATCACTGAGATTCTTTTTAAGCCTCAGGACCGCTTTGGCGATGCTACAAAAGATAGCGTCATGACAGCACTGCAAGCTATTCACGAAAATAACCTTATAACTGCTGTAGCCCTGCGTGCCTTGCCTGTGCAACCAGCTGTTCCGGCTCCTGTCAGTGAACAGCCTAGACCATTGCATTTAAGCGCACTACTAACTGAACTTTTTGCAACTACAAAAGAAGCAGTAACTGAAGATGCCTGCAAAACCCTGCAACAGGCAAGCTGTAAAGAAAATGAGCCACTTACACTTGTTTTAAAGCAAAAAACACCTCATGTTGCCTCTTCGCTGCAACATGCCCAAAGCGCGCTTAAAAAACAAATTACATCCCTTACAATTGAGTGCAGCGCATTTACCCAAGAGGAACTTGTCGGTATTATAAGCGCATGCCCCCATCTTACAACTCTTTCTCTTTGCTCGTTACATGCCTGCACTGACCTTGTCGCAGAACAAGCAACATGGCCCAAAAAACTTGTACATCTTTCTGTAGAAGCAACAAGTCTTACAGCAAAGGGGCTTGAAGCTATATTCAAAAAATGTGGCCTTCTACAATGTGTAGATATTCGTGCATGTTCTAAAATGTCACTTGTAGATGTATCAAAGCTTACACCACCAAAAACCCTTGTAAACCTAAGACATGATGCATTCTGGAAGCAGCAAAATGAAAAAAGTCTTACCGAGTGCCCTCAAGATTCTCTTATACGCGCCATTGCTCTTACAGAAGCTGTAGGCCAGCAAGGATCAGAAGCACTAAAATCATTAGTAGCATATAGAAAAAACCATCCCACAGACATTCCGGCAGCTGTAGCTCTTGCTGATCTTTATAGAACAGGAGCAATCGCAGTTTCTCGCTCGCTACAAACTGCTCAAGAGCTTATTGAACCCCTTCTCAAACAATTTCCTAATGAACCACTTCTTACAGCATGCAAGGCACGGCTTCAGTTTGATTCTGGCCTTCATGATGAAGCATACAAACTTGCAGACGATGCCTATAAAGCACTTCCTAACGATCCGTTTGTTCTTGCAACCTATGCCGAAATGAAAAGATGCCGCGGAGATCTAGTTTCAGCAAAAGCGGCAGCAGATCGCGCTTTAGCCTATAACCCACATAACGTCTACGCAATGACATGCAAAGCTGCCCTTGATGAAGCGCAAGCTATGGCGCTTTGCAAAAAAGCCCTTAGCATAAACTATCATAACGAACGGGCTTTAGTTCTTCAAAGCCGTTTATGTGATGCTGAGGAAGCTAAAAAACTGCTTGACGAAGCGCTTAAAGTAAATCCGGATTCATGGCCTGCTCATAGTGCTCTTGCCAAGCTTGCTCTTAAAGATAAAGATCCACAAATGGCGCTTTTTCACTATCAAGAAGCACTCCGCATAGCCCCTACTAATGTAGAACTACTCACCAAATATGCTGAGCTTATAAGTGTAGGAAGAAAGGGAATTGATATGGACATTCCTTTAGCGATTGCACTTTTAACTCGAGCTATAGAGATAGATCGCTTTAACTATAGCGCCCTCACAGCGCTTGCCTCTATACTAATGGATGAAATAGCCGGTGACAAACAAGATGCCGCTTATAGCCAGCAGCTTGCAGAGCGCGCCTATCCACAAAATCCTGAAGACCCATTCCTACAGTGGATCCTTGGCGATTTATATATACGAAATGATGGAAAATGCACCTTTGACCCTACAAAAGGCCTTCCACTTCTTGAAAAAGTAGTTACAGGAAAAGAATATGGCCTAAATGCAAAACTTTCCCTTGCTCGCTACTATACGTTTAGCGATACAGCCCGGGCAAAAGCCTACTTAAAAGAAGCATTACAGGATGATCCAGAATATATTGTCACTCTGACAAGTCTTGCCGCTCTCTATATAATGGAACAAGATGTTGCCAAAGCTCAAGCGCATGTTACAAAGGCGCTCGAAAAAGACCCCAAAAGTCCGCAGGCGCTTTTCTTGCAGGCAAAAATTCACCTTCAGAATAAAGATCTTGCACAAGCAAGTACAGCCGTTAACACCCTGCTTTCGATGAAGCTTGGTGAGGAAATACGAAAAGGACTCGTTGTTTTACTCAGCGAACACCCAGCACTTTTAGCAGATGGGCGTAAAGAGGCGTTAAAGATACTAGAGGTGTAAAAACGTATTGTAATTTTCGTGAAAATGTGTTTTTTTAAATAAAAATTCGAGCATGGGCAGAGTCCCTTTCAGGAGGAATGCATCGCTCGAAAAAACCTTCGATAACTAGGAGATTAGTACATGAGATTGTCCCTTCTTCCAAAAGTGGTGGCACTTTTATTGTCGTCACAACTTTTATGTGCGGCAAATGCACCACAAAACAAAAAGCAAGCCCAGCCGGCTCGCCAAAAACCTACCGAAAATAAGCATCATGCAGCAAAAGGCGATGATACATGGGAAGAATACCTTCCTCAGTATGTGCTTGATGCCCTCTCATCTGGTGGAATTGCCGGTCCAAAAGGAACCCAAGGTCCACAAGGCCCTCAAGGTCCTGTTGGCCCTGCCGGCGAACAAGGCCCCGAAGGAGCGATGGGACCAACTGGTCCTCAAGGTATTAGAGGCTCTACCGGCCCTCAAGGTGCTGATGGCGCACAAGGTCCAGCTGGCCCTCAAGGCCCGCAAGGTCCTCAAGGCTTGGTTGGTAATGATGGTGCTATTGGCCCAACAGGGCCGCAAGGTGATGCAGGCCCGCAAGGTCCGCAAGGCCCAGCCGGTAACGATGGAGCTGTTGGTCCTGTAGGTCCACAAGGTGAAATTGGCCCTCAAGGCATCCCTGGTCCTCAAGGTCCGGCAGGAGCTGATGGCGCGCCTGGTCAAGAAGGTCCACAAGGCTTACAAGGTCCTCAAGGTCCTGAAGGTATTCAAGGTCCTACTGGTCCGCAAGGCCCAGCTGGCCAAGATGGTGCTCAAGGCCAAACAGGCCCTCAGGGCCCTCAAGGTCCACAAGGTCCTGCTGGCCAAAATGCAACAGCAAGCTATGCTGCCTACTATAAAAAAGGCGTGCAGCGCCTTGATAATGCCGGTAGCACAATACTTTTTGACACAGAGAAAAACCATGTTGGCACAGGCTTTAGCTACGATGCAGCAACTGGCACGATTCTCTTTAATGCCGCGGGTAACTACCAAGTTACATGGGGTGCATCATTTGAAGATGCCGGCGCTTTATTTGCGCTTTCACATAATGGAACGGTTGTACTTGGCAGCGAGCTATCTGTAGGAGATGCTACAGGTGCAGTGAGCGGCATGAGCTACAAAATGACCTCCGGGTCAACCATTATCTCAGTAGCTGCAAATGATACGCTGAGCGTTGTAAGCAACGACACAAGCATTCCATTAACTGTAAGTGGTAATGTACCGACAGATCAGACAGTATCTGCCTACATCATCATAAGCCAGCTACCATAATTTCCATCCACCAGGCTCAAGGTGTTTCACCTTGAGCCGTCGAGTTTAGACATTTGCAATTTGCGGGTCTAAAGCTCGCTCCCGAGTGCGGTAATTTTTTTACCGCTCTTAATTTTCGACCACACACCTTGCCCTCGGAAAGGTCCAGTACATACAAATACCCTCACACTATGCCGCGCTTCAACACCAAATACTTTTACCTGCTTTTTAGCTTTGGAGGCAATTGTTGCAACGGCGCGTGGTCGAAAATTAAGAGCGGTAAAAAATTACCGCACTCCAAAGAGGCCTTCGGCCTCACACGCAAATGTCCAAACTCGAGGGCTCAAGGTGTCTCACCTTGAGCCTATGCATAATAAAAGTACAGTATAGAACAGACAGGCTGTGACAAAGGCTTTCAGGCTATGAGGGTTTGTTTTGGGTAGCTCGTGGCGAGTTACGTTCATGATTACGCCTCCGCCAACAAAGGCAGTCACAAGCGCGCTTGCTGCAGGATGAAGAATCCACACCTTAGAGACTAGCCAGCCAAGAAAAAGGCTTGCAATCAACACCCATCTACCCTCTTTGCCGTAGGAATTTGGGTGCTCTTTACTTAGCGTATAGTCGTTTACAAAGTAGTGCAGGGCCATAGCAATAGTAAACAAAATAAGCGGTTGGACATCAGGGTTGTCTTTATCGCCAACAGCATAGCCCACAAAAAAGTTAAAGAGCGTATAGGAGCTTAGTGAAAACCAGAACCTGCCTTTTGGATGAAAAATCTCTCGACTTTGATCCACTAAATAAAAGAGCATAAATCCTATAAGTGCAAGCACATAGACATGCCGCTCAAAGTAGGGAAAAAAGGCATTTTGTAATATAGGCTCAGACCTTGCAAGCTTAGGTAAAAGCTCTACAAATACATACGAGATAGCAACGCCGCCGCCAGTAGAAAGAATAGTCCCCTGAACCTTACGAGATAGCTTGCGAGTCTTTATTGCCAAAAAGTGCACAAGTGAAAAGATGATAACAGCCCAAAAACTCACTAGGTATCTTCTTTTTTCCTTTTAATACCGTGGCGAAATTTATGTGCAGCAAGTTGTACATTGGTGTTATTTCGCTCTTGTATTTCTTTTTCAGCGACAAGCAAGTCTTTTCCCGCAGCTATAATTGCTCGTTTTAGCTCTTTTGTTACCTCGTAGCCACCTTTTGCAAAACCATCAAAACTCGTTTTTGCTGCAATAATCCTGCCTTGAATTGCGCTGTGGCTATTTAAGAGACTCAGTTGATGCTCGAAGATTTTGGTTAAACGCCTATGATAGTCCCGGGCTTTTAGCTCCTTCTCAATTTCGGTAAGAATGGGCCCTGCTTGCTTATTTAGCTCTAGCACATGCTTATCAGCATAATTTTGCTCTGCTACCGCATCATATTCCTCTTCAAGCCGCGAAATTTCATCACTTAGACGCTTAGAAAGCACAATCTTTTTATCAGCAAGCTCATGCTCATATTCTTTAAGCGCGAGATGATTCTGTTCAGCAAGTTTTCGCTTATTAACTGCTCGTAAAGGAGCTCCTTTTTCATACGCTTCAGCTGGGCTACAGACAAAACCCGTTTGCACAACCTTGTCGCCATTTGGATGTGTCGTTGTCACAGTGGTTGGCGTGCAGTTATCAGGAATTGCCCCATTGTTATGCACATGTATGGCAAAATTATTTGTATTTGCACTTCCACCACCGACTAGCGGAATAAAGCCTCCCGGATAGCGACACGACCTATAACAACCTATAGCCATCATAGCTGCACCGCCTACTACAGCAACTGTGCCTATAGCAATAAGAGGCTTTAATGGGCCTGACCAGCTATACAGCCAGCTATACCAGTCCCATGCACTTTTAATCGCATCAAAGGCACCGCCTGCTGCGCTGCCCACAGCTCCCGCCACAGCCCCTGCGCCGTTTACAATTTGCTGACCAGCATTTGTGAGTATTTCCGGAGGATTATCGATAAGCTTGTTAGTGATAGCAACTGTAGCTGCCGTTCCGACTGTTCCAAAAACTACCTTTGATGTGCTGGATACCCTTGCATCAGCTTTAGGTAACTCGCGCGCCTGCAGCCCATGTATAACATGGTCTGGGATCTGGACTTCAGGTTCTTTTGGCTGCATCTCACGCTGCAGTATCTGATCTGGATGCTGTCTAAAACCACCAAATATTGAATGTGTTCCTGTAGACATATCTACCTCTTAGCTTAAAATTTACTATCTTCAACTTGTATGCCGCATCAAGAATTAAATCCAGAAAAAATTGTGCTTTTTTGCAGAACGTATTATATGAAGATATATGGCTGACTTTGAATCGCTCATACTGTTGATGTGCTTTGCAACACTCTTGGTAAGTATTGCCGAAAGGTCCAATATCCCCTACCCGATTGTGCTTGTTGTAGGAGGCGGTTTATTAAGTTTTTTGCCAGGCCTTGACTTTACCTACATTGACCCAAACCTTCTTTTGGCAGTAGTGCTTCCCCCAATCCTCTACTATGCAGCATTTTGGACCTCTTTTGGTGACTTTAAAAAGCATTTTCGCGAAATTTCTTCACTAGCTATTAGCTTGGTAATCATCACAACTATTGCCTGTGCTATGCTCTTTAAGTGGTGCTTTCCACACTATTCATGGGCTTTAGCATTTGCCTTTGGCGCTATCGTCTCGCCGCCAGATGCCGCTGCTGCAACAAGTGTCCTTAAGCGTTTTCCCATCGGCCACAAGCTTACAGCAATACTAGAAGGAGAAAGCCTTGTTAACGATGCATCTGCCCTTGTTCTTTATAAAATTGCAGTTATAGCGCTAGTTTCCGGCACATTTTCGCTAGTAGATGCTGGGGTTAGCTTTATATTCATGTCTATAGGCGGTATTGCTCTTGGCATTTGCTTTGGCTACATCGTACAAACTCTTTCAAGACGCTTTCTTAGTCCTGTTGTGGGCGCGATGTCTTCATTTCTTATTCCCTATACTACCTATATTCTTGCAACGTTTGCCGGAGTATCAAGCATCCTTGCTGTTGTAGCCTGCGGCATAGTTGCCTCTAGAGTTATCTTTAAACACCCCTCATCGCTAAGACGCATGATAGGACGCGTTACCTGGGATCTTTATATTATTGTCCTCAACTGCTTTATCTTTGTGCTTATTGGCTCTCAGCTTGATGAGCAGACATCTCATATGAGCTGGCATGAGGTGGCACTCTACTCGGGCTACGCGTTTCTTATTTTTATGATGATGTCTGCTATTCGCCTTGCATGGGTAACGCTTGGAAGTGTTATCAGCATGAATAGACATAAGAATAAATCTACAAATACACAAACTCTACGCGAGGGAGTGATTATCGGCTGGTCTAGCATGCGCGGCATTGTGTCACTTACTGCAGCACTTGCCCTGCCGTTTACGAACGATCCCGGTAGAGCAGAGACAATATTCGTCACATTTTGTGTGATCCTCTACACGCTGATAATACCAGGATTAACCCTTACTCCGCTGATAGCATGGCTTGAGCTGCCAAAAGAAAAGCAGCACGATCCCTCACTAGAAACAAAACGAACGCTTGCACAAGTGGCTCTTGATGAAATAAACCGCCTGCATTCCAGCCAAAATGTCACTGATGATGAGCGCAGCTTTTTGTATGACTACTTTAACAACCGCTACCGCCTTTGGGAGCTTTTATCGCCAGAAAATATGCAGCACAAGCATATCGAATCTGTACGAACAAAAGTTGTGCAGGCTCAGCGAAAGGTGCTGCTACAGATTTGGGAACATGGAACCATCGACGACAAAGTACTCGACCAAATCCAGCACGACCTTGACGCCGAAGAGACAAGAACCCCTCGCGCAGAAATTTAGTTGAACCAAATCAAATGATTCTCGATATTATGAAAAAAGGAGATACAGTCATGAAAAGATGGCTCTATATAGTAACGCTGTTCACACACACGTACGCATTTGCACATATTGGAAATAAAGTACCAAACCACGTTGAAGATGATAGCTCAAGTTCTTCTCTAGAGTATAGCTCATATTCAATAAGCTCTAGCCCAATTAGCGAATATACGGCAAGCAGCGAAACAGAAGAGACTCTGGTAAAAATCTCCAAAACTGATAGTCTTGCGAGTAGCCCTTTTGGTAAAGACTCCCTTACCAACATACCTGTTACAGCTTCTCGCAATCGACCTGGTCATCACGAACAGAAAAACCCAAGCAGCGTCAAAAAGACAAAAGCCAAAAAAACGAATAACCGAGGAAAACGCGGCAAGCAAGGTAAAATCGGCAAGCGCGGACGCCGTGGCAAAAAAGGTGAGCCTGGCGAAAAGGGGGAAAAAGGAGAAAAAGGAGATCCATGTGTATGTAATGGCGCTTCAGGATTTATCTCAGCACTTTCTGTAGGCTTTTCTGGCGGCGCTACCATTACAATTGCAAAAGGCGAAAATATACGAGGCTTCAATGTCGTGAACAACAGCGGCATAAGCTATAACCCCGTAACTGGCATTTTTGTATCTGATGCCGGCCCTGGGTTTTATGAAATACACTATGGAGCAAGCTGGAACAGCGCAACAGGCGGCCAAACAGCTTTGGTGTTACGCGTTGATGGTCAAGAAGTAAACCCCTACATCGACCCCAAATCCCAAACAGATTGGGCAAGAGAATCAATCATCGTCTCATCAACAAGCCAAAACCCAACATTTGCTCTTGGTAACGCACTTGGCTCTAGCTCTCCAATGATACTTACATCAAAAGGCAGCTATTCAAGCGCATTCATCACTATCCGCAAGTTATGAATTAAGTAGTTGTTGCCAGCGACTAAAAAGGGTTTCAAGGGCGTTTTGGGCACAAGCTAGTTGCTCATAGAGTTTGGGATCGCTACTCGATAGTGCAATTTGAGCTTCAAGTGCATTGATGAGCTCTTCTTGTGCTACGATAGCGCTTTCCATGCCCATAAGCTCCTGCTGCTCTTTGTAGCTTAACTTTTTCTTTACTGGCTTTTCTTGCACTACTGGTTTTTCAACTGGCATAGACGGCGGCTTTACGGCAGCTTTTAGACAAGCATCTTCCCACTGCTTGCAGTCTGCATATATGCTGGGAACTTCTGATGCATCGCCTAAACCAAGAATTTCTGTACAGACGCGATCGACTAAACAGCGATCGTGAGAAATAAGTACAAGGGCCCCGGCAAACTCCTTTAAGCTCTCTTCGATCACTTCAAGAGTAGGAATATCTAAGTCATTTGTAGGCTCATCCAAAAAGAGTATGTCAGCAGGCTCAAGCATGAGCTTGGCTATAAGTATTCTTGCGCGCTCGCCCCCTGACAAACAGCTAATCGGCATCATCAGGCGATCCGGAGAAAAAAGAAACTTTTTTGCCCAACCATTTACATGGATATACTGGCCACGAAACTGCACCATATCGCCATTTGGGCAAAGGGCTTCTTTAAGTGTGAGATGAGATGGTAGATGCTCTCTATGTTGATCAAAGTAGACAAGCTTTAGATCGTCGGCATATTTTCTTGTGCCCATGTCTTGTGCGATCTTGCCTGAAAGTACTTTTAAAAGGGTTGTTTTGCCTGTGCCATTTTTTCCCATAATGCCTACCCGGCTTCCGGGAGATAGCGTGAGGTCTAAACCCTTAAAGAGCAATTTATCGTTATAGGATTTTGCAAGGTTTTTTGCGACAAGGAGCTTGCGCGTTTCGCGCTCTGATGCTGAAAAGCTGATATGCACCTGAGAAGTTTTATTTCGCGTCTGTACATCATGCAATTCATCAATTAAGTCATACGCTCGCTGTATGCGCGAAACAGACTTTGTGGTTCTTGCCTTAGGAGAGCGCCTCAGCCAGTCTACCTCTTCTTTTACACTTGCTCTAAGAGTGCGCTCTTGTTTACTTTGTGCTTCTAAAAAGGCTTCCTTTTTTTCTAGATAGTCTGACAAGGCTCCATCGCTCATAAAGAGGCCTTCCGGATAGCACTTGTTGATCTCAATGATCTTATTACAGACATTTTCCAAAAAGTAGCGGTCATGGCTTACAACAAGGTATGAGATGCGCTCTTTTTGCAAAAACTTTTCAAGCCAGATAATGCCTTCAAGGTCTAGGTGGTTTGTGGGCTCATCAAGTAGCAGTAGGTCTGGATCTTGCATCAAGGCTTTAAGCACACTCAGGCGCTTTTTCCAGCCGCCGGAAAGACGCGATGCATCAGCTGACGGGTCTTCAAACTGAGCCTTGCTAAGGAGTATACGTGCCTTTGTTTCATTTTCAATTGCATCAGTAGATCTTGCTGCCTCAACAAGTATCTCTTCTACACTTTTTGCGCTAAAGGTAGGATCCTGTTCGCTGTAGGCGATTCGTAACCCCTGACGGCGCGTGATATTGCCGCTATCTTGGGACTCTAGCCCCATAAGAATTTTTAAGAGTGTAGACTTGCCGGACCCATTAGGGCCTATAAGGCCTATCCTCTCACCCTCTCTCACCGTAAAAGAGAGGTCATTAAATAGAATAAGGCTGCCAAATGATTTAGATAGAGAATGAATTCCAAGTAGTGCTGTCATAGCAAGCAGTATAGCAAAATCCTCGTGACTTTAAAAGAGAAAATCACTAGATTGCTGGTTCCACAATTTTTAGGAGGCATTATGAATCGATTTGTGTTATTATTAGGCGTTTTATTAACCAATTTACTGGTAGCTGACACTATGCAAAACAATCCTGTTGTTACTCTACAAACAAACCAAGGGCCAATCCAAATTACTTTGCGCCCTGACATAGCCCCAAAGGCATGTGAGAACTTTATTGGCCTAGCTAAAAAGGGCTACTATAATAACGTGATCTTTCACCGTGTGATCAAAGGCTTTATGATTCAAGGCGGAGACCCTACAGGCACAGGCCGTGGTGGAGAGTCCATCTGGAACAAAAATTTTGAAGACGAATACTCCCCGCAAATGAAATTTGACCGCCCAGGTCTTCTTGCAATGGCAAACCGTGGCCCAAGCACTAACGGAAGCCAGTTTTTCATCACCTGCGCACCTACTCCATGGTTAAACAACCGCCACACAATCTTTGGCGAAGTTTCACCAGAAAGCATGGAAGTTGTCAAAAAAATCGAAAATACAAAAACAGGCCCACAAGACAAGCCTGTCGAAGACATGAAAATCTTGAGCGTCACCGTTCAAGAACCCCAAGCGGCATCCAAGCCACAATAACTCTTATAGCCCTATCGCAAGGTAGGGCTATTCCTATAAATCAACTAAACATTTTATTTAAATAAATCCTCTCTTGGGGTATTCGTTGAAAAAACGTGTCCCGGAGGGTTGGTATGCGCATTTGTAACGCACTTATTGTTGGCATCCTTGTACTTTGTAGTCAATGCAAGCGTCAAGACATTGACGACAGCCAAATTAAAGAAACAGCAAGTGCCTTTAAAAAGGCATTTATCGCACGCGATACAAATACGCTAACTTCCCTTCTTACTAAAGATGCCGTCGACTTTAACCTCACAACGCACGAAGCAACAGCCGGCAATACGGCTGTAGCCTCTTACCTAACCTCTCTATCCTGGCACGGTGAGCTATCAAGCACTATCGAAAAAATCACAAAAAAAGGCGCTGATACCGTACGAGTTAGCGGCATGCTTGAAATACCAAGTGAAAAACAAGAAGTTGCCTTTAAGATAACCTTTCAAAAGGTAGATAACAGATGGCTTATAAGCGAAATAAGCCACCTTTTGCTGCTTCCGGCTACATCCAACTACGACAAACTAAAGGGCCTTGAATGGCTTGCCGGCAGCTGGGTAAACGCTGATGAAGACACCGACTTTCATGCAAGCTACCACTGGGAGATGAATAAGAACTTTCTTAAGGAAGAATTTGGTCTTAATGTACTTGGACATAAACAGCTTACTGGGGCTCAAATTATCGGATGGGACCCTGTAGGAGAAACGATTTACTCCTGGATTATTGATAGTGATGGAGGATTTGGCAAAAGCTCATGGGCCCAAGACGATGGCAGCTGGTATGTCACAACCTCTTACACCCTTGCTGACGGCAGTCGCTCTAGTGCCACGCATATCTACAAGCAAATAGATGCTGACACCTACACCTTTTCATCTACAAGCCGCGACGTAGATGGCAGAATGCTGCCCAACATCGGCCCTTTTACCATAAAACGAACAGGTACCTAGATGAAAAAGCTCATTATCATCAGTGCTCTCATTGCCGCTGTAGCGGTACTTGTCTCCGTTGAGGTTGTGCAACGTCATGGTGGTGGCGGTGCAAGAAGTGCACCGGCACGCCCCGCTCAGCGTCCTGTCCAGCATCAAGCAGCTCCACCAAGACCACAGCCCGTGGAGCAGAATAGGCAAAACATCCCTCAGGTATCTAGAACACCTTCTATGAGCCGATCTATTCAGCAGCATCAGCCTCACCAAGTACAAAAGACCGTTCCTAATAAGCAAATACAGCCATATAATATCCAGGCAAGACAGCAGATGCAGCAGTTTGTTCAAGCGCGGCCTCAGCAGACAAACCCACAAAACTTTCCACAAAATAGAAACCTCTCACCCTCTTTTCAGCCAGGATCGCCCGTTACCCCCAGCGTAACTACAAACCAGCAGCTACTTTCTACACAGTCTACAAGAGCAAGGTCTGTCATCCAAGGACGTCATCCGGGTCGCAATAACTGGTTCAACGATTCATTTTTCCGTAACCACAACTGCTATCCCTATTACCAATACTCTGGAGCCAACTGGTGGTGGGCACCATCTTGGGGCTATGTTTCTAGCTGGCTGCCCTATAACTGGACAGATCCCTATTACTACTCTGACTCTGGCACCGCATACACTGTTCCACCACAAACTTATGAGTCTGAAACCACAAATCCTCCGCAGCAAAATCAGGACTGGCTCCCACTAGGAGTCTTTGCTGTAGGCCAAACTCCTAATGCTGCAGCCTATACTACGATGTTTGTGCAGCTTGCCTTAGATAAGCAGGGCCATATAGCCGGTAGCTACTATAACACAGCCACCGACGAAGTTCACGAGCTTGACGGCATAGTAGACCAATACACGCAAGAAGCCGCATGGAAGGTCTCTGACAACCCAAACTCCCCCACCATGACAACAGGCCTTTACAACCTAACCCAAGATGCCGCCATCATCCAAGTCCACTTCCAAGACGGCCACAATCAAAACTGGACCTACGTCCGAGTAAATCAATAGCCGGAACTTCCTTTTAATAAGTCTCCGGCGTATAACTATAGCCATAACAAGGAGGCTTTTATGGCTATAAAAACATCTAAAAATATTGGACTTTTAGTACTTATTGGGCTTTTAACCAGTAGTGCATGCTGGGCAGCAAGTCCCTTTTTTCCAAAACTTGTAGTAAGTGGCACTGCGGCTCTTCATAAGCCTGCTGATCAAGTGACGCTCTCTATTAGCGTTGTGACGCAAAATGACACGGCAGAAGGCGCGCTTAGCGAAAATAATGCCGCCATACACCATGTCGTTGATGCACTACAACTTGTTGGACTTGAAAAGGGCGAATATCACACAGGTCAATTTAGCGTGCAGCCAATCTATTCCCAGCCGCCACGACCAAATATTCCACAAGACTGGAAGGCATCGATCATTGCCTATGAAGTAACAAATAGCCTTACCGTAAAAACCCAAAAGCTTGAACTTGCCCCAGCCATCATCGATGCTGCCGGACAAGCAGGTGCAAACCAGATATCAAATATAAGCTTTGGAATTAAAGATCCTAGCCAATATCGCACCGAAGCTATTGCTCAAGCTACAGCAAATGCGATAAAAGACGCCGAAGCGCTTGCAAACGCTGCAAATATCCAACTTCTTAGAGTTCTTGATATATCACTTGACCAGCCAACAATCTACCAAAGACCTGGCCCAAATGTGCTCTACATGGCCAAAATGAATGACGGAGCATTTATCGAAGCCCCTGATGTGGATATCACCGCCAATGTTTCGGTTACCTACGAAATTGGCAGTAAATGAATAAGGACAGACCTGAGATGTTGAATCAAGAGCTTTTTCAGGGAGATACTTAATGACAAAAATTGTCCTTCGAGCCCGTGCCCATGCCCGTGCCCGTGCCCGCTTATTTCAATCATTGCCCTAGGCCATAAATCGTGGCCGCCAGAAAATCGCCCCTCAGAGTGGCTCCAGCGGAATAGTTTAAATTAGCGGGCACGGGCACGGGCATGGGCACGGGCTCGAAGGGAATATTTTGACACTAAATACTCTTTTAAACACTCTTTGGAAAATCGCGTTAAATAAAAAAAATAGAGCCATTTCTGGCTCTATTTTTGTTCCATAACGTTTAGCTAAATAAAACTATTTTGCTTTTTTAGCTGTAGTTTTGCGAGCAGCAGTCTTACGAGCAGCTGGCTTGCGAGCAGCAGGCTTTCTTACAGTCTTGCGAGCTACTGCTTTCTTAGCTACAACTCTTTTAGCAACAGTTTTGCGAGCTGTTGTTTTCTTTTTTGCTTTAACTACCATTTTTTTTCTCCATTTTATGGTTTTTTTGTTTTAACATACTGTTTGCTGTATATACCTCACCCATTACCTTTTTTTTTGCATATTGTCAACACATAATTTCTTGAAAAATGTTAAATCACGCTCATATCTATGTGTAGAATAGGTTTTTATTTCACTTTTTTATGAAAAAAGTTTGTGCGCTGTTGACAAAAATAGAAAAAACGTGAATGGTATGTATATATATTATATGCATACATATAGGATTTGACGCATGGAATTTAATGAAAGCCCGGGGCTTTTGCTCTGGCAAGTAAGTACAAACTGGAGAAGAGGCCTTGAAGCGGCTCTTGGACCATTAGACCTCACCCACACACAGTATCTACTACTAAGCACAATTGATAGATTAACTGCTGATGGCGACTACTGCACGCAAAGGGAAATAGCCCAGGAGGCTCTTTTAGACATCACAATGACCTCTCAGGCCCTCAGAACGCTGGAGCAAAAGAGATTTATCGAACGCCACTATCACGAAGGCGATGAGCGCTCAAAATACCCTGTTCTGACAAAATATGGACGACAGGTCCTTGAACAGGCTATATCTGTAGCAGAAGAAATAGATAGCCGCTACTTTAGCGGCCTAAAAGCAAATCTCAAGCGCTTTACAGACTTTCTAGAGTTGCTACGGTAGCTTTTGCTAATAGATCACAAAACTGGCCTTTGCCAAGTGCGCGGGTCATAAGATAAAAACCCTCTGTGAGCGGAAATTCGCTAAATTTCACTTTATCTTCAAATTCCAGCTGTTCCTTGATCTTTTCAAGCTCCTGGGCAGGCTCTGGCGATTGAGCAAGTAGAGTGCCAAACTTCCAAAAGAGCTTAGCATCCTTTTGGAGAGTGGTATACACCTTTGCCAAGCGCTCTAGCGCCTCTTTTTCATAAGCTGTAAGCTGATTTTGGCGCTCATATTCTTTACAAGCTGCCGCAATATCAGTACCTTTAAGCTCTTCTATAATACGTAAAAAGGGCCGATATCCCACTAGCTCTAGATGGAAAAAGCCTTCAACGCGCTGCCAAAATCTCGCCTGAAGCTCTCGTTTTATAAGCTCGTGCGAAGCATTGTTCATACTTTCTGCGAGGGATGAAACTTTAGCGCCGCTTAGATTATCATTCCAAGGAAGTACAGGAGTTCCCCTCGTGCCTTTGGCATTTATGAAATAGTCTGCCAAATAGATAAGTAGCGAATAGCTATTCATCTTTTCTAGATATCCCGGAAGGCCTACATAAAACTTTGTAGGAATCAGTTTAGTGGGATAGCGCGAACCAGAAATATGCTGTGATGGCTTTAAAAAGAAGTGCCCCTTAGCAATAGATAGTGAATGACTTTCTTCATTGCCATGCGGCAAATTCAGACAAAACTTTGGCCGTAGTACATGTTCAGAAAGCCCGGCAAGGGTTGGATAGTCAAGCCACTGGGGAAACATATTACGCTCTATTGGCCCTTCCAAGACTTCCTTTAAGCTCCAAAAGTGTATGTGAAACTTAGATGCTCTACCAAACTGATAGCCAACAGCACTTAATGGCTGGTTTTTGGTGGCAAAAGCAAATAATGCAGCAGTAAAGAGGTTTGACTCCGGTATCAGCATATCATCATCAACTAAAAATAGAGCCTTGCCAGGGATTTTATTTTCAGGATCCCCAAAAACAGCTTTAGGGTCATTATTTTTGCAAGCTTTTGCTGTCAGCATAAACTGGCAGTTTCTTGCGCCTCCAAAGCCAAATGTGCCATCAGGCTTTGTGACAACAAGCCCCCAAATACCCAAACTTTTAGCAAATTCTTCGGCTTCTGCCCGGGAAACATGAATAATATTTGCCTGATATCGCAGATTTAAGCGCTCAACATAGACCTTATTTTTTGCAAAGAGGGCCTTTTCTGACTGGTCAAAAACGACAATGGGATAGTCCTTGAGTGCAATTTTGATGCCGCCCTTTTTATCTAAAAACTCTCGCAATACTCTATAACCTTCGACAAGCGACTGTAGTGAGCTCAAGCTCTCTAGCTCCTTGCCGCATGTTGCAATAGTGCACGTGAGCAGATCGAGGCCCAACTTGTACTTACTTGGCCGGCGAAGTGTAGCTTCGAGATGATCTATCACAGCAAAGACAAACGAGAGTATCGACTGGGTATCCTGTGGCAGTAAAAAAAGCGGCCACGCCTGTTGCTCTACAATCTTTGTAATATCAAGCACCTTCTGCAAGAGACGATCATTTTCTGTATAGCCTTCGGGATATATTGGAGGATAGGCACTCAAGCCAAAGATACGAGCAAACTCTAGAAAATCAGCTTGCGTATAGGCCCCTTCGTCAAATGAGGCAAATGATGCTAAAAACTGCTTAAGCTGCTCTTCACTTCGTTCATCTTTTCCCAATAGCTCTCTAAGTGATGACTGTATCGTGGCAACAAGCTTTGTCATTGCGGCATGCAGCTCTTTAGCTTCGTTTTCTGCATGGATCTCAAGGGTATGAGAAGTATTTTGCAGCTGTTTTACATCGTAGTAGTATGTTCTAAGACCATGTATAAGAGGTTTATATCTATCATGGAAGAGATCAAGCAATCGATAGGTTCCCTCATTTGGGTGACTAAATAAAAACGAAATGAGTCCTACTGTCTCATCGTCTGATAGCTTGTTTAGTATATCGCTTGCTGTCTTTTGAAACCCAAGAGCTCCGATGGTCTGGATGAGAAGGTACTCTCCACCTTGTCTTGGATCAATCCCCAAGTCATATAATCCATATAGCAGCTCTGAAACTACACTTGTCGCTTCTTCTACACTTAAGTTATGTTTACTTATAAAATTAGTTACAGAATACCTAAAGAGCTCATCGAGTATCACTAGAGCTTGACTTAACCGATCAAGTGATGTTTTAAGAGAAAAGCAGGCATTAATGCACGCTCCAACACCTTTTCTATCGCCAAGGGATGCGTGCTTTACCACTTTTTTGACTTCGTCTCTATACGCTACATCGTTCACTAATTATGCCCCCTTCGCTTTCTTTTCTTGCTGTCGAATATCTCTTAAGGCTGCAAGATCTGCTGTCACGGGAGCTCCAAGTTGGATTAAATCAAGTAGCGACCCTCCAAATACATAGGAGCCAACATGGCAGGTTTTCATCCAAGGGCAAAGAAATATCTTCATGTCTATTTCTTGGCACTTTTGACAAAACCAGTAGTCTTCAGATAAATAACGCCTTGACTTAGGGTCAATTTCTGCCTGAAAGTACATATGAATTTCTCGGCTGCCATCAAAGTGCTCTGTACGCGGATCATCCGGCTTATAGCTATATTCCGGAAACTTTTCGCGGAATGCATCAAAGGTATTTCTGCGTATCATCATAAAGCCGGTCCCCGCCTCTAGTACCTCTACGGGCTTTCCAAGATACACTTTGTCCGTTCCGGGCTTTACGTTAAAGACAAAGTCGCCCATATATTTCGTGAGCTCATTTGGGTTATTGCCGATGGCTCCTTTATCAATAGCCATCTTGATCTTTTCCCAGCTTATAACTTTCTTAGGGTATGGCCCTGCAATAATGTCATAGGGGTCATCTACGGGGTTAGAACTTTGCTGTGCAAGCATTGAGAGCACATCAAAAGGGTTAAAGCCGATGTCAGCATCTATAAAAATCATGTGGGTGGCATCAGATCGCAAAAATTCGTCCACCAGGTAATTTCGCGCGCGAGGAATTAATGCTTCGTTGAATGAAGTGCTCAAGTGTACGGGTATGCCAAAGCGAGTAGCAAGAGCCGTAAGACCAAAGAGCGAACGCGTGTAGAGTCCTGTACACTGCCCTGCATACATCGGCGTTGCAACAAAAAGTTTTCGGCCTTGCAGGTGCTCCACTGTTGTTTTTGGATATATTTGAGAAACTATTTGTGCCTGAACGCTATTGTCGGATGAGCCTACGTTTGGATCCACCATTCCCTTAACCTATATATTTAAATTTTATATATAAGCTCACCCTAGCAGGAACAGAGAGATATTTCAATAAAAAAATTAAAACAAAAAAGAGGGATAGAACTTAACCTATCCCTCAAAGATTGGATTAATGGCGGTCATTTTCTTTAATGACTTCAAGATAGTGGTCGTTTTCATCCTGGCATTGCTGAACAATTTCATATGCCAGTTGCTGGAGTACTAGTTTGTTATAGATATCGGGGTACTTCTGCATAAGGTCTGAAATTGTACCGTTAAACGTAGCTGTCCCTGCACTGCCTGAAACTCCAGACATAGAACCTACGTTATTCTGGATCATTTGGGCATTTGCTTCTGCCTGAAGCGACTGTACGGATGAAACATTGGCATCCATTGCACTCATAGTACAGGTCCTCCTTTTCTATCCCTCTAACTATTATTATATAATAATAATTATTTTAAGGCAAGGGGGCGAGCAAAGTAGCGTTCTAGGACCTTTAGGGGGGCTGTATTGGGGTCATTTAGCCCATTTACCGGCATATGGAAGGTTTGCTCAAATACGTGCTGCCCCGACATAGCCGCGTGGGACACCTGGTCGGTATATACCATCCAGCTAGAGCCCGGGGGAAAGAGCATTTGCTCTTGGGCAACATTCTTTTGGTAGTCACTATCACCCTTCATAGTATCGTGGATCTGGAGCATATAGTGATCATAGGGCGTTCTATAGCTCTTTGTGATGCCAAGAAGGTTAAGTAAATAGGCATAACCAAAGATCGGATGAGAGGCTCTTGGAGCCATTTTGCTTACAACATCCTCAAAGGGCTCACCAATTCGCCAAACCCTTGGCTTTGTTCCCGGGTGAACATTTGTAAAAAGGCGTAATATACGCTCCCCTTTTGTAGGGCTAGAAGGGAATGAATCTACGTGTAAGAGGGTGTCGTCTTTTCTGTAGGAGGGATTTTTTCGGCCATCAATCTCAACCGGTCGAAAACTGGTTTTTGCCTGGATAAGGGTAGATGTATAGTGAGGAAGCAGCTTTTCTATAAATTTGCGGCTAGTAATAGCATAGCGCTTGATCATAGCCTTTAACATATCTGCTTCATTTCCTGTGCAAAGAGAGCCATGAAAACGATCGCACCGAATGTCATAGCTGATATTTTTTGACTTTGGATCTACAATATCAGGGGTAAGAAACTTCTGCTCACTGCTCTCTAAGACATAAGGAAGCGCGGGAAAATAAAGAACCTTGCCGGACTCTAACGCTCGTACAGCCTTATCTTGAATATCTTTGGAGATGGCATCTTCCCAGGAGACAATATCAAAAGTTTCTAGTGATTTCATACACATACCCGATTTTTTCGGATAAGCATATCAAACTTCAGCTTTTTGTTGAAGGTCCTCAAAATGCTGGCCAATGATGTCTAGCGCTTGGCGTAGCTGCGTGGGATTTCCGCTCAATATTGGGCGAAACTGGCGCACCTGCAGAAGCATATGAGGCACATTCAGCTTCATCTCCGAAAATGATATACCCTCTTCTGCCATTGCGGACACGATCTTTCGTCCCCAGTCTGTTAAGAAAAAGGTGCCGCTTCTACCAATTGTTGCCTTGCAGTTAAGCATAACAACGCTATCATGGCCATCTACTAAGCTATCGCGCCTTTCGATAAGTGTGTGAAGTGCCTCTACATCCGGAGCTTCTTGGTGATCTGGCCAGTTTTCATAGTGAAGGTGCACAACTTCATGCTCCTTGCCATCATACTGCAGGCGAAGATGGCGCTCTACAATGCGAGGAAAATACTCTTCAGGCACTAAGCCGGAAGCTTTAGCAAGCCTAGCCCTTGAGGTGTCTTTTATGTCTGCAAGTTTTTGACCTTTATAAAGCTCAAGCTCCACAAGCTTTGTGCAGCGGATTTCTTTACCCTCTTCGTCCAGAACCTTGGTATCTTCCCAAAATGGTATCACCTCTTTTCGATCTTCATAGGGCGAGCAAAGCGTGATAAGAACAGGCACCTTATGTTCTATAACTGCCTGATAGTAGCGAGCTACATACTTTTCAGAGACAGGATGAGGCACCAAAAGTGTCTTTTGGCAGCCAGGAATGTCGACAATGCGTTCTTTATCGTACGAATAATCAGTATTTTCAGTAACTAAGTAGCGTAGCGCATTAAGCTGAGGATCATGCTTGTAGTAGGTGCGTAAAGCCTCTTTCATCTTAAGCACAAAGCGGCGGCTTTTTGCAATTTCGCGAAGGTGAGCTACCGGAACATGCATGTTCTTAATTTTATCTAGAGCCTTATCGCGAAGTTTTAGACGTCTTTTAGAGCTTTTGCTGCTACTTTTTACGTAGGATTTTTTCACTCGAGCATTGCGTTTTATGCTCTCAATAATATCGTTAGAAAGACCAAGTGAAGAAGCATGCTTTTTATGGTCGGCAACAAATTTATCTAGCAGCTTTTTGGCTATAGAACAGTTATGCTTTTCTAGCGCTGCAACATAGAGAGGAATCCATTTGTCCCTCTCAGGATGCTGCAGCACGTTCCAAGCAAACCAGTCTTTTGAAAGTTCTTGATCTTGTGAGATAACTCTGCGAAGTTCCGGGTCAGGAAACAATGCCTTCTGTGTTTTAAGGTTCATAGCTTCTGCAACACAAGGCAACAAACTCACGCACAATAGAAGAATTTTCTTCACAACTTACCTCCAGTATTAGTGATAATTGTGCAATTCCCTCTATTTTATCTCCATATCTTTTTACTTTACAAGCGCCTGTAATGGTTCAAAATGGTTTGTCTTAGGATTGAAAAAGGTGATCTGGCCTTTTTCAATATTAAAATGCCATCCATGTAGATAGAGTTTTTTATCTTCTACTGCCTTTTTAATAAAGGGATATGTTAAAAGATGTTCTATCTGATAGACGACTGAAAGACGCTCTGTAGCGGCATAAAGATCTGCCTTTGGAGCATCAGCACCAAGGCTTGCTAGCGCCATCTTTTTGGCAAGCTCTCCCCACTGAAGCCATTTTTGTGCTAAAGGAAGGTCTTTTTTGAGCTTATCCTGATCGTAAAAAAGCGCTTGTACGGCCCCGCACTGTGAGTGACCGCAAACGATAACATCTTGAACACCAACAACCTGTACAGCATATTCAATAGAAGCTGCAACACCGTCATAATCAATTGAAGTATTGTAATTAGAAACAAAGTTACCAGCATTTCGCACAACAAAGAAGTCGCCTGGCTTTGCCGTTGCAATAAACTCTGGCGTCACGCGTGAGTCGCTGCAGCTAATCATAAGTGTTCGTGGTGATTGGCCCTCTTTTACGAGACGAATAAACTCATCTTCATGCTCAACAAAAAAGAGATTTCGGAAAGCATCGTGATTTTTTGCATAGTCCATTGAACGATTAATAAGCTCCTCAGAATTTTGCATCTTTGAAGAAAGAAGATCTGGCTGATCTGCCAAGACTAGTGTTGTAGCTAACACGGCAACGGCCGCAATGGCGCTATATAATTTTTTCATAAAACCCTCATGTTATACTTTTCTTTTGATCTGCATCAAGAGGGCTCTTTTGTCAAGACTTTTATCGATTGACATTTAAGAACATTCGGCTTGTAAATGCCGCAACTAGCCCCCGAAATCGCAACTCAGGCCCATTTCATCTACTCCCGAGTGCGCTAGAGCCTTAACTGCATTGTTCATTTTTCAGAGATCTGATACAGTCGTATTCCATGAATACGTTTAGATTTATTATGGCAGGAACACTTTCTACACAGCTTTTTGCAGGTAGCATGCAGGAGCCTGCTACATACGCCAAAAATTCCTCATTACAATGGAATCTTGTAACAGAGTCTCTGGACAACTATCCCTGGAAAGGAGATGAGCGCGTACTGGATGTTGGCTGCGGTCATGGCGCTTTAAGCAATGTGATCGCAAAAAATGTGCCTAATGGCTTTGTTTTGGGGCTTGATCTATCTGATAAGATGATTGCTTATGCATCAGATGCCACAACGTACGCTCCAAACCTCATTTTTTTGACAGGAGATGCTAAGGCTTTACCCTTTTACAACCAGTTTGATCTTATTGTATCTTCCTTTACCCTTCATTGGGTCCTAGAGCAGGAAAAAGCCTACAGCTCTTTATACCAATGTCTTCTGCCTGGCGGAAAGCTTCTTGTCATCGAAGCTGCAAAGCGTGATAACTACGTGGGCCCACTTACAGAAGTCCTTGTAAAAACTGCAAAATGGGCCTCCTATTTTGAGCATTATAAGAGCCAAAGAGTCTACCTAACAGAACAAGAAGCACATACTCTTTTAAAAAGAGTTGGTTTTCTACCGCTCTCTATCAAAGTAACGACCACCACAACGCTCTTTGAAGGCAAGATAGCACTTGTTAATTACCTCAAACCACAGCTAACCTTTATTTCGCATCTACCAGTCGCACTACAAGAAGAATTTGCAAGCGACCTTGCAGATGCGATGATAGCATCCTGCGATGTAGACGAGACCGGCCTCATTGCTTATAACCTAGACAAAATCGAACTAATTGCTCAAAAACCGAATAAAACAAACAATATGGAGCCGTGATATGGATACTCAACCAAACTGGGATCAGGCAGATAAATTAGCCTGCATGAACCTATGGGCCGACTTTTTTCACGCTCAAGCCAAGCAATTGTTCGAGCAAGATGGAACGCATGGCAACATGCTCTTTTTATTCGATGAAGAAAGAGGACTAATTTCAGCGGACCTCATCCCCCCAAACCTTCCGCATAGTCATGTAAATGCATCCATAAAACACGCTGTAGAAGAGCACAACCTATACGGCGTTATCTTGATTGGCGAATCTTGGTCATATTTTATAAAAGATAAAGACCACACAGCGCGTCAACTGCTAGAGGGTGAAATGCGCGTTTCGGATTTACGCCCCGAAGACAAAAAAGAAACACTCCTTGTGCAAATGGAAAGCCGCGACGGCGACTGCATCGTCTACCTAGATGAAATCATCCGAGACACCCCCGCAGCACGCCTAGGCACCGGCACCAAAACCACCCGCAACCAAAAAAGCTGGTTCTAGCAAAAGGCAAATCATGCATACTCCATTCGACAAAGCTAATCAAGAAACCTACATCGTGATTGAACGTCCGATTGTACATGAGTTCAAAAGCGAGAATGTAACAACTATTCTCAATCGTTTTCAGAAAATTCAGTTGATTGCAACTGAAAATAGAACTGAATTCTCTGGGGAGTTCCCAATCCATACTCGATATTTCAGCAATGGCGATAGACCTCTTGTAGCTCTGATAAAACAGAGTGGAACTGCAAGATTACGATATGGAATTGGAAATGAAGATATTGTAATACCTGATCAGAATTTTGTATTCTTTGATGATAGCGTGCCCCATGCATGGGTTTTCAACAAATGCAATCTAGAGATCTACTATTACCGTCTGACAGATAATGAACGACCTGGCCCCACAACAGGTGATTATTGCCTGGATAATTATTTCTAATTGTTTTTGAGCTTTTCTCTTCCTTTAGCATGTAACATGTGGAAGTGGTTCGATTTGAACCAACTTAAGTCCGAAGACGAGGGCATTTACAGTCCCTTGCAATTGGCCGCTATGCGACACTTCCGAGGGGCCAACCCCCTCTACAATTCTGGATAAAATTTCCCAGTGAACTTTAATTTAATAGATGCTACAATTTTCTATTTCAATACAATTGGATTATCTATGAAGAAAATGGTTTTGATTATAACTTTATTGTCTTTTGTTTTTACAAGTTGTAATACTATAGTGCATAAAGAAGAGCAAGAGGTGCTTATTTCTTCATCGCCGGAAAATGCGCAAATTGTAGTTGATGGAAAATATTATGGAGTGACGCCCTCAGTCGTTGCTTTGACCCCTCAAGATTCACACGAAATCGTTATTACGAAAGAGGGATTTCGTGCTGAAACGTATCACCTCCAATCGAAAGTAGCACCCCAAAAGCTCGCTAAAAATCTTGCTTTTCCCATAGGAGGCCTATTGGTTGGAGGTGCGGCAGGCGCGGCTCTTGTTGGGGGCGTAGCAGGCGGCCCAATTGCAGCTGCGATCGGAGCGTTCCTCATTGGGCTTGCAGCTTGCGTGGGACTAGTTACCGGCACAATAGTCGGTGTTGTTGGAACAGGGGTAGATGCGCATACGGGGGAAGCTAACAACTTAGCCTCAGAAAAGGTGCACCTACAGCTTGAACCCGCAAAACCTTCATAACACCAGCTTTTCAGCAAGAAAGAATCGGGCTGAATACTAACAGCTGTGGCTTGCAAATCGCCGAACTGGTTACACACCCTATTGCATAGCACGTTATCCGGTCCTCGCCACTCATAACCAGCTCATACCCATATATTTGAGAGCACAAAGAATTCAATTTTACTCTACACACACAACCTCGCGCTTTTGTAAGAAAAACAGGCTATCATTTCTTACAAAAAACGGGGTCAAAAACGGGGTTCTCTTTAGATACCATATAGTTTAAAATGTGGGAGTGGTTGGATTTGAACCAACGTAGTCCGGAGACGAGGGATTTACAGTCCCTTGCAATTGGCCGCTATGCGACACTCCCAGGGAAGGAAAAAAAGAATGCTGACAGTAGGAATTGAACCCACAACCATCCGATTACAAATCGGGCGCTCTACCAATTGAGCTATGTCAGCATTTAATGGCATAACTGTATATCATAGGTCGGAGATTATGAACAAGCGATTTGTTGTTTTTTTTGGCCTACTGCTTAAAATTGCGGGGTTTGGGCAAGATGGGAACCTCAGCTTCCTTGGTTGAAGCTTTTGACTCTGGTATAGTTGTGGGGGCCAATTTAGGGTTATCATCGGTCTCTAGGGCTTGGATAATGCGGCTTGCAAGAGAAGATACAGGATTAGTTCCTGCCTCCTGAGAAATATAGGCACGCTCAGTTTTTTTGATCTCTTGCTGGATCTTGCCGTGGCATTTTTTATACTTTAGCCCCGAGCCACAAGGGCAGGGATCATTACGCTTTGCATTCATAGGCTTGTATTACTTTGTGAAACAGGGTATTATATATCTCATGAATGCAACAATATGTCAAGTAAAGCCGCCATGGAGCGGACTCGGAAAAAGGCTCGAAAGCGCTACGCGCAAGGCTATGTTTGATTTTGGCCTCGTAGAGGGCGTTACAAACCTCGCTGTTGCCCTAAGCGGCGGCAAAGATAGCCTTACGCTGCTTTTTCTTTTAAACGCAATTTCCGGTAAAGGATTTCCACCATTTAAAATTACTGCTATAAATGTCAGTGGTGAATTTACCTGCGGCGCAAGTATCAGTGGAGGCTACCTTGAAGCTGTATGCAAGGACTTGAATATCCCACTTATTGTCAGAACATCTGAAAAAAAACTTGAAAACCTAGAATGCTACGGCTGTTCAAGAGAGAGGAGATCAATGCTCTTTAAGGCAGCTCTTGAAGCCGGTTGCGAATCAATTGCCTTTGGCCATCATAGCGATGACAATGCCCAAACACTACTCATGAACCTTCTTCATAAAGGTGAATTTGCAGGGCTTTTACCAAAGCTACATATGCGCGACTTTGGCATTACTATTGTCAGACCGCTCATATACATCTCTGAAGCCGATATCAAGCAATTTGCAAAGATGCACGGTTTTGCACGTATTACCTGCCGCTGCCCTGTAGGGCAAAATTCCGTGCGCAAAAAAACGGATACACTTATCAGCGAAATAGAAGCCCTTTATCCCAATGCACGAGCTAACATTGCCTCTGCAGGTCTCATCTACGGTTCAAATAAAGCTACGAGGAATTATGACTGAATCACAATCATTTCAAGAAAGTAGAATTACTATCCAAGGAATAGAACTTGCTCTTGCCTGCCCAGATGAGCTTTCCAACACTTGGGTAGGTCAAAGAGATGTTATGGAGCAACTTCTTGCTGCATGGCTAGTCATCGACCAAAAAGACATTCCCCTAAGCCCGCGCCTCATTGGCAAGCCGGGCGTCGGCAAGACAACCCTCGCCTATGCCGCCGCAAAGACCATCAACCGCGATGTATATATCTACCAGTGCACCATGGATACACGCCCAGAAGACCTGCTCATTACTCCCGTTGTAGATAAATCTGGAGGCATACGCTACGTTGCTTCATCACTTGTTACTGCCATGATACGCGGCCAGGTTTGCATCTTGGACGAAGGCAACCGCATGGGCGAAAAATCCTGGGCATCACTTGCTCCCCTTTTGGATGCAAGGCGCTATATAGAATCTATCGTAGCGGGCTTAAAGATCGCCGCACACCCTGACTTTCGCATATGCGTGACTACAAACGAAGATGCATCTACATTTGAAATTCCCGAATATATCCATAGCCGATTGCAGCCACAAATTTACATAGACTTTCCCGAGCCTGAAGAAGAAAGGCGCATACTTTCAGAAAACCTGCCCTTTGTAGATGATGCCATCCTCGACTATGTGGTAGCCTTTTTACAGCGCGCCCACATAAACGATGAGCGCTACACCGTGCGCGACGGCATGAATATTGCCCGCTATGCAGCAAAGCGCCTAAAAAGCGTTACTGAAAAAGCCGATATGACTGCTATTTTGAGACAAGCTGTAGCTATGACGCTAGGAGATGAAGCATTAGTATATGCCCTCTAACGCATACTGGATAACTCAAGGCAACATCCACATCATCCCTGCAATCCACTATAACATGGAACTTGCAGCCTGTGTTCGTCTTGCCTGCTGTGAGCTACAACCAGACTGTGTGGCTGTAGAGCTGCCGGAAACCATGCAGGAAGCATTTTTGCACGCCACAAGCCGCCTTCCTGACGTTAGCATCATCACGGCAAAATCGCATGTCGAGACGCTTGTATTTCCCGTAGAGCCTTGCGATGCTAGCTACGAAGCATTACGCTACGCTCAAGAGATGCAGCTTCCCGCCTTTTGTATAGATTTAGACGTTACAGGCTATCCCAAGCATGACGAGCTATTGCCAGATCCTTATTCCATAACAAAAATAGGCCTTAAGTCATACTATGAAGCCTATTCTGGCACTATAAGACCTGATCCACAAGTTCGCGGCGTGCAAGATAGATCGCGCGAGCTTTATATGGCAAAACGCTTAAGAGAGCTTTCATTTAGCTATGAAAAAATCGTAGTAATAGCAGGTTTTGGTCATGTTCAGGGCATACTTAACCACCTAAAAGATAGCTCATATCCCCAACTAGAACATGAAGAGCGCACTGAAATTAGCATTAGCACCTATTCTGAAGACTCAGTTCGAGAGATGCTTGCCGAATGTGGCTGGATAAGCACATGTTATGAAGAGTGGCGCTCTGACATGCTGCTATTTCCCGATAGAAATAAGCTTTACTATAACCTGCTAAAAAATGCACTCATCCCATACGAAGAAAAAATCCGCCGAAAAGTGCCAGCACATACCCTAAAAACGCTCTTTACCTTCTGTCGCAACTGGGCCTTTATTCGGGGCATGCTCTTGCCGGACTTTATTCAGCTATTAGGTGCTGCAAAAGGCTGTGTAGATCATAATTTTGCCTACGAAGTATGGAAGCTTGGATCAGAATACCCCCACTACAAAAATATAGACGATCTACCAGTATCAGAACTTTCTATAGAGGATGTGTGGGGATCATCAAGGCGCATACACTTTCACCTAAAGTCGCCATCTGAAAAAAGCCTTTTTTGGAGAAGGCTGCGTAAAGACCAGCGAGGCAGCTTGCACTACCCACCAAACCCTTTTTCTATCTGTTCATACCCTCCAGAAGATAGCGTGGTAGAAAAATTTGGCCTCTACTTAAAGAAAAAAGGGGTACAGCAGCAAACAGAAGAGGGCGAGCATACAGTGCCTTTTTCGAGTAGCTTAGAAGATGGCATCGATGTTCGAGAGACCATTCGCCACTGGCCAGAAAAAAAGCTCTACGTAAAAACTCGTGGAAGGCCGCCAGGACTTGTAGGATCTTGCGTTGTGATCTTTGATGAAGATATAAAGCAAGATCGCTATCCGGCAAGGATGACATGGCTTGGAGAAAACGACCAAGAATCAGACATGGCATTTTATGCAACTTCGATGTCTGAAGATATAGTGGGCCCAGGCATTGCCCGCTGCGAATATGGCGGCTTTATGCTCTCATACCCTGCAAAACGCGTCTATGACGTATGGAGCGACCCTGACTATAGCGAGCTTGCCCATAAGCATGAAGTGCTGCTTGCTGCAGCTATAGACTATTCTCGGCGTCCTGTTGTTGTCTATGCAGGCCTACATCCGCCAGAAGAGCACCTTAAAGCCTATGCAAACCGCCAAGGAAAGCGCATACTCTATATTCCCCTTGCCCAGTTTTCAGAAACTGTCATCCAAAAACTGCGTACGTTTCATATTCTCGATGGCCAAGATAAACGGAAGATTGCTGATGAGTACATATATTAAACTACTATCTTTGCTTCTTTTGCTAGCGGCCCCCCTTCAAGCTATTGTGGAAAACTCTATAATTCCTGTTATGGAATACTACCGTAACTCCAAAAATATCGACGCCAAAAAGTACACCAAGAGCCAGTATGAAAACATACTAGAAGCATTGAAGGTAAAGGAAGCAAGCTTTCGCGTTGCAAGCTACAATATGCTCTTTGATCGCTATGACCACCTACTTGCAAAGCCCTATCGCTGGAGAGCAAGAATCGACCGCATTTTAGACATCATCGACGACATGCACGCTGACCTTATCTGCTTTCAGGAACTCTACCCAAACCAGATTGAAGAGCTGCTTAAAGAGCTCTCTACAGATTATGGCTTTGTTGGCAAGCTGCCTCAATCCGGCCAGGAGCCTTGTGAGATAAATGGCATGTTATACCGTAAAGAGCGCTTTACCCTGCAAAAACATACTGTCCATTATATCTCTGAAACGCCGGATGTTATTTCGCCGGATCCCTACTCAAACGAGCCCCGAACGGCAGTAGAAGCCCATTTTATCGACCGTAAAACTCAAAAAGAATTTGCCGCATTTTGCACGCAGGTTGCCTTTAGCTCTGCTGATGCTAGAGAATATGCTGCAAACTTTCTTGTAAAGCTTGTTGCCACTATATGCCAAAATAAGCCCTGCCTACTAGCCGGAGACTTTAACAGTTTTTCACCTCACGTAGATGACCCCCACGTTCCCTTTTTTGATGGAATGTCGGTGCTAAGGACCATCACAAGCAAGTGCCTTCGTAACTCTCGCGATATTGCACTCATTGGCACTGTCGGCCCAACATCGACCTACACAAACCGCCCAGGCGCCATACTCCCCTTCCAAGGCACCGGCACACCAGGCATTATCCTTGACCACATCTTTGTGACAAATAGCATAAAAATCATCATCAGCGGCGTTCAGCCGGCTCAAGTCGACGGTATGTACGCATCTGATCACCTCCCCGTCATCGCCGACTGCATAATGATGACCGCCAAGCCTGCAGAATAGCCTAGAAACACGCAACCTCATTGGAGTTTATATGTCATCTCAAGATTCTTCGCTTCCTTGGTATAAGAATGGGTTGCGGTTCAAGTGTACAGAATGCGGAAAGTGCTGCACAGGAGCTCCCGGATTTGTTTGGCTTACTCTTGAAGAAATGGAAGCTATTGCAAAGCACTTAGATATCACTCTTGACTTATTTAAAAGAAAGTATGTACGCATGCGCAACAACCGCTATTCACTTATCGAAAAGAAGTCAAAAAATAATGCGTGTGTTTTTTTAGAAGAAAATAAGTGTCAAATCTACCAAGCAAGACCCAAGCAATGTCGAACATTTCCTTGGTGGAAAGAAAACCTCAATACTGAAGAAAGCTGGAAACTTGCAGCCATTGACTGCGAAGGCATCAATGATCAAGCCCCCCTCGTCCCACTCAGTGAAATTACACTTGATTGAGTAAATGTTATCGTTTTGGCGCCAGATTGGGACTTTCTTCCGCGAACTAAAAATGAACTTTTTGCAGTAGCTGAACAGCTACTGCAATCTCGAGTTTGGACATTTGCAATTTGCGAGCTTAAAGCTCGCTCTGGAGTGCGGTAATTTTTTTACCGCTCTTAATTTTCGACCACACACCTTGCCCTCGTAAAGGTCCAGTACATACAAATACCCTCACACTATGCCGCGCTTCAAAGCCAAATACTTTTACCTGCTTTTTAGCTTTGGAGGCAATTGTTGCGACGGTGCGTGGTCTAAAATTAAGAGCGGTAAATAATTACCGCACTCCAAAGAAGCCTTCGGCTTCACACGCAAATGTCCAAACTCGAGTTTGCAGTAGCTGAACAGCTACTGCAATTAGGCATACTGCTAGTCATAGTCAATATACTCTCGTACCGGTAAAGGTTTATCGCGCGCGAGTGCATCATATTTTGCTTGGGCTTCAGGAAATACGTGCCGGTTAGCATCCCAGCCTTGATCCATTCCGCTCAGAGGATGCTGACGAATGCTATAACCAGGGTCAGAATTATATATAAAGTTATACACAAATTCTTTTCGTGCCTTATCATCTCCAAGAAGCTCTGGGTGCTGTTTAGCAAAAGCTATTTCCGCATCTAGCTCAACTTTCAGCCAATAGCGTTTATCTCCTGTGCAACTGGCATTATAACCATCGATTACCCCCTTAATAATGCCTCCAGGAATAGCTACGATTGCAGCTGGGGGAAAAAGCACGCTAATTGCTATTGCGCCGATGATAGATAAGGCACTATCTCCAGAAGCGCTTTTTTCTTTCGATTGCATGGCATTGAAATTCGCTTCAAGAACCTTGATGCGAGCATCATGTAGCACCTTTGCACTCTGTGAATCTTTACCTGCCGATAAAGCTGCAAGAGTTACCGCTAACGCCCCCGAACTATCATACTTCAAACTTGGAAGATCGCTTCTTGGAACCTCATTTTGCCCCACAGCAACTCCTGTGATACCGCCAATATTACTACTTGCCATAATAGCCTCCTTGTTTTGTGGCTGGCTATATGTATAAAATGGCAGCGTCTTTCTTACGTATCCGTAATTTTTACCCTATTTAAGCCGCATCTCAGAAAGAAGATGCTCCGCGCGGACGATTTCTTCTTTGATAGTTTTGAAGCTATCCAGAACCCTTTTGGTGTGGGCGCTTATTTTGACAAAGCGCTCTGCATCCATTTTGAGGTACTCTAAAAGCTGTTCCACATCATCTAAAGAGCCCTCATGTAGGCGCATGAATATATCATTCACTCGATCTTCTAATGTGGCAAGGTAGCTCATGGCAAGGCTTGCCTCTTCCAGCTGGTGCTTCACAAGCTGGGGAAAGGGCTCTTCTAGTATAATTTCACCATCTTCTTCATTCACCACAACTATGGCCCGTTCTGTAGATTCTGTCATGGCATCAATCGTTAAAAGACCAAGCTCCACAAGCGAATTTCGCCTGTCATCTACATTTGATTTCCATACGAAAAAGGCATGTAAATCATCCGTCACAAGACGGGACTCAGACATGCCTAATAACTCAGATATTATGGGATAGAGATAGCCATCAATTTGAAATTCGCGCATCTGTTGTTGATCAGATGGCCACGTACAGCTTTCGATGGCATGCTTTTTGTAGTTTGCCAGCACCTCTAAATCCTTATCTATCGACTGCTTAATAAGGTTTTGGGCTACCTGAACGATCTTTCGTTTAAGCTTATTTTCATCGCTAAACTGTGAATAAAGCTCTACACTCTCTATAGCCTGGCTGAGCAGGTTGTGTAGGTGCTTTTCTTCTCTAGCAGGCTCTTTTAGGTCCTTTATGAGCCCTCTTGCGTGATCAACCATAGGGTCAATGCACTTTGAGATAAACCCTGAAGCTGTTTTGCCAAATTCCTGAATAAGTTTAAGCTTGATTTCGTCCAAATGGTTGCAGATGACTTCTGCGTTTGCAATAACTTCGCTTGTTTTTTGCTGCTGGAGCGTGATCTCTCTAGCTATGTGTACAGGGGGCATAGCCTGCTCTTTTTGGGCCTCCATGCGTGCCTGCTCAGTGATCAGCTCGCCTAGCCAGCCAAAAAAATTGCCTACGTGAGAGAAAATGCTACGCTTATCATCTTCTGGGGGCATGCAGTTTGTCTCCAAAAATGCAAATTCACCTACTCTCTATACTATCATTATACACACGCCTTAATTTTTATAAACTATTTATTTTAACTAATTATCCTTGTCCTAAATTGTCTAGGGGACGTAGAATGTTGGCACTTGAACGTCAGATTTTGACGTTTTAGGGCGTATAGCTCAGTTGGTAGAGCACCTGTCTTACACACAGGCGGTCATAGGTTCGAGCCCTGTTGCGCCCAAACTGCGGGAGTAGTTCAATTGGTTAGAGCACCGCCCTGTCACGGCGGAAGTTGCGGGTTCGAGCCCCGTCTCCCGCGTTTTGTTTATCGCAAAATAGAGAGATGGCTATCGAGCAGCATTCCCAAGAGCAAACAAAGTTCGCATCAACATACATAATCTCTTATCTCAAGATGTTTCTAGGAGCCTTTATTGCAGCATTTGCAATTAAGGTCTTTTTTTTGCCAAACAACCTCATTGACGGTGGCACTGTTGGTCTTGCGATGATAGCTGCCCGCGCATTTGGCAACGATCTCCTCCCACTCTTTTTGCTTATCTTTAACCTACCTTTCATCGTTTTAGCCTATCGCCATCTTGGAAAGAGCTTTGTTATACAGATTATTACAGCCATACTTTCGTTTGCCTTTTTCCTCTTTATCATGCCTCATATTATCGCGACACCCTTTGTGGGCGACTACCTTGAAGTTGTGGTAATTGGCGGTGCTATTCTTGGCGTTGGCATTGGCATCATCATTCGCGGTGGTGCGTGCGTTGACGGCACCGAAATTTTGGGCATTATCATCAACCGCAAGCAAGGCTTTACGGTTGGTCAGACAGTGTTTTTGTGCAACATATTGGTGTTTGGAACAGCAGGACTTGTCTTTCAAGACTGGCACCCACCGCTACTATCGCTTATTGCCTACATCGTCGTTGTCAAAATTATGGACACAGTGATCGTAGGTCTTGACGAAACAAAGTCTGTATTAGTTATCTCATCAAAATATAACGAAATTGCCCAAGCTGTTATGCACGAGATGGGTCTTGGCCTCACAATCATGTATGGCCGCGGCGGCTTTTCAGGTGCATCTACAGAAATTCTCTACATCATCATCGAGCGTCTTCAGCTTGCAGACCTTAAAAACCTCATCTATAGCATAGACCACGATGCCTTTATAGCCATCGAAAACCTGCACGAAGTCTCTTCTGGCAAACAGGGTCCTATGGCCTTTCGCAAAAAGAAAAATATTCATATGCTTGCTCGCAAGGTTTTGGGGAAATAGCCAAAGAGTAAGAATTAACAGCCCCAGCGAGGGGCGCCGATGTCTACACCCAGCTGATCAAGGATTCTACTCACAAGAAAATGTTCCATCTCTTCCATTGATGTTGGGTTCATATACCAAGCAGGCTCGGGTGGGAAGATGCAAGCGCCCATGCGGGCAAGTTTAAGCATATTTTCAAGGTGTATTTCGTGAAGGGGCGCTTCTCGTACAACTAAAACAAGCTTGCGCCTTTCTTTTAGCGTCACGTCAGCAGCTCGCCTTAGTAGATTGTCAGAGACACCCGTAGCTATAGCCCCGAGCGTTGCCATGCTGCAGGGAATAACTAAGCAGCCATCATGTTTGAATGAACCACTTGCAATAGGAGCGTTAAAGTCCTGTATCTGGTGCAGGCGTATGTAGCTTCGGCTTTCTTCAGGGATATTCTCAATAAATTTTTGTGGGCTCGCAAAAGAATCTCCCATCTCCTGTAGTACGGAGCTTATGGAATCGCGGCTAAAGACAAGCTCCACATTATGTTTGAGCTTTGTTAGCTCCTTAACAGCGATAAAACCAAGCCGCGCGCCGGAAGCGCCCGTTATACCTACAATAAAACGTGACATACAACCGCGCTACAGGTGGAGATGAGTATAATTATGCCAGAGAGCGCATTCATGCGCCAAAAGGCCGCCATATGCGAAATATGGCCACATAAAAGCAGCATATAGCTAAAGCTAAACATGCAAGCTACGCTAAAGGCGCCAACAAGGAGAATTGTCGATCCAAGTAAGAGGCTTTCTAAGACAAGGCAAATAACGCTTGCTACATGCATAAAAGCTGCTAAACTATGAGCCTGCTTTATGCCAAGCATGCTCGGAATGCTATATAGGCCCATTTTTTGGTCAAATTCAATGTCCTGGCAAGCATAGATAATATCAGTGCCTGCTATGGAAAAGAAAAAAGCGCCTCCATAAAGCAGTGGAATTACGCTAAATTCCCCTGTCAAGGCCATCCAAGCAGCAAGAGGCGCAAAAAAGTAGATGGACCCAAGAACAAGGTGAGATAAGGCCGTAATGCGCTTTGTGAGCGAATAGATGATAATTATTACCCCCATCAAAAGAGATAATAGGCCTGAGTGGATATTTATTGCCCAGCTAGCAGCAAAAAATAGGGCTAAAAAGACAATAGCTAAAATAAGGCACGCTACCGGAGATATTTCTCCAAGGGGCAAGGGGCGGTCTTTTGTGCGTGGATTTTTTGCATCAAATGCCCGATCAAAATAGCCATTAAAGCACATCCCAGAAAAACGCGCAGACACAAAAGCAAAAAAGAGAAGCAGCCAAATATTGGGACGAAAAACGGGCATATCCTTTTGTAGATAAGGCAATAGAGCACTTGCCACAAGCCAGGTAACACCAAATAGCGTCTGTTTAATCAGGAGAAGTCTTTGCAATACGCCTAAGTTCATAGCCATGCATCATAAAGCCTTACACCCTGTAAAATCTAGAAAAAAATCTAGCAAAATAATTTCTACATACATATGGTCCAAATCAAATAGCAAAGGTACATTATGAGCAATATTATGCCGGAGTTTACTCATCCGGGGGATATCACACCAGCCCAGCACGATTCTTGGAGACTTTTTCGTATTATCTCTGAGTTTGTAGAAGGCTTTGAAACACTCTCCTCCATAGGGCCATCAGTCTCCATATTTGGCTCTGCACGTCTTAAGCAGTCTAGTCCCTACTACCAAATTGCTGTTGATGTCTCTTACAAGATCGCAAAAAAAGGCTTTAGCATTATCACAGGCGCGGGCCTTAGCCTTATGGAAGCGGCAAACAGGGGCGCGCAAAAGGCCCAAGGTAGATCCTGCGGCCTCGTTATTGACCTGCCATTTGAATCTGAGCCTAATGAATTTATCGATCCTAAGCTCAAAATTCGCTTTCGCTACTTCTTTGTACGAAAAGTAATGTTTGTGCGCTATGCGCAGGGGTTTGTCTTTTTGCCAGGAGGCTACGGCACACTCGATGAGATGTTTGAGACCCTCACCCTCATTCAAACAAAAAAAATTCAACCGGTTCCAATTTATTTGATTGGCACAACATTCTGGAAAGGTCTTTTTGGCTGGGTTAGGGAAACGCTTCTTGCTCAAAAGTGCATCGACAAAAGCGACCTAGACCTCTTTGTTATTACAGATGACCTTGACGAAGTAGCTACAGGGCTTGAACGTGCCTATCGCGACCGCCTTAAACTCAAAGAGCCTGAGATCTAAAATAGCCCTTTATTACGTGTAGCGCTTGATCTATCTCCTCTAAAGTAGTAAAGCGACTAAGCGAAAATCGAATTGATGAAAGGGCATCATCGCGAGATAGCCCCATATTAAGAAGAATTCTAGATGGTTCAATGCTACCTGATGAACAGGCTGAGCCTAAACTTGCTAAAACGCCATTGAGGTCTAAATACATCAGTAACGCCTCTCCATCAATGCCTCTAAAACATATGTTAGATGTATTAGCAATGCGTGGGCCTTTGCCATTAATTTCGGCCTTTGGATAGATCTTCAGCACTTCGCGCTCAAAATAGTCTCTAAGCTCTCGTACAGTACCGATAAATGTATCAAGCTCCTTGTCAATAAACGAAGCAGCTTCTGCCATCGCTACTATACCGGCAAGATTTTCTGTGCCTGCCCGCATGCCATGTTCCTGATGCCCTCCCTTAATGAGAGGCGTCACCTTATATCCTTTACGGATGATAGCAAAGCCTGTGCCCTTTGGTGCGTAAAATTTGTGGCCACTATAGGCCGCACAGGTGATTCCCGGATGAAGCGTAAATGGAGCCTTTCCATAGTGGGCAACAGCATCTACAATAAGGGGTATCCCCTTTCGTAGGGCAATATCTGCCATAGCATCGATATCAGTAATAGCGCCAGTTTCATTATTTGCTGACATAAGCACTATAAGACGCGTCGTATCACGTATTGCAGCTTCTAGCGCTTCAGGCGTTGGGGCGCCTTCTATCCCTACTGGCAAGTAAGTAACATCAGAGCCTTGTAGCGCGTTATACACGGCACTATGCTCTACATCACTAGTAACAATGTGACCAGGTGTTTTAAGCATCATATTTAGCGCTTCAGTAGCACAAGAAGTAAATACAACTTCCGATGATCTCACGCCAAAGATGTTTGCTATTTTGTCGCGTGCTGTTACAAGATATGCCTTTGCCTCTTGGCCATAGCTATGGACACTTGATGGATTGCCAAAGGATGTAAAGGTTAGTTTTGTGTAAAGGTCAAGTAGGCGCGGATCTACGGGAGTTGTAGCGTTATTGTCGAGATAGATCCTTTTCATGTAGTTCTTTAACCTCAATACATACGGCGGTGATATTGTCGTGCCCGCCCTTACGTTTTGCCGCGCTAATGAGGCTTCGCACCTTTTCTTCTACTGTTAATGGCTGCATAAGCAGCTCTTTGATCTCATCATCTGTCACAAGGTCTGTCAAGCCATCTGAGCAAAGAAGGTAGAGATCCCTGCATTCTACCTTTGCCACTTCTATCGTTGGCTCCACAAAGGGTTCTGTCCCTATTGCGCGAGTGATGATTTTTTTTACATGCGCATCTTCTTGTTGCCAAGAAGATATTTTACCGGTGCTTTGCAGCACGCGCTCAAGCGAATGATCGTGCGTCATCTGCTCTAAGCTACCAGCCCTAAGCCGATAAATGCGAGAGTCCCCCACATGGGCCATGACGCATGAGGCATCGTGAAAGTATAACGAAACAAAGGTAGTTCCCATGCCCCGCAAGAGCTCGTGGGTCTGGCTCAGCTTGTAGACAAAATGATTTGCCTCTACAAGACCAAGGCGAACAAGCTCTTTAACTTCTTCACAGCTTCTCGTTTCTACCTGATCTTTTTCAAAAATTTTTCTAAGATAGGTAAGCAAAAAGAGGCTCGTCTCCCGCGCTGCTACTTCCCCTGCCTGATGCCCACCCATTCCATCTGCCAACACGTAGAGATGATACTGGGGTAGGCTTCCCCAGACGTCTTCGTTATTTTTACGAACAAGCCCAGTATCCGATAGTCCATATGAGATAATTTGCATAGGCATTAGGCGAAGCACCATAGCAGTCGTCAACTATACCATATTAATATATTTTATTTCTCTACCTTTTCAGGCGAGGCGATTAAACTTGCAAAAAGCACTAAACCAGAAGCCTTTTCTCTAATTAACACATAAAATGGCTTGTCACAGCGAACTATAACCGGCGGCTTGCTTGGCACGAGTGCCGATTTTGTCATCATAACAACTGCCGTTGCTGCAGCGGCCTCAATGCCAGCTTCATCAAGCATCAAAAAGGCAGCATGCAAAACATCGCTTATCATGAGGTCATTCTTTGGGCTAATTGCCGTAAAGTCTGCCGCCTGAGTAAAAGCTTGCTGAATCCCTAACGCTTGTAAAGGCTTCTTCACACTCAAGCGCTCGCGTATTTGGCACTTTGGCACAAAGAGCTGTACGTATTCGTAGTTTTGCTGTTTATCCCATGAGGCAACAAGATCTTGCGAAAGCTGAACACTGTTTACGTCTTGAGGCAGCACAAAAACAACTTCGAGCCTTGCATCTTGAGGATCTTTTTGCACGAGGTCGCGATAGACAACCTGTACCTTATCATCTTGATAAAGGCGCATATTCTCCGTTTTTTGCATAAGAGCAATTGTCTTATCTTGACCGCTCAATGTCTTAAATGGGGCATCTTGAGTCATCTTTGCTTCAAATGGACTTGTCCATGCAGCTTTAATATAGATGGAGCTCAAAAGCACAAGCCTTGTTGCAGGAGTTACATTAGCAGGCTCTAATAGCGAAGTGATTCTCCCCTTCGTCATCTTGCTTGCCCAGTCGTTAATGCTCTTGCAAGCCTCTTGGGGCTCTTTTATGAAGTTTACCTCAAAAACATCTGCCTGAAGGCCATCTTTCACTGTCTGCAGATACGAGTCTGTAGGCAAAAAGGTGCGATCTACGGCAACAGCTTTTGCGTTGATGGCGGCATTTCCAAGCGACTTCTCATACTTCATTATAGTATCAGTGAGCGCCTGATCAGTCATCATCGGTAGATGAAGCGCTGATCCAATTTCAGTTTTTGTGGCATTTTCAGCACCAAAATAGGCAAGCTGAAGTGCGCTTGATATGTTATAGGGAGAGATGCAGATATTGGCGTCTTTCTTGCCAAGAGCACGAAGCATGTCAAAGGTAAAGGCATTTTGCCCATCAGTATAGCTAGAATCGGCAAAGCTCTTTGTCGCAAAAAGGCACAAAAAACTACAGGCAAGCACAGAAACTCTCATAAGATTTCCCCTATTTTATTACGTAGAACATTATAAAAATTGTAAGCGCATTGAACGAAGCGTGCATAGCAATCGGAGTCCATAAAGAGCGCTCTCGCATGTAGAACAGCCCTATAAAGTAGGAATACATAAACAGCCCAACCATAAGCTCAATGTTTGTAGAGCCTTGTAAGGGCGAATAGTGAAAAAGCGCAAAGAGTATAGAAGTAATGATAATCGAAAGTTTTGGCCCGCAAAAGTTACCAAGGTAGTTCTGCAAAAGTCCGCGAAAGAGAAATTCCTCCACAATAGGCACTATAGCTACTATACAAAAAGCAAAGCTCCAAAACAGCCATGGATAGCTCTGAATAGCTTTAAGCTGAGATAATGCTACCTGTTCATGTACAGGCTCTTTGCCAAACCAGTCTACAGCAAGATGAATGCCCTGCACCACCGTCATCACAATGGGATAGGCAATCACACAATACAAAATACCCTTTAGAAATGCTTTAAAGACATTATTACCCCAAATGCGCTCGCGAACGGCATCTGGATGTATACGGCTAAAGCCAACAAGCAAAATAAGAGTAACAACTATCGCCACAAGCTGAGAGAAATTATCGCTTTCAGCAACAGAAAACGAAGAGTAGCCATGTGTGTCCATGTACTGTATAAGCTTTGTCACCCACGCAGGCACAAACCCGCAAGAAAACACAAAGAGCAAAAAGCCAATAAGCAGGCTCATAAGGGTTAGCTTTTGGCCTTCAGCACTACTTACAGAAGGCACCTCTAGCAGCTTCCACTTTGCAATAATACCGATCATACATATTGCAAGGGCAAATAACGCAACAAAGAGTACAGCAGGATCTGTCATGTTAACCCTCTTATTTTTTGATGCAAACGGTTTCTTCGATCTTATTTGCTAAGTCTCTAGCAAGGCGCGAACGTACAAGTTCTAAAGCCTGCATATTGCCTTTTTCAGCTTGTTCTAGCACTTCGTCGGTGATCATATGATTGCTCTTTACAAGTTCCATACGAGCAATTCTAGGCTCTTTGCCTTTAAGGTCAACAATTTCAAGACGCATAGCGATCATAAGCACTTTTGCTGTGTCGTGATCTATGTCAGCAGGATAAAGAGGCTTGATTGTACCGCGCTTATAGGGAACTACCTGACAATCGACTGTGTCTAGCACAACGACAAAATCGCTTCCTTTAAAGCGAGAAAACATCTTGAGGTCTTTTGTGTCAGCAAGTTCTTTTGCACTTGCACTACCAAGATCGCGTCTCATTTCAGCAATTGGTGGGCTATATGTTTTTCCTGTTCGCTTTAAGCGATTGCGAACGGCCTTTGTAAGCTCTTCGGAAAAGCCTTTTAGAAGGGGGTTATGTGTATCGTCAACAACAGGAAGAAGAGTAAATGACGGTTTTTTTGTACCGTTATCGTGGTAGGGAAAAAAGTCTGCATAGCGAGACTGGCAGGCTGACACTGCACACATGACAGCAATAAGCAAAGCTTTGTACATAGAACGCTCCTTCAACAAAAATAAACAGAGAAACAATACCAAAAATTCCCCTTTATGGTAACAAGAATAATATGACGGGACACTGCGCAATTGTAACCTTTGATGACGTTGCCGCTACAGAACCACTTGAGGACATGCTCAGGTGGGTAAGACCCCCTTTTGCTTTGGAACGAGCAAGTTTTACGTCGCACCGTTTTCAAAACATTGCAATGGGAGGGATGAACGTTCAATCAGATGCATCAAAGATGGTGTGGCTTGTTTTTTCCGGGCAACTGTTTGAGCATGCATCTTTGTTAGAACGCTATTTAGAGATAGGCGAAGCATGTTTTCAAGAGCTTGATGGCGAGTTTTCATTTTTATTACTTGATGAGCGAAAAAAAGAACTGTTTTGCGTTCGCGATAGAATGGGCATCTATCCCCTCTACTGGCACATACATCCAAAAGGCGCCTATATAGCAACATCATTAAAGGCAATACTTGCAACAGGAAGAGTTTCCCCTACGCCCGACCTTGCAGGCCTTGCATCGAGCCTAAGCCTCGGCTTTATCTCGCAAGATGCCACAAGCATCGAAGCTATAAACCGCCTACTTCCCGGCTACTACCTAAAGCTTTCGCTTTCGGGCAAGTGTGCAATCCATCAATACTGGTCTTTAAGCAGCACATTTACACATGAGTATTCAGCGCGCTTTAACTCCTCGGTAGAAATCTATTGCGAGCTTGAACGTCAACTTACAAAGGCTATGCAAAAGCGCACACAAGATAATGGCGCTATCCTTGCTAATAAAGCTGGCTCCTTACTCATCTGGGACACGCTGAAGATGCAGCCGGAAATTATACAAGCAACACTAAAGCCTGAAGACTTTCTTTCAAGCCTTATCCCCATGGTATGGGCTATGGAAATGCCCAATGCCGAAATGAGCGCCCTTGAAAGCTGGAAATTTGTTAAAGAATGCCAAAAAAATAACCGCGTAGCCTACTTTGAAACAGGCATCGCTACAGAATTTTACGACTTTTCTAGTGATGCCCTTGAAGTATTTCAGACCCACTACCAAACAGGTCACTACTATCCCCCTACATTTTGGTCTAAGCTTGGATTTTATCTAGCGCCTCGCATGCACCTTAACTCTTTGAGAAGGCGTCAGGAAGCAACGCCGCTCATTGGCTTTATCGAAAACAAGCTCCTATTAAGCCCTAAAGAATTTGAACAGGTTGCGCCGGAACTTTCTAAACACTTTGATGTAAATATTTTTATCCACCAGTTTTACAACCTTGCCCGCATACGTAAGCTTGATGCTAGCCTCTTTTATCTAACGATCAAAAGCTTTGTGACAGACGGCCTGTCAGAAAGCCGCCTACGTATAGCCCAAAGTCATAACACACACTCCCAAAGCCCATTTTTGGACTATCAGCTGATTGAATTTTTTGCATCTATTAGCCCAGAAGCTTGGGCAAGCCCTGATTTAATCGCTCACTTTTTAGACTTTTGGAAACAAAACCACGAAGTGCCGCTCGAAATGGCCACATGGCCACTTACTCAAAAAATGGACACTAGCCTCTTTCTTTCTAAAGAAGTGTGGCCGCTCTATGTTGCGTTAAAGAAAGGAGCGCTAGTAGAAATGGGCCTTGTCTCATCATCATGGATCAAAAAGGCCTTAAATAACCCTACAGCCTACATCCAGCCCTTGTATGCGATACTTATCTTGGAAATCTGGATCCGCCTATTTGTTGATAGACCCCTTGAAGTCTCAAACAAAGACATCCCTCTTAAGGAATTATATCCGTATTAAGGCAAAAAAAATGCCGGAGATGATTTATGACATGCTCATTGTTCTTAAGGCTGCTATCTTCCGATTCTGACCTGGTTCGAACTGACACATTTCACAAGTTCCCCGGCGAATAGCAAGTATCCCACATCTCTTGGATTCTTTTCAACCCTTAACCTCGCAATTTGTCTTTATGTTTCTTAAAAGGACTATGGTTTGGATCTAAAGGATAGGGATTAGTATTTTCTTTCCAGGTCGAATAATGGGTTATTTTTCCAGACTTAGGGTCTCTCTTAAATGTTGAATATGTTCCTGGTGGAGTTGACTCTTTTGGCGTTTGCCGTCGGTTGTATAACATGCCATAGTCAATTTCTTGTTATTTTGCTTCGACAAAATTCTGAAATATTTCTAAGACCTCTCCAAGGTTGAAATTACCACCGGGACCATAAAAAATATTATTCCTTATGAAGCAGCGATACCAATCTTTCTCTGTTCTTTCGACTTGTACATATTCAAAATTTTCTGTTTCAAGGCCGGTTCCGTCCAGGTCTATGTATAAACTCCAGCCTGGATTCCCAATGGTTGCTATTCTGATTCGTTTTTCTGAGCGTAATCCTTTAGCACAACAGTAGTCGTACCATTTTGTCAACAGGCTAAGCTGTTCGTCAGAAACTATTATCTCAGAAGTATCCATTGGCTGAGAATACTGTTCAGCCCAAAGGCGGAAAGTTTGAAGAAGTTTAAACAGATTGTTAGGACTTGCCTTTCCAATGAACTTTTTATCTTCAATGTAGCAATGATACCAATCAGCAGGAGTACTTTGCTTATGAATTTCATGAAATTCTACTTCTTCCAGCTCTGTTTCCTCTATGCATATAGAAAGCACCCAACCGATATCTGGAGTGGTCTCAAAATGTGCCCCATACCAATCTTCCCAATACCCATCACATTGTGAATCAAACCAATGCATTAACCAAAATAGTTCATGTGCGCGCATTTAGAAGCCTTTCGATTTTACAATTCTAACATGTCAATTCTTATCCTCTAGGAATTTCCCAGAGTTTTGGACGTTCGATTATTTCCTCATTTTTACCAGTCTTGTGATTTCTTTTCACTCTATGAACATGAGGAAAGCCTGAGTATTCCTGATTTTGTTTCATAAAGTGCCCTTCCTGTTCCTGCCCGTTTCCATGATATTCTTTATATTTCTTAAAAGGATTAGGGTTTGGATCTAAAGGATGGGAATTAGTATTTTCTTTCCAAGTCGAATAATGGGTTATTTTTCCAGACTTAGGATCTCTCTTAAATGTTGAATGTGTTCCAGGTGCAGTTGACTCTTTTGGTGTTCGTTCATGTGGCTTTAATTTATTTTTCCCGCTGACTCCGGCGGGAAAATAGGCATGAACCCCTTTTAAAAAATCGTTAAAATTATAGGCCGTTTGCTCAAGAAATGACATGACCCCCTACCTTTTTATCAGCTTATATTACCTAACTCATCGGAAAGTTTCTTTATCAGTTCAACACAGGCTTCGCGTATATCGTCGCTTTCAAGATCAATATAACGGTTAATTTCTTTGTCCACTCTCACAAGGTAGTCCGGGTCACATAATGCACGTACTGAGCCCATCGGCAAATGATCGGTCTCTGAATCAACAGCAATAAATGGGAGGTAAATATCATCTTCAGGGTTATTAGTATCACAACTTAAACCAGTAATTATGCGACATCCGCTAATCAAATGCAGATTGCCATCTAAAATTTCTTTTGCCAGACGAATACCCTCTTTTTTTGTTTCACAGTCATTCATTGCTGATTCCTCTGCGCTTCTATTTGAGATGTTGTTTTCTTATCGAAAATCGAATTAAATTCATGCTATGAGACCTGACACTGATTTTTATGGATTTTGCGATTTTGTTTTATTCTCATTAATAAAAATCTCTCCCCTAAATCTTTGTTTTGTGTTGTAATTTTTTGAAGTATTTGTACGCCGTTGCTATTGATAAAGGTGTGATTATATTGAATATGAGTTGTGCTTGCGCATTCATCTATTTGCTCGACAAGTTCACTTTTGGAGTTATAGCGATAGTTCACTTCAGCATCATCGCCTTCGAGGTGTCCTGTACGCTTGAGAGTGCAGTTACCTAGCGCGTCATACTCGTACCAGGTCCAGCTAGTACACTGGCCAGTCATGTCAACTTGCTTTTCCAAAGTAATACGATTTAGGTTGTCGTACTCAAGATGGGTTGCGATGTAGTTGGTGATTTCTTTGCCGTAGTAGCGTTTTGTACAGCAAAGACGGCCTAGAGCATCGTATTCGTAGGTGGTCTTACTGTAACCATCTGTTGGCGATTCTTGCCATTCTTCAATTTTGCGTCCGGCTCCATCATAGCGGTAGTGGGTACTGTAGCCCATTGGGTCGGTTGTAGAAAGGAGGTGCAAGGCGTTGTAGGTGTTTGTAGAGGTTGAACGTTTGTTACCAGCTGTATCATAGATTGAGGTTTCCGTTACACGGCCTAATATGTCATATTTGTAGGCTGTTTTTACACCGCTTCTATCCCATTTTGCAGCAAGGCGGCCATTTTTACTGTTTCATGAGTATCCCTCTGTTAAATGTTTTTTGGTGAAAACTTTATTGCGGGTATACTCTTTTTATTTTAAACACAACTTTCGATCATATCTCCCTCCGGAAGGATCTTGAGCAATTATTTACATTCTACGATTATCCTGCAGAGCATTGGGTGCATATCCGTACAACTAATCCTATTGAGTCCACCTTTGCAACGGTACGTCATAGAATGCGGCAGACAAAAGGATGTGGGTCGAGATTGGCGGCGATGACCATGGTCTTTAAGCTCATTACTTCTGCGCAGCAAGGGTGGAGAAAGATAAGGGGCCACAAACTTGTGGAGAAGGTAATCCGTGAAGTGCAATTTAGGAATGGTGAGGAGATTGAAATTCAAGAAATGGTTGCGTAGTTATTGACTGAGAAATGAGGGCGTAGGCTTTTTTTGAAACACAACATTTGACAATATCTCTATCTCGCCAGAGTCTGCAAAAATTTTTAGCCTATCTTGATATGAGTTTTCATTAATTTTAATTGCTATTGGATTTTCTAAATGAAGAATCCCTTTCAATCTTTTATCAGCTGTTAAAATCATTTCATCACAATCATTTCGCTCGGAAAATTCAGCACTCTTCATTGAAATCAGGATTTTTAGGTAAATTCCTTGTCTCAGTTTTATTTCCAGCATTATTTTAACTGAACGAAATGCCGCAATTCTCGAAAGAAATTTTATATCCACATGTAAATCGAATGTTATTTTTAAAGCTATTCCATTCGACTACTAACTTCATTGTATTTTGACCCAAATCTAGAAAAATAATTTCCCCATCCTCAGCGGCCATAAGATTACCTTGTATATCTTTGGCATCCGTTTCGAATGCCGATACGTTATTGAGCTGCAAAGTTACATTTCTTTGAATTTCATTTCCGTAAAACACTTCTTCACATACAATTTCTATATTACCTTTACATTCAATAAATTCAATAATTGTGGACTCATGAAAATCTAACTTGGACGCATCAATCATACTATTCCTTTGAGTATATGTGAGATTCATGGGAGTGTCGAGGGCAGGGATCGCCGTTGATATCTAGATATTCAGTCATCCGGTCGGTTTGATTCGAGTTATAGTAATGGTAATGATCACGACCCCCATGCCCTGATTTTTCTGGTTTCGCTGGATCGAATCTGATTCTTTGCCCCGTAACAGGATTCTCGAATGTTCTGTGACCACCTTCTCTTGCCATAGGATGAGTTATCTCTCTGTACCCTTTCCTTAATAAATCATTCGGATTTTTTGGTAAATTCTTTACTTCAGACTTGTTAAGCATTTTGAACGCAGCCTTAGCAGCACTGCTTGTTCGCTTAGTTAGATGATAGCCCTGTATCAATAATTTTGGGATCTTAACCCATGATAATACCGCGGTTTCAGCACACTCTAAAACAACTCTAGCTGCTGCAGCCGAAAGCATTTTCACTTTACCTGCTGCATCAGTTTCAAAAAACCCCTCACCTTTACTGGTATCTTCGCCCGGATGTGCCATACCGCTCGCAAAAGCATCTAATTCTGAATTAGTGTCAAACGATGACCCTGTATGCCCAGATTCATTATGAAAAAGCTGAGAAAGACTGGTGTGAATGTCGCGATATTCTTGGACTTTATCATCATAGGCTTGTTTCGTTCCGGAAGCAAAGCTATCCCATATACTCTTTTTGGAAGATGTAGCGCTTTCGTCCATTAAACCATATAAATCTAACCTTGTTGTAGGGTTATTGTGAACATAGGCATACAGATTAGGCCCATCTGCAAATCCTAAAGGATCTGCGGTGATCCAACGGCCGATTATAGAGGCGTAATAACGCCTACTGAAGTAAATAAATCCGGTTTCTGGATCATGACGCTTGCTCGAGTATCTCCAGGGGTTGTTGAGGAGCTGCTTTGTAGGGTAGGTTTCAGATTCACCGAAGGCGGTGTACCGGTAAGTTTCTTGAGGAAGGCCTGTTTCGATGTCAAGAAGGCAAACGATGTTGCCGCGATGGTCGTGAAGTGGGCAGTAGATTTTGTCTGCAATTTCTATAGCTATGCTTGCACCGAGTTCCGCGCCTTTTCCAAGGCCTAGGACGCGATATTCTAAGAGCTCTTGCGTTGCAGGGTCGTAGAAACCAACTTCTCGTTGGCCAAAGACACGTAATATTTCGGATCTTCGCCGTTAATGCTTTTGGCTATTCGGCGATGGAAGTTATCGTATATGTATGTGACCTCTTGATTACCATCAGAGACATTGGTGAGACGATCTAAGGCATCATAAGTAAAACGAAGGTCTTTGGTGGGTGATTTTTGTTCTATGAGGTTGCCGTTTTTGTCATAGACAAACTGTTCCTCAGAAGTGCTTAAAAGTTTGTTTGTACCGTCAAGTGAATAGGAAGAGGTATTTTTGCTTAAGCGATTTGAGATGGAGTCGTTAGTATAGGTGTGGTTCTTTACGCCCGATTCTTCAGTGAGCTGGTAAAGGTCATCGTAGGCAGCAGTGCTTTCAATATGCCCTATAGGATCTGTAAAGGAGTATTTTCTGAGATTGCCTACGGGATCAA